>JBMOOR010000161.1:0-14058 GCA_049324555.1 Pseudomonadota bacterium | reverse complement strand
GAGCACCTGAACCGTATCGAGCGCGGAGCGAACGAGCGACTCGCTCACAAAGAGTTTTGTGATCGAAGCGTCCATGCCGACGCTCTGGCGCTCGCCGAGCATCGACGCCGCGCGATAGACGAGAAGGCGGCTTGCTTCGAGCCTCACCTTCATGTCCGCGATCTTGTGCGCGACAGCTTGATAATGCCCGATCTTCTGGCCGAAGGATGTTCGCGTGCGCGCGTAATCGACCGCCTGATCGAGAAGGCGCTCCATCGAGCCGACATGCGCCGCGACAAGGCAGATGCGCTCCCATTCCATAGACTGCGAAAAGATCGGACCGCCGCCGCCGACCCCGCCGACAATCTGCCTCTTCGGCACGCGCACCTCATCGAAAACAAGTTCGCCGATCGGACAGGTGTTGAGGCCCATCTTCTTGAAAGTCTGGCCGCGCCTGAAGCCCGGCGTTCCGGCTTCGACCAGAAACGCGGTGATTCCGCCCATGAAGCCTTTTTCCGGCGCGGTCGCCGCATAGACGAGCGCGACATCGGCGACCGGGCCGTTCGAGCTGAAAATCTTCGAGCCGGTGATGACGAAATCATCGCCGTCCGCGACAGCGCGCGTCTTCATCGAGAAAGCGTCGGATCCGCCGCCGGGCTCCGTCATCGCATTGACTGCGACAAGCGTCCCGTCGCAGAGGCGCGGCAGGTATCGCGTCTTGATGTCCTCGCTCCCGTGCTTCCAGATCGGCACGACGCAAGCGAGAAGATGCGCACAGACGGCGAACACAAGCCCGCCGTCGTCGCAGCCGCGCCCCAGGGCTTCGAGGCCGATAGCGGTCGACAAGGGATCGGCGCCGGCGCCGCCGTAATTCGGATCGACCGGAAGGCCCTGAAGGCCCATCGCTCCGCATTTGCGCCAGAGTTCACGCGAGAATTCGTGCGCCTCGTCGCGCTCCATCGCGCCGGGAGAGAGTTCGCCCCGCGCAAATCGCGTGATCTGATCTTTAAGCACCCGCTGTTGCTCGGTCAGGGAGAAGTCCATCACGCGCGCCCTTTCAGCGTCTGGTAGTCGATCTTGTCGGTCGATGTCTTCGGCAGGACATCGACGAAGATGAACTGGTCGGGGACCATATAGAGCGGCACGTTTTGCGAACAGTGTTTCTTCATCTCGATGATCGACGGCTTGCCGTCGCCCGCCCAGGCGATGAAAGCCCTGATCGCGATATCGTCATTCGCGGCCGGAGCGGCGATCACGGCGGCTTCCGCGATGTTTGGATGCTTATTGAGCGCGGCCTCGATCTCGCCGAGTTCGACGCGATAGCCGCGCCGCTTCACCATCCGGTCGCGCCGGCCGATGAAGATGAACGCGCCGTCGCTCCTTTCACGGACAATGTCGCCCGTGCGATACCAGTCGCCTTCCGCATCACGAACAAAGGCCTCCGCGTTGCGCTCGGGAAGGTTCCAATAGCCAAGCATGACGGATCCGCCGGCGATCAGCAATTCTCCCGCTTCGCCGGCGCTGACAATTCGTCCGTCCGCATCGACGACGCGCGGCCGGTCGCCCGAACAGGGATAGCCGATCGGAAGCGGGTCGCTCAACTCATCGAATGCCGAGGGCGTGCGGTAATAGGTGCACACATTGGTCTCGGTCGGCCCATAAAGATTATAGAGCGCCGCCCCCGGCATGGCGCGCACAAGCTTTGCGAGCTGTTTCGGCGGATAGACCTCGCCGGCGAAGATGACGGTCCGCAGGCGCGGAAAGCGCCTCTGTTCGAAGCCGCCGTCATCGATCAGCATGCGAAGGATCGACGGCGTCGAATACCAGATGCTGATCCCGCGCGCGTCAATAAGACTTGAGATCGCCTGCGCCTGCTTGCCGGTCGTCGCGTCGATGAGGACGATCGATGCGCCGTGCTTGATCGAGACGTAAAGATCGAGAATCGAAAGATCGAAGTGGAACGGCGCGTGCGAACTGAAGACGTCGTTCGCCGTCGGCGAGAATTCCGCCGAACACCAGTCGATGAAGGCGCGCGCCGTCCGGTGGCTGTGCATCACGCCTTTGGGTTTGCCTGTCGAACCGGAGGTGTAAAGAATATAGGCGAGGGCGTCCGCGTCGGTCGCACGGCGATGATTCGCCGGCGCAGAGCGGACCGGACGGTGAATGACGACGGCGGCGCCTGAACGGTCGGCCTCTCCGGCGAGGTCTTCGGTCCGCCATTCGCCGGCGCCGTGCGAAAGGTTAGGGATAAGCCCATCGGCGAGGTCGCGATCGGCGATTAGGGCTCGCACCTCGCAATCGGAGAAAATGAAGCCGTTGCGGGTCGCGGGCGCCGAATAATCGACCGGGACGTAAGCGCCGCCCGCTTTCATTACGCCAAAGACAGAGCCGAGCGCTGCGATCGTCTTCGGCGTGCAAAGCCCGACCCGGTCGCCTTCCTTGACGCCGAAGCAGGCGAGCTGTTCTGCAATCGCCGTCGAATAAGCATCGAGCGAGCGGTAATCGATTGACGCGCCGCCAGGCTCGAACGCCGCGGGCGCATCCGGCGTTCTCGCCGCTGAAACGCGCAACATCTCTTCAAGACGCATTCTCTGTCTCCGGCGAGGAATCTCGGGCGCCGCGCGCCGGCGCGGCCGCACACGTCACCCTCCAACACTATGCGGCAGGATTCGTGAAAGACTGATGATCCCGTCTCAGCCGGATAGGCTGATTCAGCCGTTCGCGTCCCGTCGACGCGTCAGCTGCGGCAGGCCGCGGGGCGAGGCGATGCGTATACAAGAATTGCCAAATCGTTTACGAGAGGATCTCGCGACCGCGCCGCTATCGCTTGGCGTGCACGGATTGCTCATTGGTCGGAATTTCCGTCAGCCGGCGAGTTCGGCGAATTTTCCCACATAAAGAAGCCGCCCGGGTCCGAGCCGGTCGATGACCCCGGCAAGGTCCTCAGCGCAGAGCGCAAAACAGCCTTCGCTGCGCCCAAGCTTCCCATATTTTTCGAGCATGCCTTCGCTGACATACCAGGCGGGGTGGATGACGATCGCCCGCGCTTCGGCGTTGCTGTTGTCCGGATCGAGCCCCGTGAGCCGCATCGAGCGGCCATATTTTCCCTGATATTCGCCGCCCGTCAGATAGGCGCCCTTCGATGTCGCATTTGAGCCCGGCTCATTCGAAAAGCTTTGAAGCCAGCCGGAATGAGCAGGATCGGAGCCGCGTCCATGCGCGGTCAAAAAAGAGGATGCCTTGCCGTCGATCATGTCGACGAGATGCAAGCGCGCCTTCCATGACGGCGCGGCGAAATCGACAATGCCGACAATATCGGAGTGAGAAACGCGCGATGCGTTCCGCGCGAGAACGCGCGCCGCGACCGCCGCGATATCGGAATTCCCCGCCGGAGCGGCTTTTGCGAAAGCAGGAGCGATGCTTCCCGCAGCCGCAGCGGTGAGGCTCGCCTGAAGGAAGGATCGGCGGCTAAGACGCAACGGGCTTCCTCATCATCGCTTGCTAACGCCCCTCCAAAATATGCTTTCGCCAGGCATTTCCAAGAGGTCGCTTTGACCGGCGTCAACCCGCCGCGCCCCCGTCGTCCCCTTTGAGGTCGCCTCAGGCGAAAGACAATCCGACCTCGCGCTCTTTCTGCCAGACGACATTCGCCTGCTTGCGGGCCGCAGTCTGGGAAATGACGAGAGTGACCTTCGGCGGCAAGGCTGCTTCGCCGTCAAGGATGATGCGGGCGCCGCTGGCGCCGATATCCTTGATGACGCAATTCAGCTCATTCTTGCCGCTGTAGATCACGCGGCCCATTCGATAGGTCGGCGTGCGCGCGGACGCCCGCTCTGTCTTCTTTGCGGCTTTTGGCTTTTCGGCGGCGATCGGCGCAGAAGGGGATGCAGCGGCGAGTGAAGCTAGGCGCCGTTTCAGCCGATCATCCGTCGCATCCTTCGCCATTCAGCCCTTCTTGCGCTGGAAGCGGCGCAAAGCATGACTCCTTGAGCGTTATCTAAGTGTTAAGTCTTGGCGGAAGAGGAGGAGGCAAAAGACGCTTGCCGCTCGAGGCTGAATGACAGGCCGGCCGCGCGGTCGCGTTGCCAGGCGACACGCGCCCGGCGCGTTTGTCCCGTAAGGACTATTTTCAGCTTGACGGCCTGAGGAAGGGCGAGCGCGCTTTCGAGCTCGATTCGTGCGCCCCTCACGCTCAAATCCGAGACGATGCAATCCACTTCCGAACGGTCGGAAAGCACAATGCGCGCGAACCGATATACGAGACGCCTTTGCTCAGTCCGCCCGTCGCCGGGAGATGGTCTGGCCGCCTCGACGGAAACTGGCGGCTGCGCGGCGATGGCGGCGAGCCTTTGCGCGACCCGCGTGGTATTGACCGTCATCTTCTCCTCGCCGTTCGTCGCAGGGCTATTCCGAGCAGGTTATGAAGCACAACTAACAAGAGTGTATGAATAATAAAACAACTATAGATAGGCAGCCGGAGTTTTGCGGCGCACAGCAAGAGGCGTCATGAGCGAGTTCACCGAAACGGCGGCGCAACCAAAAAGCTTCTGGCGGACGCTCGCCCGCATGGGCGCCATGCTCTGGCGGCCGGAACTCGGCCGGTGGCGCCCGCGCATGGCGGCGGCAGCCATCCTGACGCTTGGCGCAAAGATCTTCGCGGTCGCGGCGCCGGTGTGGATGGGCGAGGGGATCAACGCCGTCGTCGAAGGCCGGGGGCTTGCGGGCGCGGCGCCCGTCTTCGCGATGTCTTTCGGGTTATTCGCGATTGCCCGGTTTCTGTCGAACGGCCTGCCGCAGTTGCGAGACGCGTTCTTCACGCGCGTGACGCAGGACGCCAATCGCGTCGTCGCCGTCGATGCTTTTGCGCATGCGCAAGCGCAGTCGCTCCAGTTTCACCTGACGCGCCGCGCGGGCGCCATCAACCGCATCATCGAGCGAGGCGCCGGCGCGATGGAATTCCTGCTGCGCTTTCTTGCCTTCAATATCGGTCCGACCGCGATCGAACTGTTGCTCGCCGCCGGTGTGATGGCGGCGTTCTACTCATGGACTCTCGCCGCGGCTGCGATCACGACCGTCGTCGCCTATGCGATCTTTACAGTTATCATCACCGAATGGCGCAACGCCCATCGCCGCGCGATGAACGAGGCCGACACCGAACTTCGGGCGATCACGATGGATACGCTGACGAATTTCGAGACGGTCAAGGCCTTCGCAGCGGAGGCGCGCGAAACGGCGCGTTATGACCACGCGATGCAAGCCTACAACGATCGTTTCGTACGCCAGGCGCAATCGCTCGCCTTCCTCAATGCGGGCCAGGAATTCATCATGACGGCGGGCCTGCTCGCGGCTGCGCTGCTCTCGGCTTCAGCAGTGAAGGAGGGAGCGCTCAAGGCGGGCGACATCACCGCTGTCATCCTGATGCTGACGAATATCTATCGCCCGCTCAACATCCTCGGATTCGCATGGCGTGAAATAAAGCAGGGCGCCGTCGATATCGAAAAACTGTTCGATCTCCTCGATCTTAAGCCCGCAATCAAAGACAAGCCGGGCGCGGCCGCGCTCGCTCCATCGCGCGGCGCAATCCGTTTTGAAAATGTCTCATTCACGCATGAGGGCCGGATCGCCGGGCTTGCCGGCGTCAGCTTCGACATTCCCGGCGGCTCGTTCGTCGGCATTGTCGGCCCGTCGGGCGCCGGCAAGTCGACGATCCTGAAGCTCCTTTTCCGCTTCTACGATCCTTCGGCGGGGCGCGTCCTCATCGACGGCGTCGACATTCGCGACGTAAAGCAGCAATCGCTCCGCGCCGCGCTCGGTCTCGTGCCGCAGGAAGTCGTCCTGTTCAACGACACTCTGCGCTTCAACCTCTCTTATGCGCGCCCGGGTGCAAGCGACGAAACAATCATGGCGGCGGCGCGGCGCGCGCAGCTCGGACCATTCATTGACGGACTGCCGAACGGCCTCGATACGAAAGTAGGCGAACGGGGATTGAAACTCTCCGGCGGGGAAAAGCAGCGTGTCGGCGTGGCGCGCGCGATCCTGCTCGATCCCGCAATCCTCGTCCTTGACGAGGCGACGTCTTCGCTCGACTCGGCGACAGAGCAGGACGTGCAGGGCGCACTCGCGGAAGCTGCGCGCGGGCGAACGACGATTGCGGTCGCGCATCGCCTCTCGACGATTGCGCGCGCCGATTCCATTCTTGTTCTCGACGGCGGGCGCATTGTCGAACAGGGCCGTCATGAAGCGCTGCTCGCAATGGACGGCATCTATGCTGCGCTCTGGCGCCGGCAAACGGAAGGCGGCGAGGAGGAGGAACCGCGCCGCGCGGCTGAGCGCGAGGCGGCGCTTTAACCAGATCGCCGGTCCGCGGGGTCCGAGGCCTTCGCCCAACGATCGAACACGCGACGCAAGAGGTCGTATTTGACCGGCTTCGGCAGGTAATCGTCCATCCCCGCGTCGATGCAGCGCTGCCGATCTTCCTGCATCGCGTGGGCGGTGACGCCGATGATCGGCGCCCGCTTTCCGGTCTTTTCCTGAATGGTACGGATGAGCGCGGTCGCTTCGACGCCGTCCATCTCCGGCATTGAGATGTCCATCAACACGATGGCGAAGTCGGCCTCCGCATAGCGGTCGACAGCCTCCCTCCCGTTTGAAGCGATCGTCGCCTTGCAGCCGATCTTCTCAAGCATCGAGGCGATGACCATCTGATTGACGATATTGTCCTCGGCGACGAGAACTTTGACGCGGTCGGCGTCGTTCGCGACGGGCGCCTCGGCGCTTTTAAGGGAGGCCGCCGCTGTCGACGCAAGATCCGCGGCGCGGCCCTGGAGGCATGCGACGACTGCGTCGAGAAGGACCGACATGCGCGCGGGCTTCACAAGATAGGCGTCGAAAAGCGCGTCAGTGACTTCGTCCGGTTTTCCTTTACGCCCCGCGGAAGTGAGCAGGATCAGCGGCGTGGCAATCGTCGCCGGATTCTGGCGGAGACGCCGGGCGAGTTCGACGCCGTCGATATCCGGCATCTGCTGATCAAGGATCGCAAGATCGTAAGGAGCGCCAGCACGCGCGGCGGTCTCGGCGGCGGCGTAGGCGGAAGCAGCGTCGATGAAGGCGTCGGTTTTGACACCCCACGCGGCGAGCTGTTCGATCAGGATGTCGCGATTGACCTTGCGATCATCGACGATGAACGCCCTGACGCCGACGAGATCATCGGCCGAGGGCGCAATCGCCGGCGCGCTGGCGTCGATGACAAGCGGCGCGCGGATTGTGAACCGCGACCCGACGCCGAGCGTGCTCGATGCGGCGATCGAACCATTCATCGCCTCAACGAGCTTTTTCGTAATGGCGAGGCCGAGCCCCGTTCCGTCGTGGCGGCGCGCCGAAGAATTGTCGACCTGCTCGAAGGCTTTGAAAATCGTCTCAATCTTGTCGGCGGCGATGCCGCAGCCCGTATCTTCGACCGCGATCTCAACGTCGGCGGTCTCGCCGCGTCGACGGCCAGACACCGAAATAAGAACATGACCTTGCTCGGTGAACTTGATCGCATTGCCGACAAGGTTCGTCACGATCTGGCGAATGCGCCCCGGATCGCCGATGAAGCGCGAGCCGAGCGTCGGCTGATAGCGCAGCATCAACTCAAGGCCCTTTTCCTGCACATTGAGATTGAGAAGCGCGATGACGTCTTCGATCGCGGCGCGAAGATCGAACGGCTCTTTCGCCATCGACATTTTTCCGGCTTCGAGTTTAGAAAAGTCCAGAATGTCGTTGATGATGGTCAGGAGATTTTCGCCGCTGTTGACGATCACTTGCGCCATCTCGTGCTGGCGGGAGGAAAGCGCGGTGTCGAGAAGAAGCGAGGCCATGCCGATGACGCCGTTCATCGGTGTGCGGATCTCGTGGCTCATATTGGCGAGGAAGGTCGACTTGGCGCGGCTCGCGCTCTCGGCGATCTCCTTGGCTTCCATCAGTTCGACGGTCAGCTTCTCAAGTTCGGTTTCGCGCTGCTTGGCGCTCGTTATGTCGTTATAGGTGACGACATAGCCGCCGGCGGGCCGGCGCCGGATGTTCTCAGCGATGATCCGCCCGTCCTTCTGGCGTCGGACCGCGCTGAAGCGGCCGGTCTCCTTCAGCGTGCGCGACATGTCATCGAAATAGTCCTCGCGCGTCTCATAGACGTAAAGCTTGTGCCGAATGCCGATGTCGAGCACGTCGATGACGCTGCGTCCCGCCGCCCAGACATCGGACGGCAAGCCGGACAGCGTCGCCGCCCTGGCGTTCGAGATTTCAATAATGAAGTCATCGTCGAACACGGCGAGGCCGTCCGCCATTGTCTCGATGACTTCGCCGAGAAGCTCGGTCCGATCGCGGAGTTCGGCTGTTCGCCGCGCAACCTCTGCTTCAAGCCGCGTATTTGTCAGCTGAAGGAGCGCGCGGCTTTCCTCTATCTTCTTGCGTTGCTCGATGCGTTCGGTGATGTCGGACGTCCAGCCGCGCACGCCGAGATAGTCGCCTGCGTCGCTGTAATGGTGCGCCATCGAACTCGATATCGTGCGGATGCGGCCGTCCTTGTCGCGGACGGCGTAGACATAGCCGCGAAGATTACGCCGCTCGGCGAGCGCGGCGCGAAGCTCCGCACGCTGATGAGCAGGCCCGGCGTAGAACTCCGCCGTGAAGACGTCGCTGATATGCCGCCCAACGATTTCTTCCGCCTCCTTGCCTATGAGGTTGTGGATTTTGGGCGACATATAGGTGAGGCGGTGTCCGGCGTCGGTTTCCCACGCCCAGTCCGACGCCATTTCCATGAAGCCGCGCAGCGTCGCTTGCGCCTTTTGCGCAGTTTGCAGGCTTTCGGACCGTTCCTGGCAGATTTCGCGAATGAGGAGATCATGGCGCGACAGGAGCTGGATTCCAACGAGGCCAGCGAGCGAAAGGAGGATTGCGAGCGCTGCAAGCGTTGCATCGCCCTCGGCGAGCACGCGGGCGGCGAAAGGGGCGATGCAGATGAGGATGACGCGGCGTGAGACGCGCCCGTCCGCGGCGAGGGAGACCGCGCCGCCAAAGGCGCAGAAGGCGACCCAGGCGGTCAGGATGATTTTCCGGTCGATCGAGGCGAGTTCAAAGAGCGCGATGGCGATGAGGGCGCAGCCGATCGCTTGACCGATGGCGAGCGCGCCGGTCCTTGCGAGAAGGCGGCGCTTTCTCTCGATCGTCATTGCGGCTGGGTCGAGCTTGAGCCAATTGCGCGCCTGCAGCGCCGCGAACGCCGCATAAAAGAAGTAGGCGGCGGCGAAATAGACAAGAAGCGATGGGCGCACTGCGAAAATGACGAATCCGGTTGCGACCGCGATCGCAAGATTGACCGGCGGAATTTGCCGCTTGAATTCGAGAATGCGTCGATCGACGACCATTTCAGGCGTCAGGGAGTCTTCGCCGAAGTCGCGGACGGACCGTCGCGGACGAAGGAGGTTCATGGCGTTCTCACCCAAAAATCGGGGAGAGCCTAGTCGCCGAGCGTTAAATGGCGGTTTACCATGGCGCGCAAGGCTGGTCGGAGAAACACCATTGGAACGGCCCCGGATCATGCTGACGCCGCCTTCCGGCCGGAACGAGTTCGCCGGCTTTCAGCCGTTTTATGAAACGTCGATCGCGCCCTATCTCGCGGAAAAGGAATCTGCGCGCGCCGCAGCCGTTACCAATGTCTTAATTCTCGGCGCCGCGACCGCCGTCCTCGCGCTCTCGATCGCGCTCTATGCGCCGTTCAGCGAGATGAAGCTGCAGGTCGCGATCTTCATCGCCATGGGCGGGGCCGCGCTTTCGGCCTGGCTCCTCGATCGCGCGCGCGCCGACATCACGCATGGGCTCCTCGACCGCATCGCCGGCAGGCTCGGCTTCGCCTATCGCGGAAAGCTGGATCGGCCAGGATATTACGAACCGTTTCGCCGGCTGAAACTGTTGCCGAACCACAATCGCGAAGCATGGGAGGACGAGGTCGCGGGCGCGCATGGCGCAAGCGGCTTCGTTTTCTGCGAGGCGCACCTCAAATACAAATCGTCGGGCAAGAACTCCTCAACGCGCACCGTCTTTCACGGCCAGCTGTTCGTCATCGATTATCCAAAGCGGTTTCTTGGATCGACCGTCATCTTGCGCGACATGGGACCGCTCAATGTGCTGATGCGGCCCGGAAAAGAATATTCGCGGGTCGGCCTTGCTTCGCCCGTGTTCGAAAAGGCGTTCGAGGCGTGGTCGACCGATCAGGTCGAGGCGCGCGATCTTCTCGATCCGGTCGTGTTAGAGCGTTTTCAAGAGCTTGAGCGTCTGTTCGGCGGCAAGAAGCTTCGCGCGGCGTTCGATGACGGAAAGCTGTTCATCGCGATCGAAACCGGCGACCGGCTGAATATCGGCACGATGTTCGCGCCGCTTCAAGGTCCCGCGCGCGTCGAAAAGATCCTCAGGGAATTCGATGTCATCTTCGATCTCATCGACGTGCTCCTGAAACGCGTCGACGGCCGGATTGACGGCGCGTTCGCCTTGAAAGACGTGAAGGGAGTTTAGCTTTCAGGGCTTCAGCAGCAGATTCCAGGCGGCGTTGTCGCCGCCCGCCTGATCCCACGGCGTGCATTCGACCCAGGGCGTCGTCGGCGTGCGCCGGGCGGCGCAGAAAACATAGGATGCGATGAAGGCGCCGGGTTCGGTTCGCCGGATATCGTCGGCGACAGCGGCGATCGCCCGTCCGTTCGCGTCGCTTTCATGCCACTGCTTGAACAGTTGAACGGCAGCGGGATCAAACCCGAGGACAATGTCCAGCGCATCGTTCGAGTCGCCTTCGAAATTGCCGATCCATCGTGCGCCGACAGCGTCGGCGGCGGCCTTGTTGGCGGCGGCGAACTGGGCGTAGTAGGCGACGTTGGCGCGCATCGGGATCGGCGAGAGAATGTAATCCGTGATCCGTTGAAAGAGCGCGGCGGGATCGGCGGCGAGTTCGGCGAGCCATTGCTGGCGCCACGTCGCCTGATCGAGGCTTGCGCCGAAGAGCATGTTTTCGGAATGCCATTTGAATCCGCCGGAAAAATAGTTCGTCGTCGCAACGCCGTAGCGGCTCATCGGTTCCGGGCCGCCGAAGGCCGAGATTCCTTTGAGCGCATCGACGGTTCGCGACGGATCGTAAGTGTGCGCCGCGATCACCATCGTCCAGATCTGGGCCTCGCGGCCGCTTTCGGCGAGCGCTTGTGCGAAAAGTGCGGCGAACTGCGCGGAGCGGTAGCCGTAACCTGCGCGCACATTGCCCGGCGCGGGAAAATTGCGCGCTTTAAGCGCCTGACCGATTCCGGAATAGAAATTCGTCGAGGCGTGAAATGTCGTATTCCACACCTCATTGTCGAGTTCGATATAGAGCGGGCGCGTGACCGGATAATTCTGGCGCTCAAGTTCAGCGACGATCGCGCGCGCCCAGAAGAGCGGCTCCTCGCTCGCCATCACTTCGTCGAAGGCCGCTTCTGCGGCGGCGACCCGATCCGCCTGGGGGATTGTCGTGTCACGCAGAATCGCCGCGACCGACGGCGGGCAGCCGAGAAGGCCGGGGGCGTTGAGCCAGAGCGCTGCGCCGGATTCGACGGCGGCGCGCACGAGGATTGCGTCGGGGACGCGCCCATCCATATAGAACGGACGGTTCGCAGGCGGACGATCGGACGCCTTGATCTCGATATCGCTGTTGACGCCGGTCCAGTCCATCGGCCGGAACGCATCGAAGCGGGAAATGTCGGCGAGCCAGCGCGGATCGAAGACTTCGCCGGCGTTAAGGAGCGCCTCATGCTCGGCGCGGTAATAGCGGATGTTGGAAACGCCCGCCGGACCGATGCGATCGATCCACACATTCGGCGCCGCGGCGCCATGGAGGGCTGGATCGTAATCCTCTTCGATCCGGTTTGCGGAAATGCGTGTTGTCGTTCCAGCGCCGCCTTTGATCGAAAGGTCGCCGTCGCCCTCCCAATCAAGAATCCATTCCCCCTTGTAGAAATCGCCGGCGCCAGGAACGCCGCCGCTTCGTCCCGGGCCGACCTTTATCCGTCCTGTCGCCGGCAGCTTCACGAAACGCGCCGTGAGCGGGTCGACAGTTCCGTTCGCGACCCAGAGGTCGTAATCCTTGCCGGCGACAAGGAGATTGTTGATGAACGCATCCTCGCGCGCCCAATAGGCGGAGTGAGCCGGATTGACGAGCGTAAAGGGCGAGCGTGAGGGAATGTCGTCGTTGAGGATGGTCGCGCTCGCCTGACCTGCAGCGATTGTCGCATTGATCGGCGCTGAAAGAACGACGTCGAATATTTCATCGCTTTCAAAATCGGGGTCATTCAGCGTACTGAGCCAGAAACCTTTCTGCGCCTGTCCGATCTTGAAATTGATTGTCCCTGCGGGAAGCGCGCCTTGCCCGAAATCGGCGCCGTCGGCCGCGCCCGAAATCGCCCATGCGACCGACGAGGTTAGCGATACGTCGCCGCTTCGTTTGAAGGTGACGAGAAATCTTCCGCCTTCGATCGCCGACGCAGGCGAAATTGAGACGGACACGGAGGGAGGCGTCTGGGCGGCGGCGGAGGCGAGCGGCAAGCAGGCGGCGGCGAACAAGGCGCCGAGGCGCAAGAGACGTTTCACAATCATTCTCCCCACATCTCGTCGCGGACGCGACGACGACAGTGTTGGCCCGTGTGTAGGCCTTGTAAAGCGCCAATCATCCGAGTCTTGAGTGGAATCAACGGATCGCTGGAACCTAAGCCGGCGCGGCCAAAGTGTGTGCGGCCAATAGAGCGTGCTCCTTGTCTTTGATTTCTGCAGGGATTTCGCCTCACCGCACAAGCGTCAGTTTCTCCGCGGCGCGCGTCACGCCCGTGTAGAGCCAGCGGGCGCCCTGCTCGCGGAAGGCGAAACTCTCATCGAAGAGGACGACTTTGTTCCATTGCGACCCTTGCGCCTTGTGGACGGTCAGGGCGTAGCCGTAATCGAATTCGTCCGAATTCTTGCGTACAGGCCACGGGACATTTTCAGGTCCATCCGTGAACATCGCCTTCGGCACGGAGATCGAGACGGTCTTCCCGCCATCCTCCGGCGCAACGATCATCCGCGCTTTTTCTCCGCGCGGCGCCTTTTTGAGGACGACCGTCCAGATGCCGCCGTTCAAAAGCCCCTTTGACTTGTTGTTCCGCAGGCAGACGAGCTTTTCCATCGCTTCGGGGAAGGGATCGGAATGGCCTCTCAATTCCCTGATGCGATCGTTGAAGCGTTTGCGCGTCCGGTTGGTGCCGACGAGGACTTGATCGGCGCCGAGAATGTCTTCGCTCGTCACTTCATCGCGCCGGATGATGCGGCAGGAATGATCGCCGCCGAAATCGTCAGACCCGGTTTGCGGACGGCCTTCGCGAATTTGCATTGAGAGGCGGATGATCGGGTTTCCCTGCGCCTGCCGGTGAATTTCCGTCAGCATGAAATCAGGCTCGGCCTCGGTGAAGAAGCCGCCGCCCTTGACCGGCGGCAATTGCGCGGGATCGCCGAGCACGAGCACCGGTTTGCCGAAGGAGAGAAGATCGCGCCCCAAGTCTTCATCGACCATCGAACATTCGTCGATGATGATGAGATCGGCCTTCGACGCCGGCGCGTCGCGGCGCAGCGTGAACTGAAGCTCGCCTTCCTCTGCTTCATCGTCGCGCGCCGGGCGATAGATGAGCGAGTGAATCGTCGACGCGCCCTCGCATCCCTTCTGCCGCATCACATGCGCCGCCTTGCCGGTGAAGGCGGCGAAGGCGACCTCGCCGGCACTCTCGGCGAAATGCCGCGCGAGCGTCGTCTTGCCTGCGCCCGCGTAGCCGAAGAGGCGAAAGACTTGAGATTCGCCCTTACGCAGCCAGCGGTCGACGGCCTTGAGGGCGTTATCCTGTTCAGGGGTCCAGAGCATGGAATTAACTAGTCGCGATTGCCGGCGCGGAACAAGTGGGGAACGCGATCGCGACTCTGCTAGCGCCGGAAGCGGTCAGAATCAGTGCTTATGGGAGTCGCTTTCAATTTATGGGTTTACTCCGACGCCGCCAGCGCCTACGTTTG
>JBMOOR010000160.1:0-14118 GCA_049324555.1 Pseudomonadota bacterium | reverse complement strand
AGTCTACGTCCACCGGTCCTTCTATCCTATCCTTCGAGACGCCGCGCTGCGCGCGGCTCCTCAGGATGAGGCATGTCCTGGCGCAGAAAAAATTTCCTCATCCTGAGGAGCGATGCGAAGCATCGCGTCTCGAAGGATGGGGCGCGCTCCGTCAATGCGCGAGAAACAGCGGAAACTCCGACTGCTTCAGGAGCTTTCTCGTGAATCCGCCGAGCACGAGCTCGCGCCAGCGCGAATGCGAATAGGCGCCCATGACGATGAGATCGGCTTTCCACTCGCGCGCCGCAGCGACGAGATCGTCTTCAGCGGACGCCCCGCTCGCGAGCGCCCGGCGGACGGCGTCGGCCTTGACGCCGTGAAGGCGCAGAAGCTCCGCGGCTTTCTCCGGCCCTTCGAGATCGGCGGGGATGGCGCCGACGGAAATGACGGAGACGGCGTCGGTCTCTTCAAAGAGCGGCATCGCTGAGGAAAGCGCCCGCGCAGCTTCGCGCCCGCCGTTCCAGGCGACGAGGATGCGGCGCGGCGTCCGCTCGAACTTTCCCGCAGGCGCAATCAGCACCGGCCGCCCGGACTGGAAGATCGCCTCCTCGATGAGGCTCGCGTCCGGAAAGGCGAGTTCGCCGTCCTTGCGGCCGAAACAGGTGATGTCCGACACGCGTGCGGCGGCGGAAAGATCGAAGGGGAGGATGCCCTGCTGGTCGCGCCAGGACGCCGTCGCGCCGGCGTCGTCGCGATGCGCGCCGGGCGTCAGAATTGCGATCCCTTCCGCCTTCATGACGCGATCAAAGATCGTTTTGAGGCTTTGGGCTTCCGCTTCGAGCGCTTCTTTCAGTTCGACGAGATGCTCATCGACGAAAATGACGCCGACCGGATAATAGCCGCCCGCCGGAACATTCGGCCGCTGGCGGATATGAAGCGCGTCGATGTGGCCCTTGTGCCGCCGCGCGAGAGCGATCGCCGCCTTGAGGCCGGCTTCGGCCGTGTCCGCATTCTGGATAGGCGCAAAGATTTTCTTGACCGGCATGGACGCATCTCCCTGTTGACGTCGACGCCACCATGGCGCCGTGCGAGCGCCGGCGTTTGACAAGGATCAAGCGCGCCAAAGCCTGAACTGCGAGCGCCGCCTGGTCCTTCACCCGTTCGCCGGTCTCTAGAATAGCCGCTGCGCTTTCAACCGCCAAACGCGGGACGCGGACGCAACGCATGCTAGGGTCTTCCGTTGGAGCCAGCAGGAGACGCCGATCCATGCGACCATCAGGCCGCGACGAGATGACCGATGCGGCGCAAGCCGCGGGCGGCGAGGGTCTGCGCGCCAAGCGGCCGCGGCTCGCGGGTCTTATCGTCGGCCTCGTCGCGCTCGCCGGCGTCATCGCTTTCGTCTTTCATGTCGGGGACATCGGCGCCTTCGCCCAGAAAGCGTCGGAAGCCGAACCTCAACCCATCGCGCTCGCGATCCTCGCGCAGGTCTTCGCCTTTCTTGCGCAAGCGTTCGTCTGGGCGCTCGTCCTTGGCAAGCATGACGCGTCGGTTTCGCGCGTCGCTCTCGTCAATCTCAGCATCGGCAAGCTTTTCGCCGACCAGGCGGTGCCGTCGGCCGGCATTTCAGGCGGCGTATTTCTCATTCATGCGCTGAGCCGGCGCGGGGTTTCGGCCGCCGCCGCCTTCACGACGTTCGTCTTCGGCGCCGGTTCGTCGATCGCCGCCTTTCTCGTCTTCGCGTCGGGGGCGCTCGCCTATGTGACGCTCGCGGGCGGCGCGGTCAAAGGCCTTTCGATCAACATCACCGACATGCATTTCATCATGATCGTCAGCATCCTCGCGATGCTTGTCATCGCCGCCTTCTATGCGGTCTCGTCCGGCGCAACGCCGGTGCGGCGGCAGACGCTGAAGAAAGCCGGCGAAATGGCGCGATCCGCACTACGGATGGTCATCGTCGAACGCGGCCTTTTCGCCCAGTGCGTGCTGCTGCAAGGGGCGGCGCGGCTCTTTGACTGCCTGACGCTGTGGTTCGTCTTTCGCGCCATCGGCGACGACATTTCCTTTCTCGCGTCTGTCGTTGCGGTGAGCCTTGCCGCGCTCGCCGCAACGATTGCGCCGACGCCGATGGGTCTTGGCTCATTCGAAGCGGGCATGACCGCCGCGCTCGCAGCGCTCGGGCTTGGCGTCGAACCGGCGCTTGCGGGCGGGCTCATCTATCGCGGCCTCTCGCTCGGGCTGCCGCTCGCCGTCGGATTTTTCATCGTACAGCGCGAGCTTCTCCGGAAGTGAGAACTCTCCCTTTGCGCGAAGAATTGTCCGTATAAGGCGGGTTGCGCGCGCACCCGCGCCCCCCACGAGTCGAGATTTCATGCGCCGTCCAGCGGTTTTGTACGGATTATCCGCATCTTGACGATTCGCCGGATGCGGGAAATCCGGGGGCCGCGCAGAGCCGCACGCGGTCGCACCGCCTCTGCAAAAAAAGAGAAAGCGCGCCTGCATTGAGTTCACTTGTCAAAGAGCCGCGAGCGCGGCTCTCGCCGCACTCGCACATATCAACGAGCGAGGTGGAGAATTCCGTCGCGGATTCAAGCGATCGAAAAGATGTATTTCGCCTGGCGGTTTCGCCTGGAAGGGGAACGGTCGCTCACCTTCAATCCCTAATCCCCAGCCTTGGCCCCCAACCCCGCCCTTGACGTCTTGTCCGCCGCCTCTTATGTGAGTGAGCGCTCACTCATTGGAGAGATGGATGGCGGCGCGATGGAAAGAAGCGGGTCCGCAGACGGGCGGAGAGACCGGCGGGGCGAAAGAACGGATCGAGCGGGCCGCGCTCGCCCTTTTCGTCGCGCGAGGGGTCGACGCGGCGACGACGCGCGAAATCGCGGCGGCGGCGGCGTGCTCGGAAGGGGCGATCTATCGCCACTTCGATTCAAAAGACGAGCTCGCCGCAGCGATGTTCCTGAAAATCCACGCGCGCCTTGCCGCCCTTGTCCGGGAGGCTGCGCGGAACAGGAAAGGGATCGCCGGGCAAACCGCCGCCGTCGTCGACGCCTATTGCGCGACGGCCGACGAGGACTTTCCCCTGTTCACGTTCCACCTTCTCTACGCGCACCGCTTCCTGCCGACGCCCGAAGGCGCCGACAACCCGGTCGACGCGGTCGAGGACATCATCAGCGCGGCGATCCGGCGCCGGGAGATCGCGCGCGGCGAACCGGGCTTCATCGCCGGCATGGCGCTCGGCGTCGTCCTGCAGACCGCGCTGCAAATTCACTATGGGCGCATCAAGGGTCCGCTCTCCTCTTACGCCAATGAACTGGTGACGGCCGCCCTCGCAGTCATGCGGCCTCTCTCGCGCCAGTAAGGATCCTCCATGCGCAGCATTCTCTTCCAGGCGGCTTACTGGACGACGTCAATTTTTTTCGCGACGACCGCCGCGCCGCTTATTCTCATTCCGAGCCGCAAGCCGATCATGCTGTGGATTCTCGGCTACACGCGCGCGCTGACGTTCTGGATGCGCTGGATCGGCGGCGTTAAAGTCGTCGTCCGCGGGAAGGAGCGCCTTCCCGACGGACCCTGCATCATCGCCGCCAAACATCAAAGCTGGGGCGACGGCATCGTGATGTTCGCACAATTCTACGACCTTGCTTTCGTCACCGGCGATCATCTTGAAAAACTGCCGCTGCTCGGCGGCATATTGAGGAAAATGGGCGCGATCGTTGTCGACAATTGCGGCGGCGCTTACGCGCGCGCGCGCCTTGTCGACGATGAGCTGAAGGAGGCGCAGGCGCACGGGCGGCGCATTCTGATCTATCCCGAAGGCCACCTCGCGCCGGTCGGCGAGCGTTATCGTTACAAGCGCGGCGTCTTTCACATGTACGCCGCCTATGGCTGCCCCGCCGTTCCTGTCGCTACAAATCTCGGCCGGCATTGGCCGCAGCAGGACTGGAAACTGACGCCCGGCGAAGCCGTCATCGAATTTCTCGATCCCATTCCGGCGGGACTTGAAAAGGAAATCTTTATGGCCCGCCTTGAAGAAACGATCGAACGGCGCTCGCTTGAGCTTATCGGCCGGGATAGGGCGGAGATGATGCGGGCGCCCCTTCCCGACCCGAAACCGAAGAAGAAAACGCCTTAGGGAGCGCAGACGCCTTGACCAAAAAACCGCCGCCGCTCTTCCTGCAGCGCCGCTTCTGGCCGATGTGGATCGCGCTGACCTTCGGCACGTTTTCCGACAACGTGCTGAGGCAATCGCTCCTCATCGGCGTTCCTTACGGCGTCATCCCGGCGCCGGATTTCGGCAAGCCGGATAACGCATTGCCGTTCATCGGCGCGCTCCTTCCCCTCGCCATCATGCTGTTCTCCCCGCTCTCAGGCCAGCTCGCCGACAAATACGAAACGTCGATGATGTTCCGGCGCACGAAATTCGCCGAAATAATCCTGATGCTGATCGCTGCGGCGTCTTTCCTCGCCGGCGCCGGCGCGCTCGCGATCCTCATGCTGTTCGCGATGGGGGCGCAGTCCGCTTTCTTTTCGCCCGTCCGGACGAGCGCGATGCCGAAATATCTCGCGCCCGACGAACTCGTTCGCGGCAACGGCCTCTGCAATGCGGGCCTCTATTCCTTCATTCTCATCGGCTACATGGTCGGGGGCTCGCTGATCGTGCGCGAAGACGGGCGTCTCCTCGTCGGCGGCGTTCTCATCTCAGCCTCGACGATCGGCTGGCTTGCAGCGCTCCGGACCTTGCGCGCGGGCGCCAACGATCCGGACCTTCGCATCGACTTCAACTGGATCGCGCAGATCGCCCGCATGGCCGGCTTCGTGCGCTCCTCGCGCGGCGTTGCGCCGCCGCTCCTCGGCGTCGCCGTCTTCTTTCTTCTGTCGACCGCGGTGACGGTCATCACGCCGCTTTACGCGCGCGATTCCCTTAACGCCGACGCGCTCGTCGCGACCGTCCTCAACGGGCTCTTTGCGATCGGCGCGGGTCTCGGCGCGATTTTCGCCGCCGGACTCGCGAGGGGCCGATCGGGCCTTGGCTATTCGACGTTTTCCGTCGGCGCCGCCGGCGTTTTCAGCCTGCTGATCGCCGCGCTGACGCCGCTCGCCGCAGCGCCTGAGGGCGAGAAGCTTTCCGCCGGGGAGCTTGCGACGACGGCGCCGGGGCTGATGCTCGTCATCCTCTTCATCGCGACCTCGGCGCTGATGGGCGTTTACATCGCGCCGCTGCAGGCGGCGGTGCAGAGGCGAGCCCCGCCGATGGTGCGCGCGCGCATCATGGCCGCCGGCACTTTCGCCAACGCGGTCTTTGCGATCCCCGGCTCGCTCGCGACCTTCGCGATCACCGACAGCGGCGCCGACCCTGCGCTCGCCTTCTACGCGGTTTCGTTCGCCATGCTGGCCATCTCGGCCCTGATGATGCATAGACGGCGCACGCTGGCGCCCGGCCTTTACGATGAAGTTCTGGAGCGGCCGGCGGCGGAATGATCGGTCCGAGGCGTTAGGGATAATGCGCGTTCTGGTGACGGGAGCTGCGGGCTTCATCGGCGCAGCGACGGCTGCGGCGCTGCTTGACCGCGGCGATGCGGTCGTCGGCGTCGATAATGTCAACGATTACTACCCGACCCCGTTGAAGCGCGCGCGCCTTGAACGCCTCGCCTCGCGCAAGGGATTTCTGTTCTGCGAGATCGACATCGCCGACTACGACGCGCTCGTTAAGGCCGCGAGCGGCCGTTTCGACCTCATCATCCACCTCGCCGCGCAGGCGGGCGTTCGCTACTCGATCGAAAATCCCTTCGCCTACGCCAGATCAAACCTCGTCGGGCATCTGTCGCTGCTTGAACTCGGGCGCAAGCTCGAAATTCCCCATCTCGTCTACGCTTCCTCATCGTCCGTCTACGGCGCCAACAGGAAGACGCCCTTTTCCGAGGACGACCGCGTCGATGAGCCGGTTTCCTTCTACGGCGCGACCAAGAAATCAGGCGAAATCATGTCAGCGTCCTACGCGCGGCTTTACGCCCTGCCGCTGACAGGATTGAGGTTTTTCACCGTATACGGACCATGGGGAAGGCCCGACATGGCCTGTCTTGCGTTCGCCGAGAAGATGCTGAAGGGCGAGCCGATCGAGATCTTCAATGAAGGCCGAATGGCCCGCGACTTCACCTATATCGACGACATCGTCGCCGGCGTTCTCGCCGCCGCAGACGCCCCGCCGGGCGAAGGCGCGGCCTTCCACCGCATCTTCAATCTCGGCAATGATCGCCCCGAAGAGCTGATGACGCTCGTCTCGCTCCTTGAAAAAGAGTTGAAGGTCGAGGCGAAAAAAATCTTCAAGGGCATGCAGAAAGGCGATGTCGAACGGACCTGGGCGGACATCAAGAAGGCGAGGACGCTCCTCGGCTATGACCCGAGGACAAGCCTCGCCGAGGGGATCGCCCGCACCATCGCCTGGCGGAGGGGTCTTAATAAGCCCTTATATTGACCCGCGCCGGGACAGACCGGCCGCGCGCTCGGGATTTTCCCCGATTCCGGAGGCCCCTGTGGGAATTTCGTTAACGCGCCGTCAAGGGCGATTGGCTAGTTTTGGGACATGGGCCTGACGCTTTTGATCCTTGCGACCTGCATCATCTTCGGCGCGATCGCCTATTTCGCGGCGCGCGGCCCCATTCCGCTTCCCGACATCAAGGCGGCGATCCGCGAGACCGAACCCAAGCGCTTTTCGCCGAAGAACACGCTCTTCATCATCGGGCCGACCGCCAATCACAACGCCTGCCGGATGCAGCGCCGCCTCCTGAAGCCGGCGATCGCGGCCCTGATCCGCGAGGATGTCTCAGTGATCGAGGTCTACGGACAAAAGCGGCCCACAAGGAACGGCGACGAGATGGACTGGCTCGACGCCTCGCTTCTTCGCCACGCTATGGACGCTGAGGAAGGCTTTTTCGTCATTTTCGTCGATCAGGACGGCAAGACGATGTTTCGTTCGGAAGCGCCGATGCTTGCGCGCGACATCATCGAACGGGCGGGCCTTGGCGTTGACCGGGGTCCCGGCTCCGAGCCGCCGAAGCGCTCGCTCGTGTTGAAAAAGCTCCGCGCGGCGTAGGGATTATTCCGTCTCTTTCTTTAGCGTCGCCGCGGTCTTTTCGACGCCGGCGAGGACGCGCAGGAGATTGCCGCTCCAGAGCTTTGCGATCTCTTCTTCCGCATACCCGCGTTTGACGAGTTCGCGCGTCACGTTGAGCGTCTCGCTCGCATCTTCCCAGCCGGTGACGCCGCCGCCGCCGTCGAAGTCCGACGCGATGCCGACATGGTCGATCCCGGCGACCTTCACCGCATGATCGATGTGATTGACGAAATCGGCGACGGAAGCGCGCGGTTCGATCTCCCACATCGCTTCAAGCCGCTTTTCGTAATCGGCTTCAATTTCGGGGCTCATCGCCGCGCGCGCCGCCGACGCTTCAAGACCCATTTCCTTGCGAACCTTGTCCTGCAGGGCTTTCTGCGCCTCGTTGAGCGTCTTCACATAGACGTCGAGCGCGACGATCTGGACGACGCCGCCGTTCTTCGCGAGCGCGGCCAACTGCTCATCGTCGAGATTGCGCGGGGAATCGGCGACCGCCTTGACGCCGGAATGCGAGGCGATGATCGGCGCCTTTGAAGTCTCGATCGCCTGCATCATCGTCTTTCGGCCCGAATGGCTGACGTCGACCATGATCCCGGCGCGATTGAGCATTTCGACAAGCTCGCGGCCCTTTGGCGAAAGGCCGCCCCATTTTTCGTCCGTATCCCCTGCATCCGTATTCGGGTTCGAGGAATCGCCGAACTGGTTGTGGCCGAAATGGGTGATCCCCGCGTAGCGGACGCCCGCGCGCTGAAGCGCGTCGATATCGCCTTGTGTCGGCTCCGGTCCCAGCGGAAAGGAGTTTTCCATGCCGATGAAGGCGATCTTGCGGCCGGATTTCGCGATCTTTTTCGCATCGGCGGCGCTCATCGCGAGCGCGATCTCCTTCGGATAGGCGCCGGTCATGCGGTGAATGGCGGCAAGCCGCGTCGAGGCGATTTCGTGCGCCGCCTCATACCCTTCATCGTCGAGCAGGCCTTGCGGGGTGTAGACGATGAAGAACGCCGCATCGAGCCCGCCCGCGCGCATTTTCGGCAAGTCGACCTGGCCCTTGGTGAAGCCGCCGGGGTCGGTCGCGGCGGTCGCGTAATCCAAGGGAATATCGACATGGGTGTCGAGCGCGATGACCCTGTCGTGAATGGCGCGCGCTTTGGCTTCCATCGCCGGATCGGACAAGGGCGCCGCATACGCCGCCGTTGACGCCGTCAAGGCGGCAATGAGCGCAAGATGCAAAAATCCGCAAGCGGCATTTCGCGCTGGAAATTTGAGTGGTCGCGTGACTCTGCAAAAAACCGGTTCCCACTTTTTCGCGTCACGCTCCGTTGCGCGTTTCATCATGAGTCTGCCCTATCCCTTCCCGCTCACCCTCGCGAAAGCGAGGATTCAAGATAAATGCGTTCCGGCTTTCGCGGCAATGCGTCAATTCAGGACTTTATGGTGTCGATTAGGCCGAGCTCCTTCCTCACCGCTGCGACGAGTTGGTCACGCGCAACATATTTTTGCGCCCACTGCGCCTCGCGCCATTCGGCGTTGTCTACGATCGACCTTGAAAGCCCAGCTCCGAGAACGAGATTCTTGACGGTCACTTCGCCCCTGGCGCGTTCATCCTCGCCGAAGATGATCGCGACGGGCGCTGCCCGCTTGTCGGCGTATTTCATCTGCGCGCGCATGCCCGAGCCGCCAAGATAGACTTCCGCGCGTATGCCGGCGGCGCGCAGTTCCGCCGCCATTTTCTGATATTCCGCCATCTGATCGTCCTCGAGCGCGAGGACGACGACCGGCCCGATCGTCTTCGCGCTTGCGCCACGCATCATCTCAAGCGCCGCGAGAAGGCGCGAGACGCCGACCGAAATGCCGACCGCAGGAACCTCAACGCCCTTGAAGCGCTCGACGAGGCCGTCATAACGCCCGCCGCCGCCGACCGAGCCGAAGCGGACGGGCCGGCCCTTGTCGTCCCTGAACTCCGCCGTCAAATCGGCCTCAAAAACGGGGCCGGTGTAATATTCAAGGCCGCGAATGATCGAGCAGTCGATGGCGACCGATCCCTTGTGGGCGTCAGGAATTTGCCGGGAGATCGCCATGAGTTCGTCGAGCCCCGCCTTGCCGCTTTCGGTCTCGCCCAGAACATTCGAAATCGCGGCGATCTTGTCATCGCCCGCCCCGATCGTCGATTTCAGAAACAGGGCGACGACATCGGTCATGGCGTCGGACAACCCGACGCCCTTCGTGAAATCGCCGCTCTCGTCCTTTCGTCCGCCTCCCAACAATTGACGGACGCCCGCCTCGCCGAGCCGGTCGAGCTTGTCCATCGCGCGCATGACGCCGAGCCGCCGCGCAGCGTCGCCTTCGCCCGCAAGGCCCAGTTTCTCGAATAATCCGTCTACGATCTTCCGATTGCTGACGCGAATTAGGAAATCCCCGCGCGGAACGCCCGCCGCTTCGATCACCTCTGCAAAGAGGACGCACATTTCAGCGTCCGCATGGGGCGCCGGCGCGCCGACCGTGTCGGCGTCGCATTGCGTGAACTGGCGAAAGCGCCCGGGACCCGGTTTTTCGTTGCGCCAGACCGGGCCGACCGCGTAACGGCGAAAGGGCTTTGCGAGCGCGTCGTAGTTTTCAGCGACATACCGCGCGAGCGGCGCCGTCAGGTCGTATCTCAAACTCATCCACTGCTCGTCGTCGTCCTGAAGCGAAAAGACGCCCTGATTGGGACGATCGACATCGGGAAGGAATTTGCCGAGCGCGTCGGTGTATTCAAAGGCCGGCGTCTCGAGCGGATCAAAGCCGAAGGATTCATAGACGGCCGAGATCCGCGCCAGCATCTCGCGCTCGGCGACGATCTCCGCGCCGAGACGGTCGCGGAAGCCGCGCGGGATTCGCGCTTTCGGCCTTTGAGGTTTGTCTTTCTTCACCATCTGCGCGGGATAGCGGAAGGCGCCTTACTGCGCAACGAGGCTACTCGCCGCTCTCAATGATATCGACGCGGCTGATGGTGACGGTCTCGATCGGGACCTCAGACGGAAATGGTCCGCCGGGCCCGGTGGCGAGCGCGCCGATCGCATCGGCGACTTCCATCCCGCCGATCACCCGGCCGAACACCGCATAGCCGTAGCGAGGCCCAAGATCGTTGACGAAATGATCGAGCTTTTCGTTGTTGTCGCGGAGATTGACGTACCACTGCGCCGACGCGCTGTCCGGATCCGGCGTCCGCGCCATGGCGAGCGTCGTGCGGTAATTCTTGAGGCCGTTGTCGCCCTCATAGGGAATGGGATCGCGCGTCGGCCGCTCGCTCCAGTATTTGTTATAGCCGCCGCCCTGAATGACGAAGCCGGGGACGACGCGGTGAATGATCAGCCGGTCGTAATGCCCGTCCTTCGCATACTGAACGAAGTTGGCGACAGTCTTCGGCGCCTCGTTCGGATAGAGCTCGGCGATGATGTCGCCCTTTGAGGTGACGATCTTCGCGCGGAGCTTCGTCTCCGGCCAGTCGACGCTGTCCGCCAGCGTCTCGATCGGCGCGGGCGCCGGCGCCTCGCCCTCGCTCGCGGGCGCACCCTCGCTGTCCGCGGGCGCCTCCGCCGCATCGCTCGCCGCTACCGATTCCGCGGGCGGCACAACAGGTTTCGGGCGCCGGCGCTCTTCGCACCCCGTAAGAGCGAGGACCGCGAGCATCGCCATGATCGATTTCTTCAGCATGGTCATTCCCCACGATTGGCGCGGAGCGCATTGATGCGATCGATAAGGCCGTTCGTCGATCCGTCATGCGCGGCGGCGGCCGGCTTCTTTTCGCCGATCGCCGCGATCTCGGGAAGGATTTTTTTCGCGAGCGACTTGCCGAGCTCAACGCCCCACTGGTCGAAGGAGTTGATCCCCCAGATGACGCCCTGACAAAAAACCTTGTGCTCGTAGAGCGCAACGAGCGCGCCGAGCGTTGCGGGCGCAAGCCTTTCCATCAGGATCGAGTTGGTCGGCCGGTCGCCCGGGAAGACCTTGTGGGGGGTGAGGCGGTCGATGTCGGCGGGGGAAAACCCTTCCGCGCCAAGCTCGGCGCGCACGGTCTTTTCGTCCTTGCCAAGCATCAAGGCTTCAGGCTGGGCGAGGAAATTCGCAAGCAGTTTTTCATGGTGATCGGAAAGGGGCGAGGCCGATTTCGCCGCCGCGATGAAGTCGCAGGCGATAACGTCCGTCCCCTGATGAATGAGCTGATAAAAGGCGTGCTGGCCGTTGGTCCCCGGCTCGCCGAAGAGAACGGGGCCCGTCGCGCAAGGCGCCGGCGCGCCCTCGATCGTCACCGATTTCCCGTTCGATTCCATGTCGAGCTGCTGCAAATAGGCGGGGAGGCGATGAAGATGCTGATCGTAGGGAAGGACCGCGTGCGAGGGCGCGCCGATGAAATTGCGGTTCCAGACGCCGATGAGCGCAAGGATCGCGGGCATGTTCGCCTCGATCGGGCTCGCGCGGAAATGCTCGTCCATTTCGTGCGCGCCCATCAGCATCGCCTCGAGCGCCGACGGGCCGCATTGGAGCGCGATCGAAAGTCCGATCGCCGACCACATCGAATAGCGCCCGCCGACCCAGTCCCAGAAGGCGAACATGTTTTCCGGCGCGATGCCGAATCGGCGAACTTCCTTCTCGTTTGTCGAGAGCGCGATAAAATGCTTGGCGACATCGGCTTCGTCGCCGCCGTTCGCGAGGAACCATGCGCGCGCGCTTGCCGCGTTGGTCATCGTCTCTTGCGTCGTGAACGTTTTTGACGCGACGATGAAGAGCGTCCTCGCCGGATCGACGGCCGCGAGCGTATCGGAAAGGTGCTGGCCGTCGACATTCGACACGAAGAAGGCGCGGCGTCCCCTGAGCCAGAAGGGCCTTAGCGCTTCGACCGCCATCAGCGGCCCGAGATCCGACCCGCCGATGCCGATATTCACAATCGTATCGATCGGGGCGCCGGAAAAACCCTTGAGTTCGCCGCGCTGATAGCGCTCCGCAAAGCCGCGCATCTTCTCGCGCTCGGCGGCGACGAGGCGTGAGGCGTCCTCCCCGTCGACCGGGTAGGCGCGAGCCGAAGAATCGCGGAGCGCAACGTGAAGAACCGCGCGGTTCTCGGTCGCGTTGATCTTTTCGCCGCCGACCATGCGCGCGATCGCCTGCTCAAGACCCGCCTCGCGGGCAAGGGCGAAAAGCGCCGACATCGCTTCTGCGGAGACCTTGTTCTTCGAATAATCGAGAAAGAGGCCGGCGGCGGAGAGCGAAAACTTTTCGGCGCGCGCCGCATCCTCAGCGAAGAGATCGATGGTCCGCCGCTTGCTGAGCGCTCCGCGGATCGTCTCAAGGCGGCGCCAGCTTCCGGTCTTGGTGATGTCGGTCATCGGCCTGTTAACCCTCAGCGTCGCCTACGCCGCAGTTGATAGGGATTTTAGGAACGCGTCTCAATCAATCTTAATTACGGCGCTGTAAAGGATCGACCATGACGCTGAACGCCGCCAACCGCCGCCTCGCCGCCCGGCTCATCCGCAATATCGTCGTCGCCGTCGCGGTCACCGCGATATTCGGTTTCAAGGCCGCTGAGACCGGCCGCGATCCTGCGCCCGCGCCGATCTCGCTCGCCGCGAAATAACGCTCGTCCAACGCCTCAGTTCGTTCCCTCATGCTCGCCGATGGCTGCAAGGACCGACCGCTCGCTGAGCGGCTGAGGCAAGATGACCGCCTCCCCGCCCGGCGGGTAATAAACGTAAAGCGGAACGCCGTTGGCGCCGAAGGACGCGAGCGCGGCCTCAATCTCCGGGTTCCGGTTCGTCCAGTCGGCGGTGATGAAGGCGACGCCCGCCTCGGCGAAGGCCCGCTTCACCTCGGAAGAAGAGAGCACGGTCAGTTTGTTCACCTGACAGGTGACGCACCAGGCCGCCGTGAAGTCGATAAAGACGGGCTCGCCCGCTGCACGACGCTTCTCGACATCGGCGGGATCGAATTCGATGACGCCCGCCTGCCGGGCGCTTTCGGCCGGTTTCAGCAGCGCGACCGGAACAAGCGCGAGAAGGAGCATGATTGCGGTCGCGATCTTGCCCCAGGACGCACCGCGCCCCCACTCCCAGAGCCGCGCGGCGAGCGCGACCGATACAAGGCCGGCGAACGCCAGGGCGAGGCCCCGCCCGCCTGTCTGCGCCGAGAGCACCCAGACGAAGTAGGCTGCGGCCGCAAACACCGGGAAGGAAAGCGCCTGACGGAAGCGCTCCATCCAGAGGCCGGGTTTGGGCAGCGCGCGCGCAAGCCCCGGCGCAAAGGAAAGCGCAACGTAAGGCGCAGCGAGCCCTGCCGCCATCGCGATGAAGATCGAAAATCCTTCAATCGGCGGCAGGATCGCGGCGGCGCCGACAGGCGCTGTCAGAAAGGGCCCGACGCAGGGCGCGGCGACAAAGACCGCAAGGACGCCCGTCATGAAAGCGGCGAGGTCGCCGCCCTTGCCGGCGACAAGGCTCGAGCCGACATTTTGCAGGCTCGAACCGACATGAAATACGCCCGCGAAGTTAAGCCCGACCGCAAAAAGGACATAAGCAGAGAGCGCGACGACCGCCGGCGATTGCAGGTGAAAGCCCCAGCCGATTTCCTCCCCGCCTGCGCGCAAGGCGATGAGGAGCCCGCCGAGCGCAGCGAAGGTCGCAATGACGCCCGCGCCGTAAAAAAGGCCGTGACGGCGCATGATCGCGCTGTCGCCGCTCGCTGATTTCGCCATCGACGCGGCTTTGACGAAAAGAATTGGAAAGACGCACGGCATCAGGTTGAGGAGCGCGCCGCCGAAAAACGCCGCGGCAAGGAATGCGAGAAGCGAGCCTGCGCCCGCGCCAGAGTTTTCGACGCGCTCGCCGGCGTCGTCGCGTCGCGTCGCGGAAATCGCATAGACGGTTCTCTCGCCTGCTTTCTCCATGACGACGACGCCGGCGAGCGCATCGGAGACAGCGCCGATTTCCGCTCCCGCCTTGATCGCAAGGACACTCCGCTCGCCCCGCCGCGTCAGTTTCTGCTCGGCGGCGGGTTCG
>JBMOOR010000159.1:0-14254 GCA_049324555.1 Pseudomonadota bacterium | reverse complement strand
AGTAGGAAGCGACCCAATTCGTTCGCAACAGCCTCTAAAGGCTCACCGGATCGACAACCTCGACAAAGCCGAAGCGGTGAAAGTCCGCGTCGCGGGTGCAGATGCGCCTGATCCCGTGCTCGCGCATCAGGATCGCCGTATGGACGTCATGAATGATGTTGCCGGAAAGGTGCGGCGTTTCCGCGAGGACCTCTCTTGCTACCTCGGCGTGCCGCGACGTCTGCGTGAGAACGGAAAACCCGGGCGCGGCGAGCAGACCCGCGACGAACTCCCATGCGCGCGCCGCCGGCCAGGGCTTCCTTAACGCGCGCCGATGCGTCGTTACCCGCAGGAACTCGTAGAGGATCGGCCAGGTCGAAAACCAGGCATCCGAACGGGGGCGCTGGCGTTCCAGAAAGGCGTTGCTTGCGGCGTGAAAAGGCGAGTCCGCGTTGGCCGCATCGACCAGCACATTCGTGTCAACGACAAGCACTAGCGCCCTTCCATGGCGTCGTAGAGCGCGTCCCGGTCGGCTATGTCGACGAGGTAGTCGCCGCCGTGAAATGTCGGCAGAGGCGGGAGCGCCGCTTCCTTTGGCCGCTCCTGCCGAAGCATGAGGCGCAGCGCCGTCTCGACCATCTCCGACATGGTCCGGCCCTGCCGCGCCGCCTCGCGCTTGAGCGCGCGCATCACGCCGTCATCGATATTGAGCGTCGTCTTCATATGGAAAACCATATGGGCGGTATGGGAATATGTCAAGAAAGCCCGGCCCTGTCTTTGGCCATGGCGCCTCAGCGCCGTCTCAGCGGAGGACATGGAGGCGGTGGAAGGGATTATTCGCCTGCAGTTGGGGTTGGGGATATGAGCGCGCAACCCCTCCCCGCTCATCCCGGCGAAAGCCGGGATCCAGAGATCCGTCAGCAAGCGGATGAGTCACAACAGATAGGACTGGGTCCCGGCTTTCGCCTGGGTCGAGGCTCGGAACGGCCGAGCCCGGGTGGATGGTTTCAGGCGGCAAACGGCGCGAGGCTGCGTGTTACCAATCGCTGCCGCAACGGCCTGTCGCCTGTGGGGCGAGGGTTACCCCGCCATTTCCGAATGCGCCGCATACGCACTATTGGCGGGCCAAGACTTGGCCTATGCGGCGTGACTATCCCATCCTGACCCTCAGCCGCACGCCCTCGCGTTCCTGGAGGCTGCTCACGATCGAGAACAGATTGTCGGCGCGCGGATTGCCGCTTTCGCTCAGCATGCGCATGAGACTTTTCGGCGTCTTGTCAGTGAGCCGCGCAAGCTCCTCAAAGCCGATGGTCGAATTGATGTAATCGCGAAGGATGAGCTTGCCCTCATCGAATTCGCCGGCGAGGAAGCAATCGAGCGCCTCGGTGAGAAGGCCGCGGCGAAAAGCGGCGTCGCGTCGCGCGCGCGCCTGCACTGTCTCCTTGAATTCCTTTGTCAGCGCCATTCGCTCATCCTTTCTTGCGGCCCTTATAATCCGCCCAATAGCTTTGCGCGGTCTCAATATCCTTCTGCTGGCGCTTCTTCGTCCCGCCCGCGAGGAGAATCACCAGTTCGTCGCCGTCCCGGCCGAAATAGATCCTGTATCCGGGGCCGAAATCGATCCGGCGCTCGATGACGCCCTTACCGATGGGCTTGGCGTCCCCGAAATTGCCGAACTCCATGCGGGCGACGGAGCGCCGAACCTTCATCGCAGCTTGAACGTCGAGCCCGTCAAACCAGTCGCCAAACGGACTCCGCCCCGCCGCGTCCAGATACTCGACGACCCGGATCATAAAATAGTACCATATATGTTACTATAGCGTCAAGCTTCAGGATTGGCCGGCTTCGAGTAGGGCGGCGTTTATCCCGCCGATCTTCCTTGCCTTCTCAAACGACCGAATGGCGGGCCAAGGCCCGCCCTACGGCTTTTCTGAAACGCAAATGCCCCCTACCCCATCGTCGGAATGACGAACTCGCTTCCTTGCACATCCTCCGGCCAGCGCTGGGTGATCGTTTTGATCTTGGTCCAGAATTTGACGCCCTCAGGTCCGTGCTGGTTGGTGTCGCCGAAGCCGGAGCGCTTCCAGCCGCCGAAGGTGTGATAGGCGACCGGCACCGGGATTGGCACGTTGACGCCGACCATGCCGACATTGACCTGCCGCGCGAATTCGCGGGCGGCGTCGCCGTTGCGCGTGAAGATCGCGACGCCGTTGCCGTATTGGTGCTTTGAGGGGAGCGCCACCGCCTCCTCGAAATTCTGCGCGCGGACGATTTGGAGGACGGGGCCGAAAATCTCGTCATTGTAGGATTTGTGCCCGGGCTTGGCGTGGTCGAGCAGCGTGCCGCCGAGGAAGAAGCCTTTCTCATAACCTTGCAGGCGGAAGCCGCGCCCGTCGACGACCGGCTTCTGGCCTTCGTCGATCGCCATCTGAATATAACTTTCGACGCGGGCCTTGTGCGCCGCCGTCACAAGCGGTCCCAAATCGGAATCCTCCGACAGCGACGGGCCGATGCGCAATGATTCCACGCGCGGGCGCAGCATTTCGACGAGTGTCGCTGCGGTCTTCGCGCCGACCGGCACGGCGACCGGCGTCGCCATGCAGCGCTCGCCCGCCGAGCCGTAGGCGGAGCCGATCAGCTGGTTGACGACATTGTCCATGTCGGCGTCGGGAAGAATGACCATGTGGTTCTTGGCGCCGCCGAACGCCTGCACGCGCTTGCCGTTCGCCGCGCCGTTCGCATAGATGTACTGCGCGATGTCGGACGAGCCGACAAAGGAGATCGCCTTGACGCGCGGGTCTTCGATGATCGCGTCGACCGCTTCCTTGTCGCCGTTGACGACGTTGAGGACGCCTTCGGGGAGCCCCGCCTCCATCATCAGTTCCGCGAGCCGCAGCGGCACGGAGGGGTCTTTCTCCGACGGCTTGTTGATGAACGTGTTGCCGCAGGCGATGGCGACGCCGAACATCCACATCGGGATCATGGCGGGGAAGTTGAACGGCGTAACGCCGGCGACGACGCCCAAAGGCTGGCGCATCGAATAGACGTCGATGCCGGGACCCGCCTGTTCCGTATACTCCCCTTTTGTGAGATGCGGGATGCCGCAGGCGAATTCGATGACGTCGAGACCGCGAATGACATCGCCGCGCGCGTCGGGGAGGATTTTCCCATGTTCCGACGACAGCATTCGCGCGAGATTGTCGATATCCTTTTCGACAAGCGCCTTGAAATTGAACATGACGCGGGCGCGCTTTTGCGGGTTGGTCGCGGCCCAGTCCGGAAACGCCTTCTCGGCGGCGTCGATCGCGCGCGTCACTTCGGCGCGCGTCGCGAGAGATACGCGCCCCTGAACCTCCCCCGTCGTCGGGTTGAAGACGTCGCCGAACCGCCCGGAGCCTCCCGATACGCGTTTTCCTGAAATGAAATGCCCGATTTCCCTGGTCATGGCCCGTCTCCGCCGGTTGGTCTTTTGATTTCGGCGCGGACCCTAGTCGCGAGGGGGCCGAGGGGCAAGGCGGCGAAAGGGCAAGGGCGCGCTTATCGCTGGTCTTGAAATCGCACGCCGATCAGACAGACATTGCGGCATTTCGCGACAAGGGAATCGCCATGCGCATCGCCCGCATCTTCGTCGCCTCATATATTGTTTCGTTGCTCGCCGCCTGCGCAACGACGCCGCCGCCCGATCCTGAAGAGCCCTCCGCGGGCATTCGCCGCGAGCCGTGCGGCGGCGGTCCGGTTTTTCCGCCCGAGGATGAGGCTTCCGACAAGGAATCAGGCGAGCCGGAAAATTAAACCCGCTCATCCCGGCGGTTCGTCAAATCACCGCGTCGAGCGCGCGCATCAATTTCTCGACTTCCTCCCTCGCCGTGTAGTGCACGAAGGAAACACGCAAGGCGCCGTGATCGGGATCGACGCCTTGCGCTTCGAGGCATCTGACGCCGTAGAAGTCTCCGCCGCCGCACATGATCCCGCGTTCGGCGAGGCGCGCGGCGGCCTCGGCGCCGGGCTCTTTAAGAACCATCGCGACGGTCGGCATGCGCTTCGATGCTTCGTGCGGCCCGAGAAGCCGCACGGAGTTTTTCGACGCGAGGAAGTCGAGAAGCGGCTGGAGAAGTTCGGTCTCACGCGCGCGCATGAGGTCGTGGACGGCATTGGTGCGATTACTTGCTCCGCAGTCATTCCGGGGCTCGCCGGAGGCGAGAACCCGGAATCCATCGCCGCCATGGATTCCGGGTTCGCCGCTTCGCGTCGCCCCGGAATGACGGTCTTCTATTCCACCGCTGAAATGATGCGCATAGAGATCATCATAATAATCCGCCATGCCGGCGCATGCGGCGACTTGCGCGTGGTCGGGGCCTGCCGGTGTGAAACGCTTGTAGAGCGTTCCCGCGTTGAAATAATGCCCCTGATTGGGCAGGCGTTCGGCAGCCTCGCGCCGGACGATCATGACGCCCTGATGCGGGCCGTAGGTCTTGTAAGATGAGAAGAGATAGATGTCGGCTCCGAGCGCGCCGACATTCGGAAAGCCGTGCGGGGCATAGGAAACGCCGTCAACGCAGACATAGGCGCCGGCGTCATGCGCGAGCCTTGCAAACTCAGCAACGGGATTGATCTCCGCGACAATGTTCGACGCGTGCGGAAAGCAGACCAGTTTCACCTTTCCATCAAGCAGGTTCTTCAGCCCTTCGACCGGCAAACGCCCCGTGTCGCGATCGATCTTCCATTCGCGGATGTCGATCCCGCGTTCGGCGAGCCGGCGCCATGGGCCGCTGTTCGCTTCGTGATCCTGATTGGTGACGATGATCGCATCGCCCGCCTTCAGCCATTGGCCGAACGCCTGCGCTAGAACATAGGTGTTTTGCGTCGTTGAGGGGCCGAAGGAGAGTTCGTCGGTTTCCACCCCGAGCATAGCGGCGAGGCGCGCCCTCGCCTCGTCCATTTCCTCGCCCGCAAGGCGCGAGGCTTCGTAAGCGCTGTAAGGCTGAACCTTCCGCTCCCGGTAATAGCGCATGAGGCGGTCGATCACTTGCCGGCACACGTAGGATCCGCCGGCGTTTTCAAAGAACGCCCGCCCGTGGAGGGCGGGAACGGAGAAGGCCGGAAATTGCGAGCGGACGAAAGCGGTGTCGAGCATGAGAGGTTTTAGGTTTTAGGTTTTAGGATGGCGCGCGCAAGCATCTCCCTAAGCCCTAACACCGAAAACCTAAACCCTGCTACACCGCCCGCAACCTCATCCCGCCGTCATCGGCGAGCCTGCCCGACGCGCAGCCGACGACATGGCTGATCGCCTCGCCGTCTTCCGCGAGGGGCGCGGTCATCGAGCGAAAGAGAATTTTCCGCCCGTCGCAGAGGACGAGTTCGCTTTCGTGCTGGTTCGGCCCCTCTGCGGCGACCGCCGCGTCGATATTGGCGGCGGCGATGTCGAGCAGCGACAGCGTCCAGTCGGTCGCGCCCTGGAGATAGATCGCCGACAGCTTGGCGAGTTCCGACCCGAGATAGATGAAATAGGGAAAGCCGACTGACTGTTTCAGATCAACGACAAAGACCCAGTTCCAGTCGCCGCCGAGGTCGACCGTGCGCATGTCCGCCCAGCTCGGAAATCTCCCGCGCGCCGTCTGCGCCCAGACGGCGAGAAGCCGCTGCGCAAGGCGCCGATCGGAGGGGGGCGCGATGATCGCCTGGTCGAAGAGCCCCGCTGTCTCTTGTTGGATCACCGCGCCCGCTCCGCCTCCCCAACCGGCGCAGACCTCGCCGCCGCCCGGCCCATCCGCCTCTTTGCGCAACACATTTCCGGCTCATTTGAAATTACTGTTCGTTCATTGAGGGCGTGTTTCGCCGGCGGAACGCATTTGGATCGAATTGTCCGCATTTCCGGAACGAGACGGGCGAAGGATCGGGCCCCGCAGCGGACGGATCCGCAATTGCGCCCGCGCCGATAATGCGCCTATAAGCGGCGGAATTTGTTCACTTTCAGGGGAACCAATGGACGCGCTCTACATGATCATCGCCTTCGTCGCCGTCATGGCGATCCTTAACGTCGCTACGACCGGCCGAGTGGACTAGCGGGCATCGGGAAACGGGAACAAGAATTGGCTTCCTCCGGTTCCCGGTTCCCATTTCCCGACCATGATCGCAGACGTTCTCCTCATCCTCCTCGGTCTCGCCGTTCTGCTGGTCGGCGGCGACTTGATGGTGCGCGGCGCGACAGGCTTTGCGACGGCGCTGAAGATCCCGACGCTGCTTGTCAGCCTCACCATCATCGCCTTTGGAACGTCGGCGCCGGAACTCTTCGTCAGCGTGACGTCGGTCATCGAGAAAGAGCCGGGGATTGCGATCGGCAACATCGTCGGGTCGAGCATTGCGAACGTGCTGCTCGTGCTTGGCCTGCCCGCGCTCATCTATCCGATCTCGGCGCATGTGCCGGGCCTTCGCCGGCATGGCGTCGCGCTGATGGTCGCGACCGCGTCTTTTACAGCCGTCGCCTATGGCGCAGGCGCGCTCGATCGCATGACGGGCGCTGCGCTCTTCGCCGGGATCATTCTTTACGTGCTCTTCCTCGCCTTCATGGCGCGGCGAACGGATGGGCGCGATCCCGTCATCGATGAAGTCGCCGAGTATTCGGAAGGCGCGCGCGAAAATATCGGCGCGACGCTGCTTTATCTTACCGCCGGCCTGATCGGGCTTCCGGTCGGCGCACATCTCCTCGTTGCAAACGGCTCCTCGCTCGCCATCGACCTTGGCGTTCGCGCAGAGCTTATCGGCCTCACCGTCGTCGCCATCGGCACGTCGCTGCCCGAACTTGCGACCGTCGCCGCTGCCGCGCTTCAAAGGAAGTCGGATGTCGCCATCGGCAATGTCGTCGGGTCGAACATCTTCAACCTCTTCGCCGTCAGCGGCGCCGCCGGCCTTGCGGGAACCGCCTCTTTCAATGCGGCCTCGCTCCGCTTTGAAATTCCGGTGATGGTCGCCGCTTCGCTCGCGCTCGCCTGGTTCATCCTGACGCGGCGCGACATCGGGCGGCTTTTGGGCCTCGCTTTCGTTCTCGCCTATGCGGCGTTCATCGCCGCGCTGGCGTTTTCCGCGAGCTGACCCGTGGTCAAAAGCGTGCTCATTACCGGCGGAACGAAACGCATCGGCGCGGCGATCAGCGAGCGCCTTGCGCGCGAGGGTTGGCGCATCGTCGCGCATTATCACCACTCGCGGGAACAGGCTGAAGATTTCGCGCGCACGCTGGGGTCAGGCGCCGTCGCCATAGAGGCCGATCTTTCAGAACCCGCGGCCGCGGAGGACCTTCCGGCCCGCGCGCAGGCGCGGATCGGCGCGCCGCTCGACGCCATCGTCAACAATGCGTCTGTCTTTGAATTCAACCGTGCGGCGACGTTCGCCATCGACGACTGGCGCCGCGACGAGACGGTCAATCTCCTCTCGCCCGTTCTCATTGCGCGCGCCTTCGCCAAGGCGCTTCCGCACGATCGCGCAGGCGCTGTCGTTAATCTGCTCGATCAGAAACTCTGGAATCTCAACGCCGACTTTTTCACCTACACGATGTCGAAAATCGGCCTTGAAGGCGCGACGCGGCTCCTTGCAAGAGCGCTCGCGCCCGCCGTTCGCGTCAACGCGGTCGCGCCGGGACTCACATTGCCGAGCGGACGGCAGACGGAAGAGGAATTCAACGCCGTCGCAGCCAAATACAATCTCATGAAGCGCCCGATCGAGATCGAGGCGATCGCCGGCGCCGTCTCTTTCCTTCTCGACAATTCCGCCGTCACCGGCCAGACGATCCTCGTCGACAACGGACAGCACATGGTCGCCTCCGACCGCGACGTGATGTTCACAACCCGGGGCCATTCATGAACCGGCCGCTCCTCAACGCCGACCATTATTACATCGTGCTCGACCGCTACCGGCTCGACGTCTCGATCGGCATCCACGATTTCGAGCGATTGAAGCCGCAGCCGGTCGCCGTCTCGATCGCCGTCGCCTTCGCGCGCCGGCCGCGCTATGACGACAAGGTGACGGAGGTCATCGACTACGATTTCCTGAGACGCGAAATCGCCGCGCTCGTTCACAACCGGCACATCAATCTGCAAGAGACGCTGTGCGAGGCGATCCTCAACATCTGCCGGAAGGGCGGCGCGAAAGGCGCGATCGTCCGATCGGAGAAAACGAACGTCTACCCCGACACGCACTCCGTCGGGTGCGAGATGAGCTGGTTTGACGAAGGCGTGTTGTTGGGGAAGTAGGCAGTAGGCAGTAGGCAGTAGGCAGTAGAAGATGATCTTGGGTCTCAAATTCGAATCAAACAGCGCTTTCAGCAGTCGGGCGCAACGCGGTCAAGACGAATCCTGTCCTGCCGCCTACCGCCTATCGCCTGCCGCCTAGGAGTACGTCCTTGTACGAACAATCATACCAATTCACTTTCGAAGCCGCCCATGATCTCGCCGAAAACGTCAGGGGCGAGGAAGATCATCCCTATTCGCGCATTCACGGCCATTCCTTCGTCGTCACGCTGACCTTGCGCGCGGAAAGGCTCGCGCCCGAAGGATGGATCATCGACTTCGCGAAGTTGCGGGAAATCTGCGCGCATCTCCACGATCGGCTCGACCACCGCCTCCTTAACGCCATTGCGGGCCTTGAACGCCCGACGCTTGAAAATACGGCTGCGTGGATTTTTGAGGCGGCGTCGAAGGAAGCGCCGGCGCTGTACAAGGTCGAACTCGCCCGCCCGACGCTCAATGAGCGCGTCGCCTATTACGCGAAGGGCTGATCACTCCGCCGGCGCGACGTCGAACCTTCCCTCGCGCGCGTGCGGGGCGAGACCGTCGATCAGCATGGTCAGGCGGATCAGTCCGGCAAGTCCGATGAAGACGAGGAACGCGCCGAAGGCGAGCGCGACGGCGAAGATGACCGCAGACCCGCCGGGCTCGATGACAGCGACGGCGCCGTCTTCGGGCGAGACGCGGACCTTGACCTGCTCGCCGGGTTCATAGACGGCGCCGGAGGCGTAAAGGGCGCCAGTCCAGAATCGGACCCGCTCGCCGGTGTGCGAGACTTCGCCGTCGAACCAGGCGTAGCGCACGCCGTCTTCCTCGCCGTCGCGGCTTAAGACGACGCCGTCAACCGTCGGCCAGCCGCGGCTTGCCCGCGCGCGCGCATAGTCTTCAACCGCGGCGTAAGCCGCGACGACGCCGGAGGCGGCGACAGCGCCAAAGAGGATGAACGCCCCCAACACGCCTTTAAGATCGTCCCGGTGGTCCATGGTTTGACCCGCATGCGTCCCCGCGATACCGGATGACGCTAGGGGCGGCGACGATAACGAAGACTTAACCGCCGGCCGAAGAATGTCCGACCAGATTGAACCCTCCATTCACCAACGCCGCGGCGCCGAACTCATCGCCGACGAGGTCTCGCGCCTGCCGGTAAAGCCCGGCGTCTACCGGATGATGAATGAAGACGGCGACGTTCTTTATGTCGGCAAGGCGAAAAGCCTGAAAAACCGCGTCTCCTCCTATGCAAAGTCCGGAGGCCATTCGAACCGCATCATGCGGATGATCGCCGAAACGCGCGCGATGGAATTCGTCGTGACGGCGAGCGAGACCGAGGCGCTGCTGCTTGAAGCAAATCTCATCAAGCAATTGAGACCCCGCTACAACGTCATCCTCCGCGACGACAAATCCTTCCCCTACATTCTGATCGCGGAGGACCACGAAGCGCCGCAGATCGTCAAGCATCGCGGCGCGCGCAAGCGCAAAGGCGCCTATTACGGCCCGTTCGCCTCAGCGGGCGCCGTCAACCGGACGCTCAATACGCTGCAGAAAGCGTTTCTCCTGCGCTCGTGCGCGGACAGCGTTTACGAGAACCGGACGCGCCCCTGCCTTCTCCATCAGATCAAGCGCTGCAGCGCTCCTTGCGTCGGCCTCATCCCTAGCGCCGACTACGCCGAGCTTGTCGCCGAGGCGAAGAAATTCCTCGACGGCGATTCGATCGCGGTGCAGCGGCAATTATCGAAGGAGATGGAGGACGCTTCCGCCGCGCTCGACTTCGAACGCGCCGCGAAACTCCGCGACCGCATTCGCGCCCTCACCTACGTGCAGGGCTCGCAGGACATCAACGCCGAAGGCGTCGCCGAGGCCGATATTTTCGCAATCCATCTGGAAGGCGGGCAGGCCTGCGTTCAGGTCTTCTTCTTCCGCGCGGGACAGAACTGGGGCAATCACGCGTTCTTTCCAAAGCACGATCGCGAGGAGGAAACGCCGGCGATCCTTTCCGCCTTCATGGCGCAGTTCTATGACGGGCGCGAACCGCCCGCGCTCATTTTGACCAGCGAGCCGCCGGATCAGGCGGACCTTCTCGCCGAAGCGCTGTCGTTGAAAGCGGGCCGCAAGGTGACGGTGACGAGCCCGCAGCGCGGCGAGAAGCGCGCGATCATGGACCAGGCGCTGATGAACGCGCGCGAGGCCTTGTCGCGGCGCATGGCGGAAAGCGCGAGCCAGCAGAAATCGCTGACGCGGCTGCAGGAAGTTCTAGGCCTTGAAGCGCCGCCGCGCCGCATCGAGGTCTACGACAACTCGCACATTTCGGGCGCGAACGCCGTCGGCGCGATGATTGTCGCCGGACCCGAAGGCTTTGAGAAAAAGCACTATCGGAAATACAACATCAAGTCGGCGGACCTGACCCCCGGCGACGATTACGCGATGATGCGCGAGGTTCTGACGCGGCGCTTTGCGCGCATGATGAAGGAGGACGACGCGGAGACGCGTCCAGATCTCGTCATCATCGACGGCGGAAAGGGGCAATTGTCGGCGGCGCTCGGCGTCTTCGAGGAGTTGGGTCTTGATCCGCAAACGGAGGGGATCGCCGTCATCGGCGTAGCCAAGCCCCGCCGCGAAAATGAATCCGGCGAAAAGCGCGTCGATCGCACGATGGGCGCGGTCGGCGAACAGATCGTGATGCCCGGCAAGGACCCGTTCCTTCTCGGCCCGCGCGATCCGGCGCTCTTTTTCATCCAGCGTTTGAGAGACGAGGCTCATCGCTTCGCCATCGGCGCGCACCGCGCCAAGCGCAAGAAAGCCCTTGGCGCCAATCCAATCGACGACATCCCGGGCGTCGGCCCCTCAAAGAAACGCGCGCTTTTGAATCACTTCGGCTCAGCCAAGGAAATCGCGCGCGCGAAACCGGAGGATTTGACCGCAGTAGAGGGGGTGTCGGAAGCATTGGCGCAGCGGATTTATGATTTTTTCCATGGGGGGTGAGGCGCACCAAGGAACGCACATCACCCGAATTCACATATGGCACAGGGGGCGAATGGTATTGGCGCCTTGCGGTTCACTTAATGTGCCGAACTCATTCCCCTGTGGAAAAGTATGACGGTCCGGCACGACGGTGCGAATTCGCGTTCCTACCGAAATGCGGCTTTTTCCGATAAGATGAAACAATGACTGATTCGCTAGAAACACTTCCGCTATTTGCGCCAGCGCTAGAGAGACCAGACGGCGAAGTACCTTTTCTGCGGCAGGCGTCGGATAGGTCCCTGTCGTTTTCGGACATGGTCAGGGATTTCGACGAGTTTGGTCGGCGATCGGTCGAGCTTGTCGAAAACGGCATCCCTTATCTGATCAACGAGTTCTGGACTTCCGGACAGCGGCAAGCCCATTCCATTCACGAAATCAGCTACCGGGCGTGTTTCAAGGCTCAACTTCCCGCCTTTTTCATTCAGCGTTTAACCTCTGCTGGAGATTGGGTTTACGACCCGTTCATGGGACGCGGTACGACATTGGTCGAAGCGAACCTTCACAGGCGCAAGCCAGCCGGGAACGACATCAATCCGTTGAGCGTGCTGCTGACCCGCCCCCGTCTTCGCCCGGTTAATATCAAATGTATCGGAAACGTGCTGAATGAAATTGACTGGCGTGACGGTGAAATAGATGAGCCTGACCTGCTTTCGTTCTACAGCGAGCGAACGCTTGTCCAGATTGCCGCGCTGAGGAAGTGGCTGCTCAAATGCGCGCCGCTTGAAGAAACACCCGACCCCGCGGTTGATTGGGTGCGTATGGTGGCGCTGAACCGCCTGACGGGCCATTCGCCCGGGTTCTTTTCCGTATACACGCTTCCGCCGAATCAGGCGGTGTCGGTTCAATCACAGATCAAGATAAACGAAAAACGCGGTCAGACGCCGCCGGATCGCGATGTCGCGAAAATTATTCTAAAAAAGACGCAGTCGCTGCTCTCTGATGGAATTCCGCCTCCCGCATCGGAGTTCAGATTCTCGACCGCATCCGCAGAGCGGACGAGAGACATTCCGACCGGCTCGATTTCGCTCGTCGTCACATCGCCGCCATTTCTCGACATTGTGCAATATCGCGATGACAACTGGCTCCGGTGCTGGTTCGCGGGAATTGATGTCGACGATGTGGCGATAGCGCACCATCGCACCGAGGCAGGTTGGCAATCGATGGTTCGCAATGTTCTGAGCGAGTTGAGCCGCGTCGTTCGCCCCGGCGGACATGTCGCGTTCGAGGTCGGCGAGGTGCGAAGAGGCCGCGTCCTTCTGGAACGGCTGGTATGGGGCGCGGCCGAGGGCCTGCCTTTTGAAAGAATGTTCGTGATGGTCAATCAGCAGGAGTTCACCAAAACGGCGAATTGTTGGGGTGTGAACAACAATAGCGGTGGAACGAACACGAATCGAATTGTAATACTGCGACGAAACGAATCCTGAAGAAAGATACAGTGGACGACAAAGAACGAATTGAGCGACTTGAAAATGTGCTTGCGCAGATGCTCAATCCGATACAAGGCGTTCCATTTAACATAGTGATCAGATCTCTGTGCAAAAAGAAGATCATCAAAATTGATGCGAGCTCCAAAGCGGACCAGAAGCTTATCAAGATGATTGGGGAAGCAGCGAAGAAATGCGCCGATGAGGTGAAGAGGAAACCGATAAAGCGGCCAAGGCCGAACGAAGTGGGCAACGATATCGAAGATTATGTGATGCGGGCCCTGTCCGCCGTCGGCTTGCGTCCCGAACGCCCAGCGGCGGCAAACGGCAGACGCCAGTCAACTGGCTATCCCGATATACTGATTTATGATGAAAGTAGCCGGCCCACGTATCTCGAGTGCAAGATTTATGCGTTTGGCGTCGAGCCCACCACAATGCGTTCGTTTTATCTTTCACCGTCGGAGATGCCGAAAGTGTCAATGGACGCTCGGCACCTCCTGTTGGCGTTTGGCGTTGAGTCGTCTCCAATCAATGGAGACCGGAACTCCAACTATAGGGCGAAATCCTTCAAACTTGTGGATCTTCACGACCTTCTTTGTAACGTGAAATACGAATTCAATTCGAATAACCGGGAATTGTACGCCCAAAATTTGTTGCTCTCTGAAGGGACATTTTAATTCAGGCGTTCAATGTGATCGTAATCACGAGATAACGATGGAGACGGTTGATCGGATCAGTTTCGTCGGCTCGACGAAGGAAATCGCGTGCGCGAAGCCGGAAGATTTGACGGCGGTCGAAGGCGTTTCCGAAGCGCTCGCGCAGCGGATTTACGATTTTTTCCATGGGGTGTGAGGCGCTTCTCACGCAACGGTGAAGCGCGCGGCGTTGATCGCCGTTCCGGCGGGCGGGATGCTTGCCTCCGACGCATTCACCCATGCAAGGAAAAGCCGATGACCCAATTCAGCCTGCACACGAGCCAGACCGCGCCCGACGCCGCGCCTTTTCTTGACGCCGCGAAAAAGAATTTCGGCATGGTCCCCAATCTTTACGCAGTGATGGCGGAATCGCCGCAGCTTCTCGACGCCTATCAGAAAGTCTCTGCGCAGTTTCAGGCGTCGAGCCTCAACGCCGTCGAGCGCAACATCGTTTGGATGGCGGTCAATGTCGAACATGAATGCCATTATTGCGTGCCGGCGCACACGATGATCGCCAAGGGCGCCGGCGTCGACGAGCCGACGATCGCGGCGCTGCGCGAAGCGCGCCCGCTCCCGGACGCGAGAAACGAGGCGCTGAGGCAGTTCACGCTCAAAGTCGTTCGCGAGCGCGGCAAGGTCGCGGATACCGATGTCGACGCCTTCATCGCCGCCGGCTTCACCACGCGAAACGTCCTCGATGTCGTGCTCGGCGTGTCGCAGAAGGTGATGTCGAATTACGTCAATCACCTCGCCGCGACGCCGGTCGACGCCCCGTTCAAGGCGTTCGACTGGTCGCCGGAGGAGAAGAAAGCTCAGTAGCAGCCCGCGCATATCGCGGGACGCCGCCACCTCTCCCCGACGGGGA
>JBMOOR010000158.1:0-1626 GCA_049324555.1 Pseudomonadota bacterium | reverse complement strand
ATCGCCGCCAAGGCCGGGGTCATGAGCGATGTCCCGGCGGGCGAGACCTGGGGCGGCTATCCCGCGCGTCCAAGAATAAGGTGGCTTAGAGAGGCGGCGGCTGCGGCGCGCGCCGCGCGGCCGAAGAAGAAAGCGACGGACAATGACGATTGAACCCGGAAAGAGCGTCCTTGAAGTCGACGAGCTGATGCAGATCCTTCCGCATCGCTTCCCGATGCTGATGATCGACCGGCTGATCGACATCAAGCCGGGCGACAGCGCCGTCGGCGTCAAGAACGTCTCCTATAACGAACAGTTCTTTCAGGGGCATTTCCCGCAAAAGCCGATCATGCCCGGCGTCCTCATGATCGAGGCGATGGCGCAGGCGGCGGCGGCATTCACGTCCTATACCGAAAATCTCGACGCCGAGGGCAAGATCGTCCTCTTCATGGGTGTCGACAAGGCGCGGTTCAGAAAGCCTGTCATTCCGGGCGACCAGCTTCTCATCAAGGTTCGGACCGCCCATCGACGCCCGCCTGTCTGGCGCTTTGAAGGCGAGGCGACGGTCGCGGGCAAGCTCGTGGCCGAGGCGACGTTCGCGGCGATGCTCGCGCAGCTCGCGTAAGGAAAGCGATCGACCGGAATGCGCATTCATCCAACCGCGATCGTCGAAGACGGCGCAGAACTCGGGGCGGGCGTCAGCATCGGGCCCTATTGCCGCGTCGGGTCGAGAGCAAGGCTCGGCGAGGGCGTCATCCTCCAGTCCCATGTCGTCGTCGAAGGGAATACGCAGATCGGTGAGCGCACGGTCGTCCATCCCTTCGCCGTGATCGGCGGGCCGCCGCAGCATCTTGGCTATCGCGGTGAAGACACGAGGCTCGCAGTCGGCGCCGATTGCATCATCCGCGAGCATTCGACGCTCAATTGCGGCACGCCCGCAGGGCGCGGGGTGACGACGATCGGCGAGAAATGCTTCCTGATGACGGGCTCGCATGTCGGGCATGACTGCATCGTCGGGTCGAACGTCATCTTCGCCAACAACGCAACGCTCGGCGGCCACGTCGTCATCGGCGACTTCGTCTTTCTCGGCGGCCTTTGCGCCATTCACCAGTTCTGCCGCGTCGGCTCATTCGCGTTTATCGGCGGCTGCGCGGCGGTGCCGACCGACGTCATTCCCTACGGGTCGGCGACCGGCAATCACGCGCAACTGTCCGGCCTCAACATTGTCGGCATGAAGCGGCGCGGCATGCCGCGCGCGGCCATTCATGACCTGCGCGCCGCCGTCCGCATGCTCTTCGCGGACGAGGGCTCGTTTCAGGAAAGACTCGACTCTGTCGCCTCGACCTACGCGCACAGCGAGGAAGTGATGCGCATCGTCAGCTTCATTCGGGAAGACACAAGGCGCCCCTTGATGGCGCCGCCGCGGCGCTCATGGAACATTGGCGAAAACTCGGAATAGTCGCCGGCGCCGGCGTTCTGCCGCGCCGCCTCGCCGAGGCTGCGGGCGCGCCATTCGTCGTTCGCCTCGCCGGCATCGCCGATGAGGATTTCAGCCCCTTCGCCAACGCCGAGTGCGGCATCGCCGAGGTCGGAAAAACGATCCGTTTGCTGAAGGATGCCGGCTGCGACGCCGTCGTTCTCGCCGGC
>JBMOOR010000157.1:110733-117046 GCA_049324555.1 Pseudomonadota bacterium | reverse complement strand
GAGTGCGAAAGCCGCGATGTCGTCGTCATCCACATCAATCCGATCATGCGCTCGGAAACGCCGAAAAACGCGCGCGACATCCTCAACCGCATCAACGAAATCAGCTTCAATTCCTCGCTGATGCGCGAAATGCGGGCGATCAGCTTCGTGACGAAGCTCATCGACGAAGAAACGATCAACGACAGCCGGATGAAGCGGATGCTCATCCACTCGATCGAGAACGAAGATTTCATGAGAAAACTCGGCGTCTCGAGCAAGCTCAATCCGGACTGGGAATTCCTGACCCATCTGCGCGACGTCGGCCGCGAAAGCGCCGAAGAATGGTTGGACAGGAATTATGACGATCTTGGAAAGCGGTCGACCGTCGATATCGCTGACAAATATCTATAGCGCCGTCAGGTCGGCGGCGTTCTCGCTCGCTTCGCGGCCCGAGGCGCCCGCGCGCATTCGCGCCGCCGTCGATCAGTATGAGGCGCAAAGCGAACGCATCGTCGGCTGGGTTCAGCTTGCGGGCGTTCTGGTGTTCGCCGCGCTATACGCCGCAACCTACGCGACGTTTGACGTCCACCATGCGATCGAACCCGTGCCGGTCGCTCTTGCGCTTTATGGCGCCTTCACGATTTGGCGGCTTCGCTGCGCCTACACGGGCCGCCTGTCGACCTTTCAGCAGTACGCGTCGGCGGCGATCGACATTCTCGTCCTCGTCGCGCTGATAGCATCCTTCCCCTCTCAATATGGGGAATCAGCCGCCCTTTATCTGAAGGCGCCGACGCTTTTTTACGTCTTTATCCTGATCGGTTTGCGGGCGCTTCGTTTCGATCCGGCGCAAGTGCTGTTTACGGGCTTTGCCGCTGCGCTCGGCTGGGGCGCGTTGACAATCTGGGCTGCGATCGACGGCGCGCCGCTGACCGGCGACTATCGCATTTACATGTCCTCGCTTTCCTTGCTCCCGGGCGCGGAAATGGAAAAGATCGCCGCGATGCTGGCGACGACCCTCCTTCTCGCCCTTGGCGTCGATAGGGCGCGCACGCTGCTCTTTCGAACCGCGACGGAAGAGGCGGCGGCGGAGGACCTTTCCAAGTTCGTCGGCCGGGACGCTGCAGACCGGATTCGCGCTTCACGCGATGGCGTAAGGTCTGGCGACGGCGAAGTGCGGCGCGCGGCGATCATGTTTGTCGATCTTCGCGGGTTTACGATGGCGACGAAGGAATTGCCGCCGCGCGATGTGATCGCGCTCCTCAAGGACTATCAGGCGAGGCTTCTCCCGGTGATCGAGCGCGGCGGCGGCTCGGTAGACAAGTTCATGGGCGACGGCATTCTCGTCAGTTTCGGCGCCGCGCGCGCCACCGGCCAGGAATGCGCGGAAGCGATTGAAACCGCGCTCGCTGTCACGGCGGAAATCGACCGCTGGAAGGCCGACCGCGTGAGGTCGAACGCCGCCCCGCTTGACGTCGGCGTCGCGCTCGCGGAGGGCGAAATTGTTTATGGCGCGATCGGCCACGGCGAACGCCTCGAATACACGGTGATCGGCGACGCCGTTAATCTCGCGGCGAAGCTTGAAAAACACGCCAAGGTTGAGCGCGCGCGCATCATCGCGACGGCGAGCCTCGTAAAGCGGGCGGGCGAGCAGGGCTATCCGCGCCGTCCTGTCAGAATGGTCGACGCCGCCGCCGTCGACGGCGCCTCGGGCCCCGTCGATCTTGCTGTCCTTGGCTGAGCCTTCTTATTGAAATCATGACGAAAGCGCATTTCACGCGCGCCGATGCGCGCGGGTAAAAGAGCATGGAAAACGGAGAGGGACCGATGGACACGACGACAATTTCCACCCGTCAACCGGCGAGCGCGCCGGCAAATGTCGCAGCGAAATGGACCGCACACGGACTGACAGTGTTTATCGCCGCAGTCTTTCTCGATTCGCTTCGGTTCAAATTCACCAACGCGCCGAAGACCGAGATCATCTTCGGCGATCTTGACCGCTGGGCGGCGAGCTTCGGCGCTCCCGGAATCTTCGCGCAGGGCGGGGTCTTCAGCCAGTATGTCATCGGCGGCGCTGAGCTTCTCGCATCGATCATCCTGATCGCTTCGATGCTGCTCCGCGGCTACCGCTTTCTGCAGCCTGCGGGCGCGCTCCTGGCGATTGCGATCATGTCCGGCGCCATCAGCTTTCATCTCTTCACGCCGCTCGGAGTCAATGTCGACAATGACGGCGGCGCGCTCTTCTACACGGCGTGCGGCGTGTGGGTCGGTTCATGGATTCTCCTTTTCCTGCGCCGCAAGGAACTCGGCGCGCTTGCAAAGCGGGTCGGCGCATTCCTCGCGCCCGAGCAGATATGAGGGCGATGATGACCGCCGCCATGGAAAGCGACAGCAAGAAGCGCCCGCATGTCGTCATCGTCGGCGCCGGTTTCGGCGGCCTTTCGGCGGTGAAGGCGCTTAAAGGAGCGGACGCCGACGTCACGCTGATTGACAGACGCAATCATCACCTGTTTCAGCCGCTTCTTTATCAGGTTGCGACCGCCGCGCTCGCGCCGAACCAGATTGCGAGCCCGATCCGTGCGATCGTCCGCCGTCAGCGCAATGTGTCGGTCGTTCTCGATGAAGTCCTCAACATCGACAGCAAGGCCGGCGAAGTCATCATGCGCGATCGCGCCATCGCCTATGATTATCTCGTTCTCGCAACCGGCGCGAGGCACGCCTATTTCGGCCGCGACGACTGGGAAGATCATGCGCCGGGTCTAAAAGCGCTCGAGGACGCAAACGCCATTCGGGAGAAAATCCTTCTTGCGTTCGAGCGCGCGGAGCTGGCGGAGGCGGGCCCCGAGCGGGATCGCGCGCTCACCTTCGTCATCATCGGCGGCGGACCGACGGGCGTTGAACTCGCCGGCGCGATCGCTGAGCTTTCAAAGCGCGCGCTCGCCTGCGACTTCCGCCGCACGCGCTGCAGCGACCCCAGAGTCGTTCTGATTGAAGCCGGCCAGAGACTCCTGCCAGGCTTCTCGCCGAAGATTTCCGACTATGTGCTGGCGTCATTGAAGAAACGCGGCGTTGACGTCCGCCTCGGGCAGCCGGTCACTGACTGCGCGGAGCGGCGCGTCGCCACGGGCTCGGAGACGATCGACGCCGACACGATCGTCTGGGCGGCGGGCGTTCGCGCCTCGCCGGCGGCCGACTGGATCAGCGCGAGCCGCGACCGCGCCGGGCGCGCGCACGTGCGCGGGGATCTTTCCGTTGAGGGTGCGCCGAACGTCTTCGTCATCGGCGATACGGCGAGCGTTGCCGGAATTGACGGGAAGCCTGTTCCGGGGCTTGCGCCCGCCGCCAAGCAGCAGGGGTTCTATGTCGGAAAACTCATCGCAGCGCGCCTCGCTGGCAAAGCAGCGCCTGCGCCGTTCCGCTATATGGATTTCGGGTCGCTCGCGACAATCGGCCGGAACGCAGCCGTCGCTGAGTTCGGCGGCGTCAGGCTGACCGGGTTTTTCGCCTGGGTCTTCTGGTGCGTCATTCATATCTATTTCCTGATCGGCTTCCGCAACCGTATCATCGTGACGCTCGACTGGCTCTGGTCCTATGTGACGCTCGAACGCGGCGCGCGGCTGATTACGGAAGGCGTCGGCGCCGGTCGGCGGGCGCCTCCGCAATCTGGCCGCCTCGTTCACGCAGCAGCGGAATGAGCGCTGAAACGCATATCATTTTTCACGGCGTTCGCGGCAGCGCGCCGTCGAGCGGCAAGGATTTCGCCGAATTCGGCGGCGACACGCCGGCTGTCGAAATCGCGTTCGGCGATGCGCGGCTGTTCATCGACGCCGGCAGCGGTCTCAAGAATGTGCGCGTCAGGGAAGATCTTTGCGACGATTTTGATCTCGTTCTCAGTCATTATCACTATGATCACCTGATCGGGCTGCCTTTCTTCGAGCTTGCCTGGCGCATGAAGGGACGGTTGCGGATTTTCGCGCCGAAATTCGGAGCCGATGCGCCCTATGATATCCTGAATACGCTCTTCTCTTCGCCCTTTTGTCCGGTGAGGCTCGACGATCTCAGAATGCGGGTCGATGTCATTCCCTACCATCCGGGCGACAGCTGGCGGGCGACGGGCGGCGCAGCGGTTTCAACGGCGCCGGTCAATCATCCGGGCGGCTGCGCGGCGATCAGGGTCGGCCTTCCCGCAGGGGATGTCGTCTATGCGAGCGACGCGGAAATCGCGAGCGATCGCGACGCCGTGCACCTCAGCGATTTCGCACGCGAGGCGGACCTTTTCATCGCGGACGCGATGAACGACGATGCGAACGCCGGCCATCGCCGCGGCTGGGGCCATTCGAGCTGGCGCGACATGCTCGCGGTCAGCAAATCGGCGCAAGCGCGGGCGACAGCGCTCTTTCATCACGATCCGCGCTGTACGGACGAGCAGCTCGTTGCGACCGATGCGGCCGTACACGCAGCGCAACCGAACGCCTTCCTGGTCCGCCAGGGGCTTGCCTATCGACTGGACACCGCCGCCGCGCCCACCGCGCAAACCGACGCCGCAAGAGGAGAGACAGCGTCATGGAGATGCAGCAGATAAGATATTTTCTCGCCGTCGCCGAAACGCTCAATTTCACTCGCGCAGCAGAGCAGTGCAATATCAGCCAGCCTGCGCTGACGCGCGCCATCAAAGCGCTTGAGGACGAACTTGGCGGGCCGCTCATCAATCGCGAACAGAAGAACACGCATCTTTCGGAACTTGGGCGGATGATGACGCCGTATTTCGAGACGATCCATGAGCAGTCGAAATCGGCGAAGTCGACCGCCGATCAGTTCCGTCGTCTCGGCAAGGCGAAATTGAAGATCGGCGCCATGTGCACGATCGGCCCCTCGATCGTCGCCGAGTTTCTGGCGCGTTATTCGCTGGCGTTTGAAAATGTCGAGATCGAAGTGGCGGCGCAAGGCCTCAGTGCGGTAAAGCAGAAGCTCGTCAACGGCGAGCTTGAAGTCGCGCTCCTCGCCTCGCCGGAGCCTTTTGGCGAGGAGTTTCATGCAATGCCGCTCTTCAACGAAAATTTCGTCCTCGCGGTCGCTCCGACGCACCGCCTCGCCAACGCCGACATGGTGCCGTGCCGCGAACTTGACGGCGAGCGTTACGTCAATCGCGCGAACTGCGAATATTACGACATGGTGCACGCGCGGTTTATTGCGGACGGCGTGCGCACGCGGAAAGTGTTTTCGAGCGAATGCGACGAATGGGTCATCGGCATGATCAAGGCGGGATTGGGGATCGGCTATTTCCCGGAATTCGCCGTCCATGATCCCGGCGTCATCCTGAAGCCGCTGATCGAGCCGTCATTTTCCCGCACGGTCTGTCTCGTCACAGTCCGCGGACGGCCGCACTCGCCGGCGGTCGGAGCCTTCGTCAGGCAGGCGCGGCAGGAGAAGTGGCCGGAAGCCGTCGCCGCAAGGGCGGCGAAGAACTAGACGCCTCCCTCTCATCACGCCCTCGCGGGTTCGGCCGTAGACTGCTTCAGCATGGCGGCGAGCAAGCCGGCGAGAACGAGCGAGGCGGCGATCGTGATGACGGTCGCCCGCCAGCCGAAAGCGTCGAATATGCGCCCAAGGAGCGCTGCGCCGACAAGTCCGCCGAGATAGTAGGACGAGAGATAGAGCCCGCTCGCTGCGGCGCGATCATGCTTGGCCGCGCGCCCGACAAAGCCGGTCGCGGTCGCCTGCGCGAAGAATGTGCCGACGCCGACAATCGCAAGACCTGCAAGCACGGCGGGGAGCGATGTTGAGACGAGCAATGGGAGCCCCGCGACGGCGAGACCGAGCGAGCCGAAAAAGCTCATCCGCGCGCCGTAACGCCCGGCGATTCGTCCGGCGATCGGCGTCGTGATCATCGACGGCAGAAAGACGAAGTAGACAAGCCCGAGCGCCATCGGCGAAAGCGAAATAGGCTGCGCTGCGAGGACGAAATTGACGTAGGTGAAGACGCCGATGAATGCGAAGAGGATCAAGAATCCGATGGCGAAGCTTGTTCTGAGACAGGCATTTGCAAGGTGATCCGCCATGACGGCGATGGGCGCGCGCGCGGCTTCCCTCGCCGCCGCCATCGGCCGCGCAGCTTTGAGCGCGAAGAGAGCGACCGCGGCGCCGGCGAGATTAAGCGCTGCAAAGAAGAAAAAATTCGCCGGCACGCCGAACTCGCCGGTGACGCTTCCTGAAATGAGGCGTCCGACGAGATTGCTGGCGACGACGCCGGTCACATAGGCGGCGAGCGCCGTCGCTGACTGCGCAGCGGTGCAGCGTTCCGCAAGATAGGACATGGTTAGAGAAAAGGCCGTCACCA
>JBMOOR010000157.1:100925-110723 GCA_049324555.1 Pseudomonadota bacterium | reverse complement strand
GAGGCCCTGAATAATGCGGAGCGCCGTGAAAGTCGCAAGATCCGGCGCGAAGGCGAGCGCAAGCGTCGGGATCGAAAGCAAGGCGAGGCTTGCGACGACGCCGCTGCGGCGATTGATCCCGCCGCCGACGAAGGCGATCGCGATGCCGGCGACCGCCATGCCGATTGTCGAGGCGTTGACCGCAAAGCCGATCGACGACGGGCTCGCGCCATACCGCGCAGCAAGCGAGGGCAGGATCGCCTGCGCCGCGAAGAGATCGACCAGCGTCAGAAAGCCGATAAGTCCGATGATGAGCGGCGTCCCCAAGAAACGCGCGCTCGCGGCCGGGCCCCCTGTTTCAAGTGTCGTCATGACCATGGCTTTCAAATCGAAATTGGACGGACGCTGCGCCATTTGAGGAGAGAGAGGCGGCGCAGCGTCCGTCCTGCGGCATGAGTGGGCGCCCAGCCGCGGGGGTCTCGGCGTTGCGCAAGGGCAGATTGCGACGCGCCGATCGGGGGGTTGAGGCGGGACTATTCGTCGTGCTTGACGTCGGCGGCGTAAAGGACGGCAGGCTCTGAGCCTTCGTTCTTCCACCAGTGCATAACACCCCTGACCTCAGTCGAAATCTCGCCGGCCTTGTGCGTGACGCCGACGCTGCAGTTGCTGCTGAACTCGGTGATTTCGCCCGATGCGGTGAGGATCAGCGCAGGACGGTCAGCGTGGTCATGCCAGGGAACGACGCCGCCCGGCTGAATGACGAGTTTGCGGAAGCGCAGGCGCCTTTTGTCAAAGCCCTCGATTTCCTTGCCGAGATCGATCGAGGAAAGTTCTTCGTCGGTGACGTCCTTCGGCGTCGTCTCGCCGCTGGTGCGGACGCCGGCTTTGACCTTGCCCGCCGGGCATTCGCCGGCGTGGGCGAGGGAGGCTGAAAGCACGAGCGCGGCGCCGACGGCGGCGCCGAAGCCAAGTCTTGCAAGAAGTCTCTTTGTGGTCGTCATGCGTCTCTCCTTTTGACTGTTCGAGCCGCGACGTCCTCGCCGCAGCCTTTTTGAAGACGCTATCCAATTACGCCGGCGTTCCGCCGATAAGAACTCGAATAAAAGCATCGGTTTCATGCGGCCGGCGCATCGCGGGCCGTCATGCGCCGGCGTTATGAATGTCATGCGTCGTCGGGGCGGCTCACGCCCTCGCGAAATCGCGCTGCAAATGCTAACATGCAAGGCTCGGATTCGGTCCCGCGCGGAAAAACAGATGTCCCAATCGAATGAGCTCGTTGCAGCCCTTGAGCGCGCGACCGAGCGCGCCATCGCTCTCAACGCGCCGCTGCGCGATCGGCTGAAGCTCATCGCCGACGAGGTGCGCCGCCTCAGCACAGTTTTCGCCGAGGCGGTCGACGCCTTTGTCGGGCGCCTCAAGGCGGCCGAAGCCGGCTCGGCGGCGCCGATGATCGGCGATCCGCTCCCCGACTTTCTGCTTCCCGACCAGAGCGGAAAGCTCCTCAGTCTCTCGTCATTGCTCACGGAAGGGCCCGTCGTCGTCGCCTTCCTGCGCGGCCATTGGTGCCCCTATTGCCAGACGACGGCGACGGCCTTGAGCGAGATCGCCGACGCCGCTGCGGAGAAGGGCGCAAGGATCGTTGCGATCTCGCCCGAAAGCCGCAAATATTCGCAGCGTCTCGCCGCCGATTCGAGCGATAAGTTCCCGATACTGACCGATGTCGACAACGGATATGCGCTCGCGCTTAATCTCGCCATCTGGGTCGACGACGATATGGCGCATTTGATCGCCGGCGCCGGCTGGGACGTTCCCGCATATCAGACCGCGAAAAGCTGGGTGCTGCCGATCCCCGCAACCTTCGTCGTCAACCGGGATGGGCGCGTCGCCGCCCGCTATGTGAATGCGGATTACCGCACACGGATGGAAGTTGAGGACATCCTCGCCGCGCTTGACGAGCTTGCTTAAGCAGCCGCTGCGGGAAAGTCCGCCGATCTCAGCAGATTGAGGAAAGCCGAGGCGGGCGCGTTCCTCTGGCGGCCGGCGACCGCGTAGACATAAACGGTCCGCGCAAGATCGAGCCCGTCGAGTCGCGCACGTTTCAGCGCCGCCGGATGCGGGGCGCTCGCCGGCACGAGCGCAACGCCCGAACTCGCCTCAAGGAGCGCGCCGAGATCGTGGTGGCTGACGAATTCATGCGCTCCGCCAAGATCGGCGCCGCGCTCCTCGAACCATCGCCCGACGGCGAGACTGTCTTCGCAGCCCGTCTGCTTGAAGATCGAGAGGTCGCGAATTGCGGCGAGGTCGATCGAATTCGTGCGCGCGAGCGGGTGCTCGCCGTGCATCTCGACCTCAAAGCCCTCGCGAAAAAGCGGCCAGCGGTCGAGCCTCTCCCAGCCGTCCTCAACCGTCGCGGCGATCGCAAGATCGACTTTTCCCTCTTTCAGCGCCCGCAAGAGCTCCGCCGCCGGGCCATGCGCAAGCCGCAACTGCAGTCCCGGAAAACTGCGGAAAAGCTCCGCCGCCGGCTTCATGAAGAGTTCAAGGTTGACCGAATGCGACAGGGCGAGCGAGAGCGGCGCGACTTCGTTCCTGGTGACCGCGCGGGCAAGCTCGCGCGCCGTCACCGCGCTGTCATAACAGCGCTGCATCAACGGCAGCATCCGCTTGCCCAGTTCAGTCAGGTGCGAATGGCGCCCCTCGCGGCGGATGAGATCGCCGCCGAGTTCAGCCTCAAGCGCCTGAACCGCCCGCGTCAGCGCGGGCTGCGAGACATTGCACTCTTCCGCCGCGCGCGTGAAATTCAGGTTCTGCGCAAGCGACAGGAAATAGCGGATCTGTTGCATCTCCATGCGCGTCGATATCCCGGCTGCACTCAAGCCGCCCTGTTCCGGAAACCGGGCGGTCCTTGAGCCATGTTATCCGATTTTACGGCGCGGCGCGAAGGGCGCCTCACATCAGCCGGAAATCAGGGCTGAAGGCATTGGCCGGGCGCCGGCTCATCCCGCCGAAGGCTCGGAAAAGGCGTCAATCACCGAGCGAAGAACCCTGGTCATCCGGTCCCGCCGCCAGACGAGATCGAGCATCGGCTCGGAGTCGAGAATGTTGATCGGCCGGGAGACCAGCCCGTCCGGCAACGGACCGATAGCGTAAGTGACGACGAGACACAGTCCGACGCCGTTCGCCGTCAACTCGACGCCGATCATCGGATCTTGCGCCTGATAGGCGACGTCGACCTTTCGGCCGGCCGCTTCGATTGCGGTGATAAGGCTGTCGTAGAGCTCAGGCGCGAGCCGGCGCGGAAACAGGATGAGCGGGTCTTCGCCGAGATCGGAGATGATGAGCTGCTCTTTCTCCGCAAGCGGATGGTTCTCCGGCATGACCAGCACCCACGAACCGCGGCGGAAAGGTCTGGCGACGACGTTTTGCTCCGTCACCGGCGCCCGCGCGACGCCGAGATCGATCCGCCCGTCGGCGGCCGCTGCGGCCGTTTCAAGCGTGTTCATCTCGACGATCGTGATGCGCGCCTCGGGAAATTCCGCACGCACCGTCTGAATGACCCGTGGCAGGACAGAGCGCGAAAAGAACTCAATCAGCCCCAGTCTCACCGTCATGTCCGCAGTTCGTTGCGTTGCGCTGAACCGGTCCTCGACCGACTGGGCCTGCTCAAGCAGAGATCGAACCGCATCAAGGCAGGCGCTCGTCGCCTCCGTCGGCTCGACGCCGCGCGCTTCCCGTCGAAACAGCGTCACGTTGAGCCGCGACTCCAGTTCCTGAATCTGCTTCGTCAGCGCCGGCTGGGTGATGTTCAAGCGTTCGGCCGCACGCCGAAAGTTCAATTCTTCAGCGAGCGCAACGAAGGACCGCCATAGTCTGAGGTCGATCATCGGCCATTACCAATCGTTATCACGACATAAAAAGCTGCGATTGGAAATCGCCGGCCTTTGCATCGATGTAGCGGAGGGCGCGGGCGAGGCTCGCGCCAGAGACGTCTGGTAGCGCCCATATGGGCGGCATGTGCGCAAAGAAAAGTGATTATGTTGAAAGATTTCAAGGGATTCTCCTCACGCATTCGTGTTTACCTGTTGGCGGGCGTCGCCGGCGCCGCGGCGGTTGGCGCGGCTCAGGTTGCGCAGTCCCGCGCCGACAAGCCTCCGACAGGTCAAGACGCGCCAGCAGCGGCGAACGTGACCGTCGCTCACCCCACTGTGAAGCCCATCGTCGAGTGGGACGAATTTACTGGTCGGTTTACCGCAATCGACAGGGTTGAAGTCAGGGCCCGGGTTTCCGGCTATCTTGAATCGGTCGCGTTCAAGGATGGGGAGTTCGTAGAAAAGGGCGACCTCCTGTTCAAGGTCGATCCCCGTCCGTTTGAGGCCGAACTCGCCGCCGCCAAAGCGGACCTGTCGAGCGCCGCGGCCGCTTTGGAGAACGCGCGAGCCGAGAACGAGCGCGGCAAGCGATTGCTTGCGCGCGAGGCCTTGAGCCAGGAAGAAGCCGATCGCCGCGAGCGCGCCTTGAAGCAGGCCGCGGCGGCGCAAGCGGCGGCGAAGGCGCGAGTCGATCAGGCGGCGCTCAATCTCGAATTCACCGAGGTGCGCGCTCCGATCCCCGGCCGCATCAGCGACAACTTTGTCAGCGAAGGCAATCTCATCGTCGGCGGCGCCCAGGGCGGCACCTTGCTCACGACCGTCGTCTCGCTCAACCCGGTCTATTTCGAATTCACGGTGAGCGAGGCCGATTATCTTAAACACGTCCGCATGGCGAACGAAGGCGCGCGAGCCGGACTTGATGGCGGATCGAGCCCTGTTTTCGTCAATCTGATCGACGAGTCCGGATTCTCACGCGAAGGCGAAATCAGCTTCGTCGACAATCAGCTCGATCCCTCCACCGGCACGATGCGCGGTCGTGCGACGTTCAGCAATCCGGACGGCGTGCTGGCGCCCGGCATGTTCGGTCGCCTGAAACTCGCGAGTTCCCCCGAATACGCCGCGATCCTCATTCCCGACAGCGCTGTGCAGACGGATCAGAACGAGAAGTTCGTCCTTGTCGCTGACGCCGGAGGTGTCGCTGTGCGGCGCGACATTGAATTAGGGCCGATTGTCGACGGGCTTCGCGTCGTCCGTTCCGGGATAAACGCCAACGACCGCGTGATCGTCGCCGGCGCGCAATTTGTCCAGCCCGGCGCCAGCGTCGCCGCAAATGAAATGGATGAGGCGCGCCTCGCGCAGATCAACCTGAAGTAAAGCAAACTCAAGGGGGAGAGACCCTTATGCGCTTCGCGCACTTCTTCATCGACAGGCCGATTTTCGCTGCGGTCATCTGGACGATCGTCACGCTTTTCGGCGCGCTGTCCTTCTCATCGCTTCCGGTCGCTCAGTATCCGGATATCGCGCCGCCGACGATTCAGGTGACGGCCGCATATCCGGGCGCATCGGCTTCGACCGTCGCGGAGACTGTCGCTGCGACCCTTGAAGAAGAGATCAACGGCGTCGAGGGAATGCTTTATATCACCTCGCAGTCGACCTCGGCGGGCGCGGCGACGATCACCGTGACCTTCGAACCGGGGACCGACCTCGACACGGCGCAGGTGCTGGTCCAAAACCGCGTCGCGCTCGCCGAACCGCGGCTGCCGGAACAGGTGCGGCGGCTTGGCGTCTCGACCGTCAAGTCGAATCCCGACGCCTTGATGGTTGTCCATCTATATTCTCCGGACGAAAGCCGCGATCAGCTTTACATTTCGAATTACGCCCGCCTGCAGATGCGCGATCGACTGCAGCGCATCGAAGGCGTCGGCCAGATCCAGATGTTCGGCTTCCGCGAATTCGCGATGCGCATCTGGATCGACCCTGAGCGCGCAGCGAGTTTTGGCCTCACCGGCGGCGATATCGTGCGCGCGCTAAGAGGGCAGAATGTCGAGGTCGCCGGCGGCGTGCTTGATCAACCGCCGACGAATGCGCAGGGCGCCTTCGAAATAAGCGTCCAGGCGCTGGGGCGCCTTACGGAGCCCGCCCAGTTTGAAAACGTCATATTGAAGACCGGCGAGGACGGCCGCCAGGTGCGCCTGCGCGATGTCGCCCGCGTCGAGCTCGGCGCGCGCGAATACTCGACCAACGCCAAGCTCGACGGCAAGCCCGCGCTCGCCATGCTGTTCAACCAGCAGCCGGGAGCGAATGCCCTCGACACGGCGGAGCGGATCAAAACCGCGGTCGAGAACATGTCGCAATCGTTTCCGGAGGGCCTTGCCTACGACATCATCTGGAATCCGACGGAATTCATCGCCGAATCGATTCATGAAGTCGAGGTGACGATCTTCGAGGCGGTGCTGCTCGTCGCGCTCGTCGTATTCCTGTTCCTGCAAAGCGTCCGGGCCGCGGTCATTCCAATCATTGCGATCCCGATCTCGCTCGTCGGCACCTTCGCTATCATGCAGGCGTTTGGATTTTCCATTAACACGTTGTCGCTGTTCGGCCTCGTTCTCGCCATCGGCATTGTCGTCGACGATGCGATCGTCGTTGTCGAAAACGTCGAACGGAAAATTCACGACGGCCTCAATCCGAGAGACGCGGCGTTCGCCACCATGGATGAAGTCGGCTCGGCGCTCATTTCGATTGCGCTCGTGCTTTCGGCCGTATTCATCCCGACGGCGTTTCTTGAAGGTATCTCCGGCGAGTTCTATCGCCAGTTCGGCGTCACCGTCGCGTCGGCGACGATCATATCCGCCGGCGTGTCGCTGACCCTGTCGCCGGCCCTTGCGGCGCTGCTCTTGAAACCGAGGAAGGCGCCGGGCGAGCTCAAAGTCTGGGAGCGCCCGCTCGCGTCCTTTTTCCGATGGTTCGACGCCGGATTTAACGCTTCGGCTGATCGCTACTCCGCGCTCGTTCGCAAACTTACGCGCCTTTCCGCGATGGTGCTCGCAGTATACGGAGGCCTTGTCATTCTCGCCGGCGCCGGCTTCAACGCTGCGCCCAAGGGCTTCGTGCCGCCCGTTGACCAGAACTACGTCATCACCATCGTCCAGCTGCCGCCGGGGTCGTCACTGACGCGCACGGAGGAAGTCATGGACCGCGTCATCGCGGAGGGTCTCGCCCATCCGCACGTCGAGCATGCCGCCGCCTTTGCCGGCTTCGACGGCGCGACCTTTACGACCGCTTCGAACGCCGCCGCCGTGTTTTTCACCATGTCGGATATCGGCGACCGCTTGCACAAAGGCTACGACGTCAACCGTGTGATCGGCGAGTTGCGTCAGACTTTCGCCGCCTATCAGGACGCCTTCGTTCTCGTCATTCCGCCGCCGCCGGTGCGCGGCGTCGGCACCGGAGGCGGATTTAAGGGCTATGTGCAGGATCGCGCCGGCCTTGGCTATGAAGCTCTCGAAGCGCAGACTTGGGGTCTCGTCGGCGCGGCCAATCAACTTCCCGCCGCAGCCTCGGTGTTCTCGGTCTTCAACACGAAGACGCCGCAACTCTTCACCGACATCGACCGTGTGCGCGCCGAGCAGCTCGGCGTCTCCGTCGATGACGTCTTCGAAACTCTCGAAGTCTATCTGGGCTCGGCCTATGTCAACGATTTCAACGCCTTTGGCCGCACCTTCCGCGTGACCGCGCAGGCCGAGGACAAATACCGTAAGACTCCGGAAGATATCGCGCGGCTGCGCGCGCGCAACGCAAACGGCGACATGGCGCCGCTCGGATCCGTCGCGACTTTTAAATCGATCACCGGCCCGAACCGCGTCGCCCGCTACAATCTTTTTCCGGCGGCGGAGATCCAGGGCGATACGGCGCAAGGGTTTTCGACCGGCCAAACCCTCGACGGCGTCGAGCAACTTGCTGGCGAAACGCTTGCGCCCGGCTTCGGTTTTGAATGGACGGAACTCGCGCTGCAGGAGCGCCTGGCGTCTGGGACCGCTGGCGTCGCTTTCATCCTCGCTGTGGTCTTCGTGTTCCTCCTTCTCGCGGCCCAATACGAAAGCCTGACCTTGCCGCTGGCGGTCATCCTGATTGTCCCGATGTCGCTGCTCGCATCGGTAACGGGCGTCCTTCTTCGCGGCTTTGACGTGAATATCCTTGTCCAGATCGGCTTCGTCGTTCTCATCGGCCTCGCCGCGAAGAACGCCATTCTGATCGTCGAGTTCGCCCGGCAGCAAAGCGAGGCCGGAAAGTCGGCGACAGAGGCGGCGATCGAAGCGGCGAGACTTCGCCTACGCCCGATTGTCATGACTTCCGTCGCGTTCATTTCGGGCGTGACGCCGCTGATGCTCGCGTCCGGCGCCGGTTATGAGATGCGCCAGTCGCTCGGCACCGCGGTGTTCTTCGGCATGATCGGCGTCACCATATTCGGCCTGCTCTTCACGCCGGTCTTTTACGTCGTGACGAGCGATCTCGGCGCCCGCTTGCGCGCGCTCTTCATCAAGCGGCCCGGTGTCGCGGCGGAATCGAAATAGGGAGAATTCGTCATGTCTTTCATCAGGATCCTCTTTGCTTCGGCTTCGGCGATGACGATGGCGGCGTGCGCGACTGTCGGACCGGATTATGTCGAGCCGTCGAGCGATTCCTTCACCAAAAACGCGCTGCAGAATGATCCCGCGATCATCGCCGAGGAGCGCGAGCCCGCCCGAAACTGGTGGACGGCGCTTGACGACGAAATGCTGAACTCGCTCGTCGAACGCGCATTCAGCGAAAACCGCGACCTTCGCCAGGCGGCGGCCAATGTCGAAGCGGCGCGCGCGTTATTGCGAGTTGAACGAACAAATCTTCGGCCGACCGGCGAAGCGAATGCGGACTACCGGCGGCGGCGCCTTTCGGGATCCCAGTTCGGCGCCGATGATCTGACTTTCGATGATTCCGATTTCTTCGATGTCGGCCTCAACGCCTCGTGGGAGCTCGACTTTTTCGGGCGAGTGCGGCGCGCGAGCGAGGCGGCGCTCGCAAATGCCCAAGGCGCTGAATATTTGCGCCGCGATGCGGAGGCGCTCGTCGCCGCAGAGACAGCGCGCGCCTATATCGACTATCGCAGCGCCGAGGTCCGGCTCGACGTCGCCCGGCGCAATCTGGAGATTCAGCGCGAAACCCGCGCGTTGACGCAGACGCGTTTTGAAGAAGGCCTCGGATCGCGCCTCGACGTGGCGCGCGCGGAGGCTCAGGCGAAATCCACCGAGGCGTCGCTCCCGCCGCTCGAAGCGGCCGCGACGGCGGCCGCAAATCGCATCGCGACTCTGACCGGAACGCCGGTGAGCGATGTCCTGACGTTGCTTCATTCCGACAAGCCGGCGCTGCCGGCGCCGCCCGCCGCGATCCTGGTCGGCGACGCGGAAAGCCTCATACGCCGGCGCGCCGACGTGCGCGCGGCCGAGCGCTCGCTCGCCGCCGCGACCGCGCGGATCGGCGTCGCCAAGGCGGACTTCTTCCCGCGGATCACCCTCATCGGGGCGGTCAGCGCGTCGGCGCAGACATTGTCGGGCGTCGGCGGCGACGGATCGCTCGGCTATGGGGTGGGCCCAAGCCTTTCCTGGTCGGGTTTTGATATCCCGCGGGTCAAGGCCGGGGTGAAAGCTGCGGACGCGCGCGCCGACGCGGCCTTCGCCGCTTATGAGCAGACCGTGCTGACGGCGCTCGAAGAAACCCAAACCGCCCTTGTCGATTATGGTCGCGAGCGTGTGCGCTTTGGGGCGCTCGATGAGGCCGCGGTCAACGCCCGCCAGGCGGCCGAACTTGCGCGCGAGCGCTATGACGAAGGCGCTGATGATTTCATCGACGTCCTCGACGCCGAAAGCCGACTCCTCGCTGCGGAAGCCTCGCTCGCCGAAAGCCAATCCTCCGTCGC
>JBMOOR010000157.1:0-100915 GCA_049324555.1 Pseudomonadota bacterium | reverse complement strand
CCAAATTCATCAGCGTCTACCGCGCGCTTGGCGCGGGCTGGCGACCCGATCCCCGCGAAAGCGGGGCGCAAACATGACCGGACAGGCGGCGGCAAGCCGCTTTGAGGCGGACGCATGGGCCCTCGCCCCCGAGCCCCCCACCCATGCGCCCGCCGCTCCCTTTCAGTCTTTTAATTCAGCGGGGAACTTGCAAGGTTAGGACGTCTCAAAGATCCACAGCCGCGGACGAAGAAGCCGCGGAACAGGAAGACGGACGGAGAGGAAGCGAAATGGTCGAGGGCTGCAATAAGAACGCCGCCATTGTGCATTGTTTGCTGAAGTGCTGGACGAAGGCGCTCAACGACTGCGAGGCGGACGATGCATGCCTCAGACTGAAGTCTGTTTTCGCCGAAGGCGCGGGCGCGATCGATGTCGAGGATGAGGCGTTCGGTCAGATCATCGCAGCGACGGACTTCGACGAGTACGACAGAAAGTGGCGCGCGGCGACGATTGGCGTCGACATGCTGTCGTTCAGCATCGAAGGCGAGCCTGAGGTCAGTGTCGAAGGAGACTGCGCAATAATCAGGTTTCATATGTCGGCGCGGGGAACATTCGAGACCGGGGCGCCGATTGAACCGCCGCTTCGCTGGCGAGGCATGCATGAATGGCGAAAACACGACGGCGAGTGGCGTATCGTCCGTGAGCGGCTGGTTGCGCAGTAGGCGCTTTCAACTTCATCCCTGTACTGATTCAGCCCCGCGATCCTATCGACCGCCTTCGCTGCCGATCGGCGCCGGGGTCAACCGGACCGGGCGATGCGAATGCGGAAAATGACTGAACTTTACATTCTGGAAGGGGGCTAGCCTCCTCGGATAGCGGCGCTCTTGCGAAAAATCGCAGCCGACGACTCAGGCATAACCTTCTGTCCTGCAACAACTTTTCATGGATGACGAGCTAACTGAATGCGAGGCGAGCAGGGCTGAACCGTCCGCAGCGTATCGACAACCGCCCCATTCCGTCCGATAAATTGCAAAAATTTACAATGCTGAACGGGCGAGGAAATCAATGCAGAAGCCGGCTCTTGGGTTCTGGCGCATCTGGAACATGTGCTTCGGATTCTTTGGAATCCAGGTCGGCTTCGGCCTCCAGAACGCCAATGTCAGCCGCATCTTTCAGACGCTCGGCGCCGAGGTCGACAACCTCGCAATTCTATGGATCGCTGCGCCGCTGACCGGCCTCCTTGTGCAGCCGATCATCGGCTACATGAGCGACAAGACATGGGGGCGGTTTGGGCGGCGACGCCCCTATTTCTTTTTCGGCGCGCTAGCGACGACGGCGGCGCTCGTCATCATGCCGAATTCTCCGGGGCTCTGGATAGCCGCCGGCATGCTCTGGATCATGGACGCATCAATCAACGTGACGATGGAGCCGTTCCGCGCTTTCGTCGGCGACATGCTCCCCAATCGTCAGCGCACGCAGGGCTTTGCGATGCAGAGTTTCTTTATCGGCGCGGGCGCAGTGCTGGCTTCGGCGATGCCATGGATGCTCTCGAACTGGCTGTCGGTCAGCAATACGGCGGCGCCCGGCGTCGTGCCGGAATCAGTCAGATATTCATTCTACGTCGGCGCCGCATTCGTGCTCGCCTCGGTGATGTGGACCGTATTTTCGACCGGGGAATATTCTCCCGAAGAATTGCAGGACTTTGAGAAATCGGAAACGCAAGCTGCGCGCGCGCCGGCGATCGACGCGTCGCAACGCAGCGCGCCGAGCGCTGGCGGATTTCTGCGCAACGGCGCGCTTTGGCTCGCAGCCGGCGGCGCAGCCACGGCGTTCATTGCGCAGCAAGGGCTCGAAAAGGAGCTGTACGTTGTCAGCATCGGCGGCGCGGCATTCGGGCTGATGCAGATTGCGGCGGGCGCCCTGCGCGGGAGCGGCAAGTCAGACAGCGCCTTTTCGGAAATTATCGACGATCTCTTTCTGATGCCGAACGCCATGAAGCAGCTTGCGATCGTGCAGTTCTTTTCATGGTTTGCGCTCTTCGCCATGTGGATCTATACGACCGCCGCCGTGACGTCGCGCCACTACGGCGCAACCGACGCCGCGTCAGCGGCGTTTAACGAGGGGGCGGATTGGGTCGGCGTGCTGTTCGCGATCTATAACGGCGTCGCCGCGCTCGCGGCGTTTGCAATTCCATTCCTCGCCGCCCGCTCGAGCCGGAAAGCGGCGCATGCGATTTGTCTCGCGTGCGGCGGCGCCGGCCTCGCATCGTTCTTCATTATTGATCAGCCGGATATGCTTTGGATCGCGATGGTCGGCGTCGGAATCGCCTGGGCCTCAATTCTGTCGGTCCCCTATGCAATCTTGTCCGGCTCACTGCCTGCGCAGAAAATGGGCGTCTATATGGGCATCTTCAATTTCTTCATCGTCATTCCGCAATTGACGGCGGCGAGCATTCTCGGCGTCCTGGTGCGCGGCGTCTTCAACGGCGAGGCGGTCTATGCGCTTCTTCTCGGCGGCGCGAGCCTTGTCATCGCCGCCATTGCGACGCTTTTTGTCGAAGACCGGGCGGGCGCAAAAACTGCAAATGCCGTGGCGCTGACGCCGGCGGAGGCAGGGCGCTGATGGACACCACATCCGGCAACCGGCGCCATTCGCGCCTTGAAGATCTTGCGGAACTTGCGGGCGTTTCGATAGCGACTGTTTCACGCGCGCTCAACAACAGTCCCGCCGTTCGCGAGGAGACCAAGCGGCGCATCTGGAAGCTCGCGCGCGAGCATAATTATCCGTTTCGCCCGCATATGCCCGCGATCCTGTCCGGCGCGACCGCGACCATCGCCATCGTCATCCCGACGCCGCAGGGAAGGCGGGGGAGCCTCGATGATCCGTTCTACATGGAACTGATCGGCGGCGTCGGCGAAGCTGCGCGAGAGGCCGATTGCGACATCCTGATTTCGCACGTGGCGCCGAAGAATTTCGACGACCTCTCTGACCTTGTTTCGTCGAGCCGCGCGGAAGGCGTCATATTCCTTGGGCAGAGCTTTCTGCATGAGCGGTTCAACCGCCTTGTCGAGACGCAGAGCCGTTTTGTCGTCTGGGGCGCGGAATTGCCCGGGCAGCGCTATTGCTCGATCGGAAGCGACAATCTGAGAGGCGGCAAACGCGCGACGGCCCATCTGCTGCGCCTTGGCCGCCGGCGGATTGCGTTCTTCGGCGACACGGAAGCGCCTGAGGTTCTGCAGCGCTATCACGGATACCTTCAGGCGCTTCAGGAAGCCGGCGTCGCGCTTGATCAGGAACTCGTTTCGCCCGTCCATTTTGAAGTTGAATCGGCGGAAAACGCCGTCGAAAGACTGTTGTCAAAGGGCGTTTTGATTGACGCGGTGTTCGGAGCCAGCGACCTCATCGCGATCGGCGCCATCCGCGGTCTCATGCGCCGCGGCGTCAATGTTCCGGGCGATTGCTCTGTCGTCGGCTATGACGACATTCTTCTTGCGCGCTATACGCACCCGGCGCTCACCACCATATCGCAAGATATGGCGAAGGCCGGACGCCTTCTCGTTTCAAGACTGCTGAGTTCGGCCGACGGTCACGATTTTCGTTCGGAGCGCCTTCCGACCGAGCTGATCGTTCGAGAATCTTGCGGCGCGTGAGGCTACGCGCGGACGCGCGCGACATATCCGGAAAGTCCCGGCAACGCCGGCGGCGGGACGTCGCCCTCATGGCCAAGCCCAATCGATGCAAGCACGGCAAGACGTCCGAGATCTTCTTCCCTGAATTCGATCTCACGCGTCTCGATGTTGAGGACGCAGATGACGCGCTCGTTAGCGAACTTCCGGGAAAAGGCGATAAGGCCTCCGCAATTCCGGTAGAAGGAAATGGAGCCGAGGCGCAGAGCCGCACTCTCGCGGCGAATGCCGATCAGTTTGCGGGCGAAATGCAGCATCGACCACTGGCTCGCCTCTTGCCTGTCCACCGCAAGATCGTCATGACGCGGATCGATCGGCAGCCATGGCGCGCCGGTCGAAAAGCCGGAATTCGGCGCGCCGCAGCGCCAGGGAATGGGCGTTCTTGCGCCGTCTCGACCCAGCGTCAGCGGCCAGTTGGCGATCGCTTCGGGATCCTGCAGGGCCTCGAAAGGCACTTCCGCCTGCGGCAGACCGAGCTCCTCGCCCTGATAGAGAAAGACATTGCCGCGAAGACTCATCAACAGCATGAGATAAAGTCTCGCCGCACGGTCTCGCTGTTCGGCTGGCGCCCAGCGGCTGACCGCGCGGGGGGCGTCATGATTGGAGAAGGCCCAGGACGGCCAACCTTCGCCAGGCTCGCCGGTCCACGCCATGAGGGACTTTTCAATCTGCGCCGCGCTCAGTTTGTCCGCATAAAGAAAATCGAAATTGTAAGCGGAATTCAACCGTTTTGAGTCGGCGGTGAAGGCTTTCATCTCCGCGAGCGGGTTCTCGCCGCCGACTTCAGCGACTGTGAAGATGCCTGAATACTCGTTCAGCAGCGCGCGGTGACGCTCGATGAATTTGACGATGTCGGGATGCGACTGGCTATGCGTATGAAGCTGATAATCGAAGGGGCGTGTAAGTTTGCGCCCCTCGCGCGGCGCCGGCGGATTGTCCCGCAACAAGGGATCGTGCATCGAAAAATTCAGGGCGTCGAGACGGAAGCCGTCGACGCCGCGGTCGAGCCAGAAACGCGCGACATCGAGCATTGCGTCCTGAACGGCGGGGTTGTGCAAATTAAGGTCCGGCTGGCTCGTCAGGAAGTTGTGCAAATAGTATTGCTGGCGGCGGCTGTCCCATGTCCACGCCGGGCCGCCGAAAACCGATTGCCAGTTGTTCGGCGGAGAGCCGTCCGCCTTCGGATCGACCCACACATACCAGTCCGATTTCGGATCAGTTCGATCGCTGCGGCTTTGCGCGAACCACGGGTGCTCGTCCGACGTGTGCGAATAGACTTGGTCGATGATGAGTTTCAGCCCGAGCCGGTGCGCTTTGGCGACCAAGGCGTCGAAATCCGCCAGCTTCCCGAATATCGGATCGACGTCGCAAAAATCCGCGACGTCATATCCGAAATCGCGCATGGGCGACGTGAAGAAAGGCGAAAGCCAGACGCCGTCGACGCCGAGACCGGCCACATGGTCCAATCCGTCGATGACGCCGGCGAGATCGCCGACGCCGTCGCCGTTCGAATCCTTGAAGCTTCGCGGATAGACTTGGTAAATGACCGCGCCGAGCCACCATTCCCGGGCGGGCTCCGTCAAGACGTTTGAACGCGCCGCGCTTTTGGCTTCAGCCCGCGTCATTGGACGCTTCTCCAATTGTTTGACTGGCAGATGACAAATCCGAAGGCAGGAATTGAAACCTTTACGCTGCCTGGAGCCGCCGAGCGAGCCGGGCATCGCCCATAAATCGGTTTCCATGACTCCGAGCGCGGATCAACGTCGATTCGCAGCGAACGGGAAGCAGCCGAGGCGTTGAATGCAACGAGGTATTCGCCCCCCGACTCGCCCAATCGCGAGACCGCTAGAACGCCGCCGTCAGGCTCCGCCGCCCGCACTATTTGCGCGCCGCGTCTCAAGGCGTCGTGCGATTTGTAAATCTTCGATAGCGATGCGAGGAACATGTAAAGCGGATGTTTGCGATCGAAGTTTTCGTCCGCTGTCGTTGCGTCCGTGCCGAGAAGGTCGTTGTCGTTATAGGACGCGACATTGCTCGCGAACATGTCCTCGCGGGCCGCCTGATCGTTGCCGTCCCCGACAAAACCCTGTTCGTCGCCGTAATAGATGACCGGCGCTCCGCGCAGGAAATACATCATGGCGTGGCCGAGCTTGACCCGCGCGAGCTTTTCCGACTCACTGGCGTCCGGACGCTTCTGGCTCACGAACGTCGCAAAGCGGCCCATGTCATGATTGCCGATGAACACCGGAAGACGGGCGGCGGTCGCTTCGCCGCCCTGATATAGGGCATCGACCTCAAAGAGTTCCGCGAATTTTCGCGCAGGAGCGCCGTTGACGACGACCTCCTGAACAACGGATTGAAAGGCGAAATCGAGCACGTGCGGCAGCCTGTCGACGCGCGTGAAGCGCGCGAGGCCGGCGGCGTTCGGGCTGTAGGCCTCGCCGAATATATAGAAGTGCGGAATGCCAATCCCTGCCGCCCGCTCAATCATGGCCTTCGAGAAAGCCTGCCAGAATTCCGGACCGACATGGCGCGCCGTATCGATGCGAAATCCGTCGATGCGATACTTTTCGATCCAGGCGCCGTAGATGTCGATGAAGCCCTCGACGACGCGCGGGTCTTCCGTCAAAAGATCGTCGAGCCCGCTGAAATCTCCATAAAGCGCGCTTTCGCCGACCCAGTTCGAATCGCCGCGATTGTGATAGTAGCGCGGATCGTTGAGCCATGCGGGCGATTTCGCATTCTCCTCGCCCGCCGGAACATACGGCGTGTAGGCGTAATCCGCGCCAGTCAGCTTCTCGAAATTTTCGACGGTCTGGAACGGCGGCTGATCGCCCAGAAAGCCGGCGTTGATGCGTTCCCCATCCGCGGCGCCGCGGGTTGAATAAGGATAGTCCGCCTTGCTGCGATAGGGGCAGCCGTCCTTGGGTTTATCGGCGCCCTCGTAACTCGGATCGTGACATTCCTTAAGCTTGATCACATCCGCGGTGTGATTGGTGATGATGTCGAGATAGACCTTCATGCCGCGCTCGTGCGCCGCCTTGACGAATGCGCGCATGTCCTCCGGCGTTCCAAAGTGCGGATCGACCGTCGTGAAGTCGGTGATCCAATAGCCGTGATAGCCCGCGGATTCATCGCCCGGCGGGCCTTGCACCGGCTTGTTCTTGTAGATGGGGCCGAGCCAGATGGCGGTCGCGCCGAGACCTTGAATGTAATCGAGGCGCGCGGTGAGACCTTTAAGATCGCCGCCATGGAAGAACCCCTTGTGCGTCGGGTCAAACCCTGTCGTCAGACGGTCGCCCGCAAGGCCGCCCTTGTCATTCGCAGGATCGCCATTTTCGAAGCGGTCCGGCAGGACAAAGTAGATGATTTCATCTTCAGGCGGACGATCGAGATATTGCGCCGGGTCGTTCGCGAGGGCGGGCGGCGCGATGAATGCAAAGCCGAGCCCGCAGGCCGCCGCTTTCAAAGCGCAGTCGATTCTCAGCCGGCGTCCCCTCATATCGTCTCCCTTTTGGCTTCCATCGTTGGCGCGGTTTCGCAGAAATGGCAGATCGTGCTGGTGTTTGCAATAATTTACATTTTTCTGTGTGTCTGACGCGACACATGCATTCTTCCTGTTGCGTGCGGTAAAAATCCCTGTAAAATCATTCTATTATAGCGTAGCTTAACACAAAAACCCACGTCAGCGGGAGCGCTCCGGGTGCGATGATCCCCCTAAAATGTGCGTTGTGTCGTTTTTGATATTGCGCGGGATTGCAGTTTCTTACATTCTTCGGCCAGCAGGGTGGGCTCACTCCCCCAACGACAAAGCGACCGGCTGATCGACAAACCGCCTGATGGTCGCACAGAGACTGCCGGCGCCTGCAAGAAGCGGGGGGCGCCATGGGAAACGCTTGAGGAGGGAACGCGCCATGACGCGCAATCGTGTATTGAATTCCATGTCTTCCGCTAAATCGTTCTTGCTCACGGGCGGAGCAGCGATCGCGTTCTCTGTCGCGCTCGGCGTCTCCGGCGCGGCCTCCGCTCAGGATGAGGAAGAATCCGACGAAATAGTCGTTCAGGGCTTCCGCAGCTCGCTCGAATCGTCGGCTGCGGTGAAAAAGAACAACACATCAATCGTCGAGGCGGTGACGGCGGAAGACATCGGCAAGCTCCCCGACGTCTCGATTGCGGAATCTCTTGGCCGCCTCCCCGGTCTTGCGACGCAGCGTCTCGACGGGCGCAGCCAGGTGCTCACCATCCGCGGCCTTGGCCCGGACTTTTCGACGGCGCTCCTCAACGGGCGCGAACAGGTTTCAACGAGCGACAACCGCGGCGTTGAATTTGACCAATATCCGTCGGAACTTCTTGAATCGGCTGTCGTCTACAAGACGCCCTATGCCGGCCTCATCGGCCAGGGTCTTGCCGGCACCGTCGATCTTCGCACCATTCGCCCGCTGTCGAAGGGCGAGCGCATCATTTCCGGTCAGGCGCGCTACGAATTCAATGAAGACGGCTCGCTTAACCCGGATTCGCCTGGCAGCGGTTGGCGCGGCTCGGCCGTCATCGTCGATCAGTTCGACAACGACCGCTGGGGTGTTGCGCTTGGCGTCGCTTACCAGTCGACGCCGACGCAAAGCGAACGGTTTAACGCTTGGGGATATCCGACGACCGGCGCCGGCGAGCGGATTATTGGCGGCGCGAAGCCTTTTGTCCAGTCGAATGACCTTGATCGCTTCGGCGTTGTGGGGATCATTGAGTTCGAGCCGTCGGCGAACTTCTCAAGTGCGATCGACGTCTATTACTCCGACTTTAGCGAAGATCAGCGCCTGAGAGGCATCGAATTTCCGTTGTTCTGGTCGGCAGCTGCGCTGCAGCCCGGCTACACGGTTACCGACGGCTTCGTGACGGACGGCTCATTTGCGAACGTCAAAGGCGTCATGCGCAACGACATCAACCAGCGCGACGCCAGCGTCTTTGCGGCAGGCTGGAATGGCAAGTTCGACAACGGGACCTGGGGTCTTGAAATGGACGTCAGCTATTCCAAGGTCGATCGCCATGACGATCTGATCGAGTCCTATTCCGGCACGTCTTACGGCGGCGGCAACGGGCCGTTCGACACGCTGGGGTTCTCGCAGACCGCGGACGGATTCTTCGTATTCTCGCCGACGCTCGATTATTCCGGTGCGACGACGCCCTTCTTCCTCACCGACCCACAGGGTTGGGGCGCCGGCAATTCGGTGGTGCAGGCAGGCTTCATCAACTCACCCGAAACCGAAGACGATCTGTGGCATCTGCGTACGAGCGTAAGCCGCTATCTTGACGGCTTCTTTAGCAAATTCGAGGCGGGCGTCGATTACAGCCTGCGCGAGAAGACGCGCAATATCGACCAGCGCTTCCTCGTTCTGCCGGGTGGAGCCCAGACCGCGCCGATCCCTACGGAAGCTCTCCTTGATGAGCCGACCGGGCTCTATTTCCTCGGCCTCGGCGATCAAGTCACGTACGACCCGCTCTATCTCCTCGAAAACGGCTTCTATGAGTCGGTCTTTGTCTCGCTGTCCTCGTTCTCGGTCGCTCAGGACTGGACTGCGACAGAAGATATCTGGGTCGGTTACGGCCGCTTCGATATCGACGGCGAACTCGGGTCGCTGCCAGTGTCAGGCAATGTCGGCGTCCAGGCGGTGTACACGGATCAAACGTCATCAGGTTTCAGAATTCCGACGAGCGGCGTCATTTCCGGGACGATCGGCGGAGCAGCTCAAAGTGTCGTCGACGGCGACAAATACTGGAAGTTCCTGCCGAGCTTGAACCTGATCTTCCACGCGTCGGAAGAAACCAAGATCCGCCTGTCGGCGGCTCGCACGCTGGTCCGGGCGCGTATGGATCAATTGAACGCGAGCCTTTCGCTCGGAACCAATATTACACGCCTGACGTCGACCGATCCCAATCTTTCCTTCTTCAGCGCGAGCGGCGGCAATCCGAAACTGCGACCCTATATCGCCAACGGCGCCGATATCTCGGTCGAGCACTACTTCGGCGGGGCGGGCTATTTCGCGATCGGCGCGTTCTACAAAGACCTCCAGGACTATGTGAACGCCAACGACTCATTCATCGCGGACTTCTCGCAGTTCATCCCGTTTGAATTGACGCCGGCGGAAGCGGCGATGCTCGGCACGCCTCTTGGTCTCGTCACGGGTCCAACGAACAATGGCAAAGGCCACATTAAAGGCATCGAAGCCACATTGTCCGTCCCCTTCGGCGATACGGGCTTCGGCGTTATCGCTTCGGGCTCCTTTAACGACAGCAAGGTGCTCCTTGGCGGCTCGACCGTGCCAATCACAGTGCCGGGCCTTTCGAAGTGGATCGCCAACACGTCGGTCTATTTTGAGCGCGGCGGGTTCGAAGCGCGCGTCAGCCATCGCTATCGCTCCGACTTTCTTGCGGAAGTCTCCGGCATCAGCGCAACGCGCATCCTGCGAACCGCCAAAAGCGAATCGATCATCGACGCCCAAGTCGGCTATCGCTTCGGTTCCGGCGCGCTTGAAGGTCTTAATGTCTATGTTCAGGGCAACAACCTGACGGACGAGCCCTTTGTTACGTTTGACAACGGCGATGCGCGCCAGGTCATCGACTATCAGAGCTACGGCCGTACCTACCTCGTCGGCCTTAACTACAAGTTCTAAACGCTCACCTCCCGAGCGTCTCTGGTCCCCCGCCGGCTCCGCCGGCGGGGGATTTTTATGGCTGCTTCTTTCCGATTGGCGGATTCAATGACGCCTGCTGATGGTTTAGGCTGCGCCTCGAAATTCGCCGCAGGCTGACCGGGGTTGTCGATGAACGAGCAATCAATCCGAAGCGTCGTCATCGTCGGCGGCGGAACCGCCGGGTGGATGGCCGCGGCGGTGCTTTCGAGGGCGTTCGGAGAGGCGCTTTCAATTACGCTCATTGAATCGGAAGAGATCGGCATCGTCGGCGTCGGCGAGGCGACGATCCCGATGATCCGCCTCATCAACGATTTTCTCGGGCTCGACGAAAATGAAATGCTTCGCGCCTCGCAAGGAACATTCAAGCTCGGAATCCAGTTCAACAACTGGCGACGCGAGGGCGACAGCTACATCCATGCTTTCGGCGACGTCGGCATGCAGCTCGGCCTTCTGCCGTTCCATCACTACTGGTTGCGCGCCCGCAAGGAGGGAAAATCCGCGTCGATCTGGGACTACTCCCTGAATTATCAGGCGGCGATCGCCAATCGCTTCGGCCCGCTTGAAAAGGTCGGAACGACGCGCCTCGGCGGCGTCAAGCACGCCTATCACTTCGACGCCTCGCTCTATGCGCGCTTTCTGCGCGGCTACGCCGAACAGCGCGGCGTCAAGCGCGTTGAAGGAAAGATCGTCGATGTCGCGCTCTGCGGCGAAAACGGCTTCATCGATGCGGTCGCGCTCGAAAACGGGGCGCGCGTCGAGGGCGAGCTCTTCATCGATTGTTCGGGTTTTCGCGGCCTCCTGATCGAAGGCGCCCTGAAGGCCGGCTATGACGACTGGACGCGCTGGCTCCCGTGCGACCGGGCTGCCGCGGTCCCCTGCGAGCACGGCGACGCGATCCGCCCCTATACGCAATCGACCGCGCGCAAGGCCGGCTGGCAATGGCGCATTCCGTTGCAGCACCGCGTCGGCAACGGTCACGTTTATTGCAGCGCGTTCATCAGCGACGATGAGGCGGCGGCGGTTCTTCTCGAAAATCTCGAAGGAAAGCCGCTCGCCGAGCCGCGTTTCCTTCGATTTACGACGGGCGCGCGCAAGAAGATGTGGGTGAAGAACTGCGTCGCGCTGGGGCTTGCGAGCGGGTTCATGGAGCCGCTTGAATCGACCAGCATCCATCTCATTCAGTCGGGGGTGAGCCGCCTCGTCTCGATGTTTCCGGACAAGACTTTCGATCCGGCGCTGATCGCAGAATATAACCGGCAGTCGCGCTTTGAATTCGAGCGCATTCGCGATTTCATCATCCTTCACTATCACGCCAATGAGCGCGAGGATTCGGAGTTCTGGAAATCCTGCGCCGCCATGAGCATTCCGGATGAGCTCCAGGCGAAGATCGACCTCTTTCGGGGAACGGGGCGGATTTATCGCGAGCACGAGGAACTCTTCACCGAACTCGGCTGGCAGCAGGTGTTCCTGGGGCAGGGGATCATGCCGGAGCGCTATCATCCGCTGGCGGACGAGCTTGCGTCTGAAAAGCTCGATCAGTTCCTGGGCGACCTCAAAACGCTGATCGCCCACGCGGCGTCGAGCCTGCCGCAACATGCGGATTACGTCGCGCGCCATTGCGCCGCGCGATGATGCGCCGTTCCCGAAAGCGGTCAGGGCGATCGCACATGATGCAACAATACCCTCTCCCGCTTGCGGGAGAGGGGAATTCCCGGCGCAGACCAATTCGCGCAAGTGGAGAATCCCTCCCGCAAAATACAATCAAATCGCTTCTTGAACCGGCGACGGAAATCTCCATCTCGACCGTTTGATGTGTGCGCGCAGAAATGCGCGCACGGCTCTTTGACAAGTGAATCTTCTTTTTCGCTCCGGCGCCGATCGGCGCTGGCGAAGAATGCGCGTCTGCGTCGGCGCGCGTTGGTTAATTCGGCGCCCCATTCGGCGTCGAAAAGGGGCGCCCTTTCGAGCTGAACGCGGCGGAAAAAGCCGAAAAAACGTCAAGGCCGCGCCAGGCAGTTCCGGTCGATGTAATCCTTGTGCGTCGGCATCGCCTCCGCGGCTTCAGCGGAAACGCGAAGCAGGCCCGCCATATGACGTTGAGCCTCGACGCGCGAGCGCAGATCGACGAGCGGATCGTAACGCTCGGGGATGATCTCCTGCCCAAGCATGACGGCGAGCCAGCTCGGATTCTGGAAAAGCTCGTAGCCGGTGAAGACAGGCCTTCCGAAACTCCTGAAATGATCGAGTTTGTATTGAAGGGTGTCGGGAATTTTCATGCTCGCGCAATGCCGCCAGAGCGGCGCATCGTCGCGATGGTTCGCATAGTAATGGAGGATGATGAAGTCGCGGACGCGTTCATATTCAAGGGCGGTCGCTCGATTGTATTCCTCCGCGACGATCGGCGCGAAATCGCGATCGGGGAAAAGCGCAAGAAGGCGTGTCACGCCCGCCTGAATGAGATGGATCGCTGTTGATTCAAGCGGTTCGAGAAACCCCGCCGCGAGCCCGATCGCGACACAGTTCTTGCTCCAGAAAGTCTTGCGCTTCCCCGTCGTGAAACGAAGAAACCGCGGCTCGCCCAACGCTTCGCCCTCAAGGTTGCCGGCGAGCGTCGCCGCAGCTTCGTCATCGCTGATGAAGGCGCTGCAATAGACATGGCCGTTGCCGACGCGGTGCTGCAAGGGAATGCGCCATTGCCATCCGGCGGTCCGCGCCGTCGATCGCGTATAAGGATCAAGGCGACCCGGATCTTCATGACGGCAAGGCATTGCGACCGCGCGGTCGCAGGGCAGCCAATGGGTCCAATCGTCATAACCGGATTTGAGCGCGCCCTCGATCAGGAGGCCGCGAAAACCGGTGCAGTCGATGAAGAGATCGCCCTCAATGGTCCTGCCGTCGTCGAGCTTGAGAGCTGTCAGGAATCCGTCGTCGGCGCGCCGCTCGGCGTCGACAATCCGTCCTTCATGGCGAGCAACGCCGCGCTGCTCGCTGTAGGCGCGCAAATATCGCGCATAGAGCGAGGCGTCGAAATGGTAGGCGTAGTCGAATGTCGACTGAATGCGCCGGCGATCCTGCGCGGGTCTGTCGAAACGCGCACGCTTTGCCGCAGCCCACGCCATTGAATATTCCTCAAATGGCGTTTGGTCGCCGAGTTTCCTCAATTTCACCCAATAATGATGCAGCGTCACGACGTCGAAATCTGCGCCGAACTGGCCGAAGGGATGAAAATACCGATTGCCGAGGCGCGTCCAATTGACGAACTCGATGCCGAGCTTCATCGTTCCTCGCGTCGCGGAGAGGAATGCGTTTTCGTCGAGCCCAAGCGATTGGTTGAAGATCTTGATCGGCGGGATCGTCGCCTCGCCGACGCCGACAATTCCAATCTCGTCGGACTCGATAAGATCGATCTGCGCGCCGCCTTGAAGCGCGTTGGCGAGCGCGGCCGCGGTCATCCACCCTGCAGAGCCGCCGCCAGCGATGACGATGCGTCGGATTTTCCTGTCATTCTCCTCGCGCTGAGCGGTCTTCATCATCACGCCTTTCCCTGCGCCGCTTCGATCATTTCAAATAGACGCGGTAGCTCCATGGAGCGAGCGTCAATTCGCTCGTTGCGTCGAATTTCGCGGGCTCGCCCGAAAAATAGTCGACATAATCGCCATGGTGCAGCGCTTCCCTGAAAGCGATCGTCTGTTCTTCGGCGGTGAAGTTGATGACGGCGAAGACGCCGTCTTCCTCGCCGAAGCGAACGAAGCTCAGCACTTTCATCGGCGCGGAATTGACGACGGAAACCATTTGCGCACCGGCGGCGCCATTCCACAACGCTTTTGTTTCGTGCTTGAGCGCCGACAGTTTCGTCAGAAGCTCCCTGTTCGGATGATCACGCCATTCGATCGGATCTTTTTCGAAAAATGCGAGCCGCCGCTCATTTCCAGCCTCCTGCCCATTATAAATGAGCGGAACGCCTTCGCCGACGAAGGTCAGGACAATCGCCGCCCCGAGCGCGTCGCGATAAAGATCCCGGTCCGTCCCATGCCACGAATTGTAGTCATGGTTGCTCGTAAAGGCCATGCGATAGGCGTCCTTGGGCCACGCGCTCTCGTTTTCGGAGTAAAAGCCGAACAACGCGCCGACATCCGCCTTGCCTTTTGCAATCGCCTGAATGGCGTTTGAGAGCCCCCACGCGTAGGTCGCGTCGAAGGCGCGCGCATGAACGTCGCGCTGCTCGAATTCGGCAAGCATGAAGACCGGCTTGATCTCGTCGAGTTCGCGGCGCGCGTTTTCCCAGAAATCAAGCGGAACATAGCCGGCGACATCGCACCGGAACCCATCGACGCCGGCTTCCTTGACCCAATAATTCATGGCGTTTGTCATGTATTCCCGAACGCCGGGGTGGGCGTAGTCGAGGTCGATGATGTCGGACCAGTCCCACCACGGCGTCGGATGAAATTCGCCTTTCCAGTTGCGCTCGTACCAATCCGGGTGTTCGGCGACGAGCGCATTGTCCCATGACGTATGGTTCGCGACCCAGTCGAGGATGACATGCATGCCGAGCGAATGCGCCGTTTCGACAAAGGACTTGAGATCGTCGAGCGTTCCGAATTCCGGATTGACGCCATAATAATCCTTCACGGAATAGGGGCTTCCGAGGGAGCCTTTGCGATTCTTCTCGCCGATCGGATGGATCGGCATCAGCCAGATGATGTCTGCGCCAAGTTTCTTTAGCCGCGGCAATTCGCCCTCTGCGGCGGAAAATGTCCCTTCGTCCGTAAACTGACGGGTATTGAGCTGGTAAAGGACGGCGTTGCGCGTCCAATCTGCGTGCGTCAGCTTGACATAGGGCGCCGGTTCATAGGGCTTGGCGGAAGCCTCCGCCATCGTTGCGTGCGAGGTGTCCGCAACATCCCGATGGACGTTTTGCGGAGCGCTTCGTGAACAGGCCGCGGTTGCGATCAGCGCTAAAATTGCGAGTTTTTTTCTGCCCACTGCGCCCTCCGTAGTGCATCTGCGCCAAATTAGCATAATCGACTGCGAATGCAAAAAATTACAGCCGACTGCAATAGATCCGGAAAAAGTTATGCAAATTGACATTGCAGGAAATTTTCGCAAAACCAAGCTCATAGCCTCGCAAGGAGCCGCAATTCGATGCTGCAGCGCAAAACGACGAATGCTGATCATTTCTAAAAGTTGCAGGAATTTACATTCCAAACTAGGGTGTTTTCCGCTGCAGGCCGCCGAGCGTTGGAAGAGGCCGGGCGCTTCACAAGCGCGTTCGCGCTGAAAGCGAATTGCGTTCCCGCAGAAAAATCAGATAAGGCGCAACTCATGATGACGACGCTAAAAACTCTTGCGCGCCTCAGCGCGACGCTGATCGCCCTGACGCTACTGTCTGTCGAGAGTGCGAAGGCGGCGGTTGAGGTTGCTTCGCCGAATTCGGAGATCGTCATTATTGTGGACGATATCGACGGGCGCGCGACCTATTCGGTCGCCTTTCGCGGCGAGCAGGTGATCGCGCCGTCTCGTCTCGGGATGCGGTTCAGCGGGGTCGCCGGTTTTGATGCTGATCTGAAGATCGCGGCGACCGCGACCGCTGCTCACGACGAGACGTGGGAGCAGCCTTGGGGAGAGCGGCGTCTCGTCCGCAACAAGTACAACGAACTCTTTGTCGAATTCGCATCGACAAAGGGGCCTGAGCGGAGGCTTGGCGTGCGCCTCCGGGCGTTCGATGACGGCGTCGGGTTTCGTTATGAATTTGCGCGTCAGAAGGGTCTCAAATCGGATGCGATCGTCGACGAACTGACGGAATTCACATTCGATGAGCGGTCTGACGTCTGGTGGATTCCGGCGCGCTACTGGAACCGCTACGAAAAACTGTATCGCAAAACGAGCGCCTCGGAGGACTTCACGGCGCATACGCCGATGACGCTGCGAACGCCGTCGGGAGTTCATCTCAGCGTTCACGAAGCCGGGCTCGTCGACTATGCGTCGATGTCCCTCAGAGTGAATCGGCCAGGCCGGTTCAAGGCGGACCTTGCGCCGTGGTCGGACGGCGAACTTGTCAAGGTGAGCGCGCCGTTCGTTAGCCCATGGCGCACGATCCAGATTTCGCCCGACGCGAAAGGCCTTCTCAATTCGAGCCTCGTCCTCAATCTCAACGAGCCGAACAAACTTGGCGACGTTTCGTGGTTCGAGCCCGCAAAGTATGTCGGCGTGTGGTGGGAGATGCACATCAACGACTCGAGCTGGGGCGTGCAGCCGCTGCATGGCGCGACGACGGAGAATGTGAAGCGATACATCGATTTCGCAGCGAAATACGGATTCAAGGGCGTCCTGGTGGAGGGATGGAATGTCGGCTGGGACGAAAACTGGTTCGGCGACGGCAAGGTGTTCGACTTCGCCAAAGCATATCCGGATTTCGATCTGCCGGCGCTCGCCGCCTACGCGCAAGAGAAAGGCGTCCGCATCATCGGCCACCATGAGACCGGCGGCGCCGCCAGCCATTACGAAAAACAGATGGAAGACGCCTTCAAGCTTTATGAGGCCAACGGCGTCCGAGTCGTGAAAACGGGATATGTCGCCGATGGCGGCCTCATTCAGCGCATCGACAGGGATGGAATCGAGCGCTTCGAGTGGCATGACGGCCAGTTCATGGCCAATCACCATCTGAATGTCGTCAAAGCCGCAGCGCGTCACAAAATCGCGATAAATCCGCATGAACCGATCAAGGATACCGGCCTCAGGCGCACTTATCCGAACTGGATCGCGCGGGAAGGCGCGCGCGGCCAGGAATACAACGCATGGGGGCAGCCGCCCAATCCGCCGGAGCATGAGGCGATGCTCGCCTTCACGCGCATGCTGGCGGGGCCGATGGATTTCACGCCGGGCATTTTCGATCTTGAGCCGAACAAGCGCGCGCCGGTCCGCGAGGATATGCAGCGTTCCGATCCGGCGAGCCGGGTGCAGACGACGCTCGCCAAGCAGCTCGCGCTTTATGTGGTCCTTTACTCGCCGATCCAGATGGCGGCCGACCTCCCCGAGAATTACGAGAAGCGCCTCGACGCGTTTCAGTTCATCGAGGACGTGCCGACAGATTGGGAAGAAAGCATCGGCGTTAATGGCGAGGTTGGCGACTTTGTCACCTTGGCGCGAAAGGCGCGCGGCGGCGATGACTGGTTCGTCGGATCAATCACCGATGAAAGCGCGCGCGAGATCTCGATTTCGCTCGATTTTCTTGATGGTGAAAAGAAATATGTCGCTGAAATTTATCGGGACGGAAAGAAGGCGGACTGGAAAACCAATCCCTATGACATCGTGATAGAAAAACGCAACGTCACTCGCGCCGATACGTTGAAGTTCCGCCTTGCGCCGGGCGGCGGCGCGGCCGTTCGTCTGCATGCAATAGCCGAATAGGGGCATCATGTCGCTGGAATCAATCGATATCGTCATCGTCATCGCCTATGCGCTCGGGCTTGTGGCCGTCGGGACCTTGGTCTCGCAGGAAAAGGGCGGCCACAAGAAAGACACCGCCGATTACTTCCTCGCGAGCAAGGCGCTCCCCTGGTGGGCGATCGGCGCCTCGCTGATTGCGGCGAACATTTCGGCTGAACAGGTCATCGGCATGTCGGGGTCGGGGTATGCGATCGGCCTTGCGATTGCTTCCTATGAGTGGCTGGCGGCGATTACGCTCATCGTCGTCGGCAAATTCTTCCTGCCGATCTTTCTGAAGCGCGGCATCTACACGATGCCGCAATTTCTCGAGCAGCGGTTTGGAACCGGCGTCAAATATGTGATGTCCGTTTTTTGGCTCGGCATCTATGTTTTCGTGAACCTGACGACCGTGCTGTGGCTCGGCGCGACGGCGATCTCGACGCTGACCGGCGCCGACATGATGGTCGGGATGGTCTTGTTGGCGATGTTCGCCGCCGCCTATTCTCTTTACGGCGGCCTGAAGGCTGTAGCGCTGACCGACATCATTCAGGTGATCATGCTGATCATTGGCGGCGTGCTGATTACGCACATTACGCTGTCGCAAGTCGGCGATGGAAATCCCATGGCCGGATTCCTCCGCCTCGCGAACGACTTTCCTGAGCGGTTCGACATGATCCTGTCGCGGGACAATCCGCAGTACAAGAACCTGCCGGGGCTCAGCGTCATTCTCGGCGGAATGTGGGTGATGCACTTCTCCTATTGGGGTTTCAACCAGTACATCATCCAGCGCGCGCTCGGCGCCAAGGACATTCGGGAGGCGCAGAAGGGAATCATCTTCGCTGCGTTTCTGAAAGTCATCATGCCGTTCATCATTGTGGTTCCGGGCATTGCGGCGGTTGCGCTGGCGCCTGACCTCGCCAAGCCGGATCAGGCCTATCCTGAAATGATGAAGCTCGTTCCCGCCGGAGCAAAGGGCGTGATCTTCGCGGCGCTCATTGCGGCTATCGTCTCCTCGCTCGGGTCCATGATGAACTCGATCTCGACGATCTTCACGATGGATCTCTACAGGCCGATCCTTGGCGCCGGGAAAACCGAACGCCAGCTGGTCGGCGTCGGGCGGATCACAAGCTTTGTCTCGTTGCTGATCGCCCTCTTCGCGGCGAGACCGCTGCTCGCCGGCGCCGATCAGGTCTTTCAGATAATTCAGGAATACACTGGCTTCTTTACGCCCGGCATTGTCGCGATTTTTGTCCTCGGCATGTTCTGGCCGCGCGCGACCGAACTCGGCGCTATTGCAGCGGTGATCGGATCGTTCGCGATGTCTCTCGGCTTCAAGGCGTATTTGCCGGAGATGCCATTCATGGATCGGGTCGGCGTCGTCTTCCTCGCGTGTCTCGCGGCGGGCGTTGCGCTCTCCTACCTTCAGGCGCCGCCGGGAGAAGGCCGGGCGGTCGATCTCAAGGGCATCTCGTTCAGGACTGGCGCAGGGTTCAACATCGCCTCGGCTGTCGTCGCCGCCATCCTGATTTTCCTTTACGGCATTTACTGGTAATCAGTGCGCGGCTGCGTAACAGCCGCGATTGAAGGGTATCATGATCGAAGCGAGTTCGTCTCCTCAACTTCTGCCCGTGGCTCCGTTCGATATCGTCGTATTTGGCGCTGCTGGCGATCTTTCTTTAAGAAAGCTGATACCCTCCCTGTTCCATCGCTGGCGAGACCTGCAGATCCCGGAGCGCTCAAAAATTGTCGGCGTTTCGCGGACCGAAATGGATGATGAGGCGTTTCGGGCGTTAGCTCTCGAGAGTTTTCGCAAGTTCCATGCGAGCGAAAAGATCGCCGACGAAGAGTGGGCGCGCTTTGCTCGACAGCTTTTCTATGTGGAGCTCGACGGAGCAAGCGCCGAATCGAATTGGGCGACGCTGGCTGACAAGCTCGGCGATCCGGCCGGCAAGCAGCGGGTGTTTTACCTCGCTTTGCCGCCATCGCTCTATGGCGACGTATCGCGCAATATCGCGAGGTCCGGGCTCAATATTCCGGGCGCCCGCATTGTGCTCGAAAAGCCGATCGGCAACGATTTGAAAAGCGCGCGTGAAGTCAACGAAGCGGTTGGCGCCGTATTTGACGAGGGATCGATCTTCCGGATCGATCACTATCTCGGCAAGGAGACAGTGCAGAATCTCATCGTCCTGCGGTTCATGAATTCGCTATTCGAGCCGGTCTGGAACGCGAACGTCATCGATCATGTCGAGATCACCGTCGCCGAGTCGATCGGCGCCGGCGGCCGCGCCAGCTATTACGACAAGGCGGGCGCGCTGCGCGATATGGTGCAGAATCACTTGTTGCAGCTCTTGTGTCTCGTTGCGATGGAGCCGCCGCTCGATCTCGAGCCGGACACGGTGCGCGATGAAAAGATCAAGGTGCTGCGCGCGCTTCGCCCTATAACAGCCGACACCGTCCGCCAGATGACTGTTCGCGGACAATACGGCGCCGGCGCCAGCGGAGGCGAAGTCGCGCCCGCTTACGCCGAGGAATTGGGAATGCCGTCGGCGACTGAGACCTTTGTGGCCATCAAGGCCAATATCGACAATTGGCGTTGGCGCGGAACGCCGTTCTATCTGCGCACCGGCAAGCGCATGTCCGCGCGCCGATCGGAGATTATCGTCCGCTTCAAGGACGTCGCGCATCCGCTGATCCATACCGGACGAGACGAGTTGCAACCCGCGCGCCTCGTCATACGCTTGCAACCCGACGAAGGCATGCGGCTGATGCTGATGACCAAGGAGCCGGGGCCCGGCGGGATGCGCCTCAGATACGTGCCGCTCAACCTTTCCTACGCCAACGCGTTTTCGGCGCGTTATCCGGATGCCTATGAACGGCTCCTGATGGCGGTCGTGCGCGGCGATCTTGCGCTTTTCATGCGGCGCGATGAGGTCGAGGCGGCGTGGCGCTGGGTCGACGGCATCCTTGATGCGTGGGCTGCGGACAGAACGCCCGCCTATCCTTATGCGGCGGGCACAGATGGGCCGGTTCAGTCCGCAATGATGCTCGACCGCGACGGTCGGGAGTGGTCGGATGGGCTTTGACCCGTCTTTGATCGCCTTCGCCTCGCGCACTGCAGCCGCTGAGCGTCTCGCTGATTATCTCGAAGCGCAGCTTGGACGCGCCATCGCAGAACGCGGGTCCGCAAGCATTGCGGTTTCGGGCGGTTCAACTCCCGAAGCGCTTTACCGGAAGCTCGCGGGGCGATCGCTTGACTGGGCCAGAGTGACGGCGATCCTTGTCGATGAACGCTGGGTCTCGCCGGGCGAGGCCGGGTCGAATGAGACTTTCGTCCGCAGAACGCTTCAAAGCGGGAAAGCCGGGAGCCTCAAACTCATCGGCCTGTGGTCGCCGGCGCCCTCGCCGGGCGAGGGATTGCGCGCCGCTGAAACACGGTTGGAGCAAATCGAGGGGCCGTTTGATGCAGTCGTGCTCGGCATGGGAAATGACGGTCACACGGCGTCGTGGTTTCCGGATTGCGAGGGCCTTGACGATGCGCTTTCGATTGCGGGATCGCGCCTCGCCGCCGTGCGCGCCAAAAAAAGCAGCGTCACCGGCGATCATCTCGATCGGATGACATTGACGCTCGGCGCAGTTGCATCCGCACGCGCGATCTGTCTTGTCATTGCCGGCGAAGACAAGCGCGCAGCGTTTGAACATGCGAGCGCCGGCGGCAATGTCGCGGACATGCCTGTTCGCGCAATTCTGAGAATGCGTCCGGACCTTTGGGCCTGCTGGGCGCCGTAGGAGGCTCTAAGTGGCCAGATTGAACGACATATTATTGCGCGTCACCGATCGCATCCGCGAGCGCAGTCGCGGACGTCGTGAAGCGTATCTTCGCCAGATGCGCGCCGCAGCTTCCAAGGGACCGCATCGGGCGGAGGTTTCGTGCGGAAACCTGGCGCATGCGGCGGCCGCCTGCTCGATTGACGACAAGCGGCGCATCGCAAAAGGCGACGGCCCCAATATCGGGATCGTCACCGCATATAACGACATGCTATCGGCGCACCAGCCGCTTGGCGCTTATCCCGATATCATCAAGCGGACTCTTTCAGGCCTTGGCGCAACGGCGCAGATCGCGGGCGGCGTTCCGGCGATGTGCGATGGCGTCACCCAAGGTCAGCCCGGCATGGATCTCTCCCTCTTCTCCCGCGACGTGATCGCGCTGGCTGCAGCAGTGTCGCTCTCGCACAATGTGTTTGACGCGGCGATCATGCTCGGCGTTTGCGACAAGATCGTGCCCGGACTGTTTATCGGCGCGGCGCGCTTCGGTTATTTGCCCGTTTTGTTCCTGCCGGCGGGTCCGATGACGTCCGGCATTACCAATGACGAAAAGTCGCGTGTGCGCCAGTTGCATGCGGAAGGCAAAGTCGGCCGGGACGAGTTGCTAGCGGCGGAGAGCGCAAGCTACCATTCGCCGGGAACTTGCACCTTCTACGGGACGGCGAATTCCAATCAGATGATGATGGAGGTGATGGGCCTCCACCTTCCAGGATCGGCCTTCGTCAATTCAGGTACGCTGCTGCGCGATGCAATTGTTGAAGAGACCGCGCGCCGCGCTGCTCGAACGACAGCGCTCGGCGATGAATACATTCCATTTTATGATGTCATCGACGAACGGGCGATCGCCAATGCGATCGTTGGCCTTCACGCGACGGGCGGGTCGACCAATCATACGATCCACCTCATCGCGATGGCTCGTTCGGCCGGGATTGTTATCGACTGGACTGACTTCAGCGACCTTTCCGCTGTGACCCCGCTGCTCGCGCGGATTTATCCAAATGGGTCGGCGGATGTGAATCAGTTCCACGCGGCGGGCGGGCTCGCCTTTGTCATTCGCGAACTGCTTGACGCCGGGCTCCTGCACGAAGGCGTCAAGACGGTTGCTGGCGAAGGCCTTCGTCGATACGCGCAGTCGCCGGCGCTCGAAAAGGGCGCGCTTACGTGGCGGCCAGCGCCAGCGAAATCCGGAAATGACAGTATTCTGACGACGGCGGTGGCGCCGGCTGCGCCGACCGGCGGCCTTGTCGTTCTCGACGGCAATATCGGCCGGGCGGTGATCAAGATTTCGGCAGTGAAGCCTGACCGGCGCGTCATCGAAGCGCCAGCCATCGTCTTCACGGGGCAACAGGACCTTGTTGACCGATTCAAGGCGGGCGAACTCAATCGCGATTTCGTGGCTGTCATTCCTTTTCAGGGACCGAAGGCCAATGGCATGCCTGAGCTGCACCGGCTGACGCCGCCGCTTGGCGTTCTGCAGGACAAAGGATTCAGGGTGGCGCTGTTGACGGACGGACGCATGTCGGGCGCATCCGGAAAGGTTCCGGCTGCGATCCATCTATCGCCGGAGGCGCTCGACGGCGGCGCTATCGCGCGTGTCCGCGACGGCGACGTCATTCTGCTCGATGCGGAAAGGGGCGTGCTCGAAGTGTGCGTCGATCCTGCGACGCTCGCAGAGCGGTCGCTCGCCGCCCCAGATCTCGACAGAGAGAGATGGGGATCCGGCCGCGAGCTTTTCGCTGCGATGCGCGTGAGCGTCAGCAGCGCGGAAGAGGGCACCATGACATTCGCCCTGGAGGAATTCAATGAGTGAACAGATACTCGTCGCGGATATCGGCGGCACCAACGCGCGTTTTGCTCTCGCCGACTGCGCAACGCACGCCATCGCGGAAGTGCAGAATTTTCGCGCGGAGGACTTCGAGACCATTCGCGATGCCGCAAGCGCCTATCTCGAATCGATCGTCGCAAAGCCGAAACAGGCTTGTTTCGCGATAGCAGGGCCGGTTGGGAACGAGGAGATCACCTTTACGAATTCCCACTGGAAATTCCGGACGGACGAGATTCGCGCGGCGCTGCGGCTCGAAAGGTTTCTCGTGGTCAATGACTTTTATGCATTGGCCGCGAGCGTTGCTCACCTTCCTGGCGATTTTTTCTTGCCCGTCAAAGAAGCGCCTGGTGATCCGACTGCGCCGACGCTCGTCATCGGACCGGGGACTGGGCTTGGTCAGGCGCTCATTGTCCCATTCGATTCAACGCGCCGGATCGTGGCGACGGAAGGGGGGCATGTTTCGTTTGCGCCGCGGACCGAAGAAGAAATCGCCGTCATGAAATTCATCGCTCGCGAGCATCCCCGCGTTTCGGTCGAGCGGCTTCTTTCCGGGCGCGGCCTCGTCAACCTGCATCGCGCCCTTTGCGCCATTTCCGACACGCATCGCGTTTCGCTGCGCGCCGATGAAATCACGGCCGCGGCGCTTGCCGGCGCCTATCCGATCGCAATCAAGGCCGTTCACATGTTCTGCGCGGTTCTCGGTCGTGTCGCCGGCGATGCTGTGCTTGCAACCGGCGCGCGGGGCGGGGTCGTTCTTGGGGGCGGCATTTTGCCGAAGATCAGCGATCTCTTCTTGAAGAGCGAGTTTGTCGACCGTTTCCTCGATAAGGGGCGCATGCGCGACTATGTCGACGACGTTCCAATCCGGATGATTGTCAAGGAAGGCGCGGCGCTGATCGGAGCCGCAGTTGCGTTGCAGGAAAGCGGCCATGAGCATTCGTGATATTCTCAGTGAAGCGAGCGTCATTCCGGTCCTCGAACTCGACCGGCTCGCCGACGCCGCGCCGCTTGCGCGGGCGTTAGCTGACGGCGGACTGCGCGTCGTCGAACTGACGCTGCGTACAGAAGCGGCGCTCGACGCCGTCGCCGCGATGAAGAAGGCGGCCCCTTCGCTCATCATCGGCATGGGGTCGCTGCGCTCACCCGGCGACGTCGAGCGATCGTTCGCCGCCGGCGCTGAGTTTCTCGTCAGTCCCGGCGCAAGCCGGGCGCTTCTTGATGCGCTCGCAATGAGCGGAGCGCCATCGCTGCCGGGTGTTGCAACGCCAAGCGAGGCGATGAGCGCCGCAGAGGCGGGCTTTATAGCCATGAAATTCTTTCCAGCGGAACCGGCGGGCGGCATCCCATATCTCAAGGCGATCGCTGGGCCGTTGCCGAACATCCGGTTCTGCCCGACCGGCGGCATCAGCGCAGAGAAGGCGCTTGAATATCTGGCGCTCGCGAATGTCGCGTGCGTCGGCGGTTCCTGGATCGCGACCCGTTCGATGATCGCCGCCGGCGACTGGGCGGGGATTGAGGCGAACGCCCGCCGCGCGCAAGCGCTGCGCAAGCACTGATCGGCCCGTTCAGAAACTGAGGCGCATCTCGACAGTGATCAGCGCCGGGCGAGGCGCACCCTCGTAGACGCGGCTCATCACGCGCGCTTCGCGGAGCGCTTCCCGCGAATCAAAGAGGCGCGCGCGGGCTTTTCGTCCGTAGGCGGTGACCGAAATAGGAGCGCCCGCGAGCTCAAAGCTTGTGATCTCATGGCCGCGCCGAATCTCAGTCCGCGTCACGCCAAAGAGCGTATATTCAGCTTCGCGATCCTGCGCCCCGGCGGGCGCCGCCGCAATCATGAGTCCTGCGCCGGCAATGAATGCAATCAATCTCATTGCGCCCTCTCCCTTCCCTTCAGAGAAAGCCTCGGCGCAATCCGTCGCGAAAGTTTTACGCGCGCGTCGGAGATTTGTCGAAAAGAAGGCGCGCGCTTTTCGTCAAATTTTCGACGAATGAGATTTGAATCGTCGGTTGAGCCATCCGATCATCAATTTGTTGAGTTCCGTGGGCTTCTCCCACATCACCCAGTGCCCGCAATTCTTGATGAGCGCCTTTTCCAGATCAGGAATGAGCGCCTCCATCCCATCGGCTGACGACGGCGGCAGGAACGGATCTCTTTCCGCGCTGATCATCAGCGCCGGTTTCCGGATGACAGGATCGAATTCGCGCATGATCTCCCAATTGCGGTCAATGTTGCGGTAAAGATTGATCCCGCCTGTGAATCCAGAACGGCGATAGGCGTCGACATAAACGGCGAGATCCTTCTCGTCGAGGATGGCGTCAGCGGGATCGGGCGCCGGCCCGTCGCGAAACCTTCCAGGAAGATCGAAAATCCTGACGCCGGGCTTTTCGACCTCGGCCATCGCAGGCGGACGCCTGAACATCAAACGGAAGAAGCGGTCGATGTTTGTCGCGAATAAAGCCTCGGGCGCGTCCGGCTCCTGGAACTGCATGAAATAATGCTTCAGGCCGAAACGCTTTTCGATGATGGAAAGCGGCGGCGTCGGCGGGGGCGGGCGATGCGGCGTTGAGACGCCGATGACGCCGAGGACGCGATCGGGATGAAGCTGAGCCATTGGCCACACGATCGCGCCGCCCCAGTCGTGTCCGCAAAAGACCGCCTTGTCGATCGACAGCGCATTGAGCAGACGCGCAAGATCGTCCGTCATATGACGAATGTCGTAAAGCGCCTTCTCCTTCGGAGCATCCGACCGGCCGAAACCTTTGAGATCAAGCGCGATCGCACGATAGCCGGCGGCGGCGAGGGGACCGAGCTGGTTCTTCCAGGAATAGGCGATTTCCGGCCAGCCGTGGATGAGGATGATGGGCGGATCGTTCGCGTTGCCGGCCTTCGCCGACGGGCCGTCGCCAGCGGAATAGGTCGCGAGCCTCACGCCGCCGGCATCGACAAATTGCGGATCAGGAAAGCCGTTCATTCTGCGACCATGCGCCGGCGGCGGCGGTTTTCGCAACATTTCGCTGCAGCTTGCGCTTGCCTCGGCGCGCCGTTCGGCTAAAGCCGCGCCATGACAGAGAATAACTCCGATGCGATTCCGGATGGCTGGAAGCTGCAGTCCTTTCCCGACACGTTCAGCGCCCATGCGGGACCGTTCTATTTTCGCGACTATTCGCAAAAGGAGCCGGGCTGCGGATTTCTATCGCAGCCGCATCACGCGAACGCCGGCGGCATCGTCCATGGCGGCGCGCTTCTGACGCTCGCGGACATGTCGCTGTGGGATATTTGCAGGCGCGTCATTGGCCCGTTCCGCGCAGTGACGGTTACGGTGAATGCGGAGTTTATCGGTCCGGGGCGGGTCGGCAAATTCATCATTGCGACGGGCGAGCCGACAAAAATCGGAAAATCATTGCTTTTCGCACGCGGGCTCGTCACCTGCGAGGGCGAGCCGTTGCTCGCTTTTTCTGGAACGCTGAAACGGATCAATCAGAGCGCCGGGTGAAATGTCTGAATAGCGTCGCCCAAAGCGATCCCGATTAAGCGCCTGAGCTCCGGGCGTTTTCGCCACGGAGGCGAGTCGGGCGCATGAAAAATACAATCAAACCGATGCTTGAAAGTGCGACGGAATTTTCCATCTCATCCATTAAATGTGCGAGAGAGGCGCGAGCCTCGCTCGCGGCTCTTTGACAAGTTGGGTGTTGCGGAGGCGGCTGTTGGCGGCTGCAAACGCAAAAAGAATACGCAAGCGGCGGACAGCAAGTCGTCCGAAGCGCGCCCCGCATTGCGCTCTGGTTAATTGGGATGCCCTTTCGAGCGACAAAGGGGCGCCTTTTCAGGCTGCGACCCGCATGGAAGGCCGAAAAAACAGCAACGCGCGCAAAAAAAGCAGGGCCAAGGCGGGCGATAGGCTATCACGCCTCGCGCGTCGGCATGGGTTTGCGATTGCGCCGGATCGCGTCGATGCTAATGAGCGCCAGCGCGGTCCAGATCAGGCCGAAGCAGATCGCATGGGCGAGCGTGAATTTCTCGCCGTAATAGAGCCCGAGAAAAAACTGCCCCGTCGGTCCGATATATTGAAGGAATCCGATGACGGTGAGCGACAAGCGCCGCGCGGCGAGAGCAAAGAGCACAAGCGGCACGACTGTGGCGGGCCCGGCGAGGAACAGCAGAATGTCGAGTTCAAGGCTGTGATGGCCGAGCGCCAGCGTCCCCTGCGATTGGAGGTTCATGAGGAAGAGGAGCGCGAACGGCGAAAGGAGCGCCGTCTCGATAAAAAGGCCTGGCATCGCGCCGACGGGCGTCGTCTTTCTGACATAGCCGTAGGCGGTGAAACTGAAGGCGAGAACAAAAGACGGCCAGGGAAAGACGCCGGCGCCAAACGTCAGTACGCTGACGCCGATCGCCGCAAGCGCGACCGCGGCGATTTGCGGATGGCTAAGCTTCTCTTTGAGGACGACGACGCCTGTCGCGATGAAAATCAGCGGGTTGATATAGTAGCCGAGGCTCGCCTGCAGCACACGGTCATTGGCGACCGCCCAAACATAAACGAGCCAGTTGCCGGCGATGAACACGGCGGCGAGCGCCAATAGGGCGACGACGCGCGGGGATTTCACGGCAGCGAGCGTTTCGCGCCATTGTCCGCGCAGACTGAGGATGAATGCGCCGAACGGCACCGACCACAGGATGCGCTGGGCGACGATCTCGGTGGGCGTCGCCGGGGCGAGCTGTTTCAGATAAAGCGGAAACAGGCCCCACAGCGCATAGGCGATGACGCCGCAGAGAAGGCCGAGTTTCAGCTCCGCGTGCGCGGCTTCGGCGTTCGCCGTCGCTTGACTCATTTCTTGACGCCTTCCGCGCTGATCCCTTCGGCGCGCACGCGGTCGGCGACCCTTTTGAGCGCGCTTTCGGGCCCTTTGGCGCGATAACGCGCCGTGATGAGAACGCGCTTGTCGGCGCCCGTATCGCCGGCGATCGCTTCATAAGCGAAGCCTTCGTCGATGAAGGGTTTCGGCGCCTTGTAGAATTTCGGATTCTGATTGAGCTTCTTCAATTCTTGCTCGATGATCGAGCGCGTCACAAACTCAAGCGGGAGATATTTCGAAACCCCGCTGCGGTTGTCGATCGTCAAGTCTCCAAGGCTCGCCTGAAGCTTGCCGTCGACAGCGGCGGGAATAAGCGTCACATCGACCCGTCCGGTCTCAAGCATCATGCGCCCCGGCTCGCCCTTGCCGTCCCAGCCGCAATTCCAGACCTCGAGTTCAATATCGAGGGCGAAGCGGATGGCGCCCTTCGGAAAATCGATCAGCGGTTTGCCGGCGTTCCATTGCTGGCCGCATCGGTCTTGATGCGTCGCCACCCATTTTTCGAGATCCTTTTCGACGTCGATGATGAAGTCGGTGACGTCGGTCACGAGAACGAGTTTGAGATCGCCTTTTTTCGCCGCCGTGCGATCCGTATAAAGTGCGATATCGGCGGTGACGGGGCGGCCGCCCATATTGACGCGGGTCGGCGCGTCGTAGATCGCCTCATATCCGGCGGGCGGCGCGGCAAGGGCGGCGGCCGGGAAGGCGAGAGTGGCGAGGCCCGCGAAAACGCGCATGGCTAACTCCGTCTGCGCCGCCGCCGACGCGCCCTTTTACGCGGCCTTCTTCAGCAACCCGCGATTGATCAGCGTTTCGGCGATCTGCACGGCGTTCAATGCGGCACCCTTGCGAAGGTTGTCGGAGACGCACCAGAAGGAAAGGCCGTTATCGACGGTCGGATCGACGCGAATGCGGCTCACATAGGTTGCGAATTCGCCGACGCATTCGACCGGCGTCACGTAGCCGCCGTCCTCGCGCTTGTCGACGACGAGGATTCCCGGCGCCTCACGCAGGATTTCCCGCGCTTCATCGTCGGAAATCGGCCGCTCAAATTCGACATTCACCGCTTCTGAATGGCCGACGAACACGGGAACGCGCACGCAGGTCGCCGTCAGCTTGATTTTCGGGTCGAGAATCTTCTTCGTCTCGACCACCATCTTCCATTCCTCTTTGGTGTAGCCGTCCTCCATGAAGACGTCGATATGCGGAATGACGTTGAAAGCGATCTGCTTGGTGAACGCGTCCGGCGTCGGCGCGTCGTTGACGTAGATGCCTTTCGTCTGCGTAAAGAGTTCATCCATCGCCGCCTTGCCCTTGCCGGAGGTCGACTGATAGGTCGAAACGACGACGCGCTTGATCGTCGCGGCGTCGTGCAGGGGTTTCAGCGCAACGACAAGCTGCGCGGTCGAGCAGTTCGGATTGGCGATGATGTTCTTCTTCGAAAACCCGCGCACGGCGTCGGCGTTCACTTCCGGCACGATCAGCGGCACGTCCGGGTCCATGCGGAAATGCGACGAATTGTCGATGACGACAGCGCCGGCGCGCGCCGCCTTCGGCGCCCATTCCCTGGCGACAACGCCGCCGGCGGCGAACAGGGCGATATCGACTTTCGAGAAGTCGAACGTCTCAAGATCGCGGCATTTCAAGGTCCGGTCGCCGAAGGAAATCTCGCGGCCGATCGACTGGCGCGAGGCGATGGCGAAGGCTTCGCTGACCGGGAACTGACGCTCATCAAGAATCGCGAGCATTTCCTGCCCGACATTGCCTGTTGCGCCGACGACTGCGACCTTGAATTCCATAATGCGGTTCCTGACTGGACAGGGCGAGAAAGGCGCAAACCTGCGCCCTGTCAAGCGGGCGCCCTGTCAGCTTTTCTGAACCCGGCGTCAGCGGCGGTTCTCTATTCGCCAAGGCGCTCGACCGACAGGCCCATTTCCTGAAGGCGAACGGGCAGGGCGTCCGGTCCGACAAGATAGCTGGCGCTCAGCGATATGAACGCCGTCCGGCCATCTTTGAGCGCCGCGCCAACGCCGTTCGCCAGCGACTTTATGCGGCGCACGACCAGCAGCTCATAAGCCTCCGGCGCATCGGCGCGCATCCTCGCGATGAGATAGGCGTCGAGCGCGGCGAGGTCTCCGGTTCGCCACGCCTCGAAGCCGGCCTCCGCGCCGGAGCGCTGGCGGTCAAAATCGGCGACGAGCTGCGCCAGCATTTGCGTCTGCGTCTCGTGAGGCATATCCGTCAGAATACGGAGCGAATTTTCGACCGTATCGAAATAACGCAAGTTGCGCCCCCGCCCGCGCGCCTCTTTGAGGATCGCTTCCTCAATCGTCTCGCCGCCCTCTCTCTCCGCATTGACCCGAGAAGAAAGAACGACAAAGGCAGCCCAGGGTTTCAGCGGTTCGAGCGCGCCTGCCGCAAGGCCCGCCTTCGCGGCGACGCCGCTGAGCGCGATCGCCGTTTCTGGCGGCATGTTGGAGGACAGGCGCTGGCCTTTAGGGAGCATGCCCTCCTCAGAGAAGATGCGGTTGGCGGCCGCTTGCGTTTCCGGCTCCCTGACAGGCGCTTCGAGCCATACGGTTTCGGATTCATCGATCGCTTTGACGACTGCGAGCGTGCGCCAGCGCGCGCCAGCGTCCGCCTTCTCCGGCGCAAGGCCAATCTCGCCAAATAGATAGACCGTGCTTTTTCCGTCCGATATGCGCCAAAGCGGCGGAGCCGCGATTTTCGCAGCGGCGTCCGCCTCTTTCGCAAGGGAAGGGCAGGCGGCGAAAGCGGCGGCAAAAAGGGCGATGGCTGCGGCGAAGCGTAGAAGCGACATGGCGAAGATCTCCCTTCGGCTAAGCATGACCGAGCTTGTGGGCCGCCAACGAGGCGTGAAATCGGCATCGCTTTGCCAGCGTTGGCCGCTCACCCTCATTCGGCTAAGGGATATCCTGCAGCATCCGGAGCTCAGCAGGATAGAGAGTTGCCCTCCGAAGGGATGTGTCAAGCAGTTTTCGGTGAGGGGTGAGTCAGAAAGGGAACAGAAAAACAAGCGGTTGTCAGTTTGTAAGATAGGCCGCTGCAAGCTGAATGAATCTCGCGTAAGCGACGCGAAGCGTACGAACGAAGGCGGATGCATAGGCTGGCGCATTGAAGCGCCCTCGATCCGGGAGTAAGTTAGAAAACAGCCGAATCCGTTGACCGTCGTCCGTCACTCGGGCTAGGCGCAACGGCGATGCACCCATAGCTCAGCTGGATAGAGCGCCACCCTCCGAAGGTGGAGGTCACAGGTTCGAATCCTGTTGGGTGCGCCATTTCAGTACAGAACTGCGAACGCCAACAGCCGCCGATTTCCCGCTTGAAGCGGCGACCAGGGTGCGGAGCAGTTCCGACTTCGTTCCCATGATGCGAACCTCCTTGTCGGCCACCTCGACGCGCTGCGCCAACGCGCGCAGGTGATCCCGCCGATAGCCGCCGTTTTCCAGTCGCAGCCGTTCGCGGGCGGTGTGGGCAAAAGTTCGGATCATGTCGACACCGACGGCTTGGTTGCCGTCATTGTCCAGTGATGCCTGCGTGCGCTCAGCATCAGCGTTAGCCTGGTCCCGAAGCGCCTTGAGGCCGGCGATGCGCTCTTTCAAAGCGGGGTCATCAAGATCGGCCACGCCGGCCTCAATGGCGTCGTAAAGCCGATTGAGCCGTTGATCTGTTTCGGTGATCCGTCTGTTGAGTTCGGCAAGGTGCTCGCGGCGCCGCTCGGTGCGCTCCTGGCGGCGGTCGAGAACACTGGCAAGGATGGTCTCCAACCGCTCGGGCTGAAGCAAGCGATCCCCGATGTGATCGGCGACAAGATGGTCGAGCTTGGTCATCGGAATCGAACGGCCCTTGCAACCGGTCTTGCCCTGCCGCGCTTTCGTCGAGCAGGTGTAGTAGCGATACATGCCGCCCGCGCTGCCCTTGCCAGTCCGAAGCGTCATCGCGCCCCCGCATTTGGCGCAGAAGCAGATGCCCGTGAGTAGCGTGGGGCCACTTGAGACACGCGAGGGTGTCACCATGGGTTGGCGTGACTTGAGGCGAGCCTGCACGGCATCAAAGGTCTCGCGGTCGATCAGCGGCGGCACAGCCATGATCGCGACCTCGCTCTCGGGCTTCCTCTCCCGGTCCTTGTGCGAGCGGGCGTTGAACCTGTGCTCGCCGATATAGGTCGTGCGAGTCAGGACGGCATGGATCTGTGCGAGGCCCCAGCGCCCGCCGTCACGGGTGAAGATGCGACGTTCGTTGAGATAGCATGTAATGGCCTTGACGCCCATCGGCCCGGATACGCCATCGCCTTCAATGAACAGTCGATAGATCAACCGCACCGTGTCGGCGTGCAACGGGTCGATTTCCAGCTTCTTCTTGGTCTTCGATCCCCGCTGCTCGGCGGCGACTATGCGATAGCCGATCGGCGGCAGCGCGCCGTTCCAGAAGCCCTGCCGGGCGTTCTCGTTCATCGCGCGCAAGACGTGCTTGGCGTTTTCCTTGGATTGATACTCGTCGAACAGCGCCATGATCTGTCGCATCATGACGTGCATCGGATCGTCGCCCATCTCCTGCGTGATGGAGACGAGCTTGATACCGTTCTTAGCGAGCTTGCGGACGTAGAACTCCAACTCGAAGTGATCGCGGAAGAAGCGCGAGAAGCTGTGAACCACAACGACATCGAAGGGCGCAGGTTTCGACGTGCCGGCTTCGATCATTCGCTGGAACTCGGGCCGGCGGTCGTTGGTGGCCGAAGCGCCGGCTTCGACAAAAGTTTCAACGAGCTGATAGCCGCGCGAAGCGCAATATGCCTCGCCCTGGTTGCGCTGGTCGGGGATCGACACGTCATGCTCGGCCTGCCGCACGGTCGAGACGCGCAGATAGAGCGCCGCTTTCAGCGGCGCGCCGGCCGTCGCGGCGTTGCTTCGTATTGGTGTAGCATCTGTCATGGCTTCAGCATCTTCTCGATAACGTGCATGGGCAGGATGAGCCGCGATGACTCCGGCAGACGGACGAAACCGTTGCCCTCATAGAAGGCGGCGGCGCGCTCATTGATCGCATCCACCACCAGCATCGACGAGCCGACGGTCGAGGCGCTCGCATGGGCGCGGCGCACGGCGTCGGCGAGCAGCATCGCGCCCAGCCGCTCCCCTTGCCGTGCTTCGGAGACCGCAAGGCGGCCAATCAGCGTGGCGCTGACCAGCGGATAGCGCGGCACATGCTTGCGCGCGGCGGCGGGGACATCGCCCTGCGCCAGCCCCGTGGCGCAGAGCGTGTAGTAGCCAAGCACGGTCTTCGGCCTTTCGGGCTCGACGAGGATGAAAACGCCGTTCGCCTTGCGGCGCACGTCCTGGCTCGCCTGCGTCCGCAGGTAGCGGTCGAGGCTGTCCACGCCACAGGCGAATCCCTCGCGATCGTGATGGGACCCGAGCGGCTCGATCTTCAGGTCCGGCCGCGGCGGCGCCATGCAAACTAGACCCGCGTTGCGCTGAATGTCTCGGCGTCGCGAGCGACTCCGGCATCATCACGAGTTGCGGGTTCTGACGGCGATGGCTCGAACCGGAACGCATGCGTCTTGCCGTCCTTGGGATGGCTCAAATAGATCAGCCAGCCTTCGCCCGACTCTGGCACACCATCCACGCAGACACGCGGCTCGGCTCCAGTGCGTATCCATACAATGTGATGGCGCAGCAGGTTCTCGATCAGATCGCACCATTCGTCGAGGCTGCGCCCGAAATCCATCATCCGCGGGCCTGCGCGATATGGATTCCAGAAGTGCAGCATGTCGCCGCACTTGTCGTAAAGCGTCTCGAACTCGGTTTGCGTCAGGAAGCCGGTCGAGACCTCTTCCATGTGCCATTTGCCGTGAATTTGGCCGGGCGTCACGGGCTTCGGATAGAAGTTGGCGTGAACATTCCCGATGCGCGTGAGTATTTCCTTCGCGCGCCAGCGGCTTTCGAGGTCCTTATGTACGGACTCATAAGCATCGCGATGCGCGACGAGCGACCCGAAGGCAATCGTCTCAAGAATCTTTCTGAGGTGTACGCATAAGGTCTCGGCGTCGAAATCGTCGCGTCCGAGCGTAATCTTTCCATGGGTGAACTGCCGCACAACCGCGATGCGGCGCTTCACCTCTTCCATGAGTGCGCAGTAAACCTCAATCGGCTGGGTGACAGGTTTCGGCATTTGGTCTTGCATGCCCTTCTTGTGCGGTCCGCTTCTTAGGAGGCGACGCGGCGCTTGTGTTCGGCGAGCGCGCGCTTCAGCCGTTCGCTTGGCTCGGGCGGATTGGTGAGCGCGTCGAAGAAGGCCTTGCGGTCGCGGTCGGAAAGGATGAGCGTCTCGTGCTCGGCGATGGTCCTGCGCGCGGTCTCGGCGAGCGCGGTGACGCAGAAGTCGCTCACCTTGCGCCGTGATAGATGCGCGGCGCGCTCGATGAGATCCTTCGTCTCCTCGTCGATCCGGAATCCGAGCCGTTCGACCCGGCCCAGGGCGTCCCGATGTTCGGTCTTTGCTTGCTTGCGTGGCATTGGGGGGCTTCCAAACCGAATTTCCATTTCTCCTCCAATGTACGTCATTTGGCCTCACAATGCAAGCTCCACCGTCCCCATGTCTTTGTCAGGACAGCCCCTATCTGGACGGCCCGAACAGTTCGTCGAACAGGTCGCCAAACCACGCCTCGAACACGTCCACTTCGGCTTCCGTGACGGGTACGCGCTCGGGCCAGTCGTCGACGACGCGCCAGGTTTCGACCGCAACATTTGGCGGATGACCGCGCTTCGGCGTCGGCTCCTGAGTGTAGTAGTCATAGAGATCGTCCGGCAGGGCGCCGGGGATTGGACGGCGCGGTCGGCCGTTGCGGCGATGAGCGCGCGAGCGTGGCATCGCTATTTCGTGTTCGCCGCCGCGCGCCGCGCCTTCGCGAATCCGCGATCCGTCGTGATGAAGCGCTCCAGCATAGGCGCGATCAGGCGGACAGGATCGGCGGCGGGCTGGCCGGTTTCCCGCGCCAGCGCTTCGGCGTAGGCGACAAGATCGCGGTGAAGCGCGGCAGGTAGCTCCAGCGAGACCTTGACGGGCTTGTCGTCGGCGAGCGGGCCGAGCTTGAGCTTGCTCATCAGGATGCTCCGTAGGGTTCAAGGACGAGATCGCGGGTGACGATGACGCGGACGGGGAAGCCCGGACGAATGGTCAGTGTCGGCGCGATGTTGAGCTGGCGGCGAACTATCTGCTGGCCGGCGTCGTTGATGGTGTCCTGAGCGCCGTTGCGGATCGCGCGCAACAAGCGATCGTCGTCATCAACGGCGAGTTCCGCGCCAACGGCGAGCAGCGTCGAGAGACCGGCTGCCTTGGCGAGATCGAGCCAATGATAATCGACGCCGTCCTCGAGACCGGCATAACCCTGCGTGTCGGCGCCGGGCTGGCGTTCCAGAACGATCGAGCGGCCGTTCGGGAAAATCAGCCTGTTCCACACGAGCAATACGCGGCGCTGCCCGAAGCCGACATCGTTGCTGTATTCGCCGATGATGCGCGTGCCCTGGGGCACGACCAGGATGCGGCCGGTCGGGCTGTCATAGATGTTCTCCGTCACCTGCGCCGTGATCTGGCCCGGAAGATCGGAGCGAATGCCGGTAATGAGCGCGGCGGCGATGATGGAGCCCGCCTGCAGCACATAGGGAGATGCTGGCGCAACGACGCGATCGAGCGCGACCGTGCGACGGTCGACCGCGCCCTTGAGAAACGCGACCTGCCGTTCTTGCGCGGTGGGCTGCGCGGGCTGCGGCGCCAGGCCAAGACTCGCGAGCGACGGTTGCGCCGGCGCCAGCGTCTCCGGCGAGGTCGCAAGCGGCTGTGTGGTCCGCGTTTCCACGGACGCGAACAGCCGCGCGGTGCGCGCCGCCTCAAGCTCCTGAAGCCTGCGTTGTTCTTCGGGGTTTGCGGCGGGCGCTGCGATGGCAGGTGGCGCGACTGGCTGTCCCCGGTTTTGAGCGTCGAGGATCGGACGGCCGAGGTCGCCAGGAAGAGCGGGGCCAAGGATCGGTCCTGTATAGTCACGCGGCATCCTCGCTAGACCGTCAGCCGCGGCGCGGTTTTCCGTGGAGTAAAGCTCCTCGTTTCTAGTGCCGGCGTCGCGTGTCTGGAGCGCGTAGATCAGCGCGCCGCCGATGCCGAGGCAGACGACCACGCCGAGGCCGCCTAGCACCTTGCGCGACAGGCGCGTGACGCGCGGCGTTTCGGCGCGTAGCCGCATGGGCGCCGCCGTGTCGGTCGGCGAGCCTGTCAGCGGGGCGCCTTCATCTTCTTCACGGCGCTCGTCTTCACTCATGACGACGGGCTCCCGTCGGTCCGCACGATGCGCACGCGCCGCTGATTGCGATCGGCGCCAAGGCGCAGTTCGGCGGCGGCGAACAGGCGGTCGACGATCATGTACCGACCGCTGACGCGGTAGTTGACCAGCTCCGACGTGTCGCCCTCGGGACCGACGATGAAGAGCGGCGGCATTTCGCCCTGGCCGATGCCGCGTGGAAACTCGATGAAGACCTGTCGGCCGTCATCGAAGGCGCGCTGTGGCCGCCACGGCGCGCGGTCGCCTTCGATCGCGTAGCGGAAATTCACGTTGGCGAGATCGACGCCGGTGGCGACGGGCCGCTGTGTTTCCGCTTCCGTGTTCTGACGGCGGAGCGCGATAAGTTGATCTTGCGGATACTGCCACGAGACGGACGCCATGTAGGTGCGTTCGGTCGAACGCAGCTCCATGTGATAGGTGCGCCGGTCTGTATTGATGACGAGATTGGTGGTGAGGCCCGGCCGCGTCGGCTTGACGAGAATATGGATTTGCCGTGTCGCGCCCGTTCCGCTCTCGGTGTCGCCGATGATCCAGCGCACGGTATCGCCAGCGGCGACCGGGCCTGCGCCGACAAGGTTTTCGCCCGGCTGAAGCGCGATATCGGTGATCTGGCCGACGGCCGTATAGACTTGATAGAGCGCGCCCTGCGTGAACGGATAGACCTGCATCGAATTGATGAAGCCATCGCGCACCGGCTGCACCCGCGCGGAGGCGTTGGCCTCGTTCACGCGCGCCGTGGGATCGGTGGGTTCGGGCGTGCTGCGCGTTTCCTCGACCGGCTGCAACTGTCCGGGAAGCGGCAAGGGTCGCGGCAGCTCGACGATGCGCACCGGCGATGGCGGGTCGGCCTGAAGCGTCGCCGGGATAGCGTTGTCGTAGCTGATCTCCGGCGGTTTCTGCATCGTCGCGCAGCCGCCAAGGGCGGATGCGGCAAGCAGCAAAGCCGCGAATGAGGCTTTCGATTCATGGAGGAGAAAAGCCGGCCTCCCGGCTTTGCGGAAGGCAGGTGTCATTGTCCTAGCTCCTTCGACCAGTTGATGGCGTTGACGTAGATGCCGAGCGGATTGGCTCTCAGCCGTTCGGCGTCGCGCGGTTGCTGCACGACAATGGTGAGGATCGCGGTCCAGCGTTCGGTGGCGGCAAGCTGGCCGTTCTCGTAGCGACGCTCGATCCAGGCGACGCGGAAGCTGTCAGGCGATGCGCGGATGACGCTCGACACCTCGACGGCGATCTGTTGCCGGCCGACGCGAGTGAACGGGTCGTTGGCGCGAGCGTAGTCGTTGAGCGCAGCGGCACCGCGATCGGTCGTGAACTCGTAGGCGCGAAGCCAGTTCTGGCGCACGACGATCGCGTCGGCCGGAATGCTCCTGACCTGCTCGATGAAGCGCGCGAGATGCCACGCCACTTGCGGATCGGTTGGCCGATAGTCGGCCGTGGCCGGCGCAACGGCTTGCGCTTGGCCGAGATTGTCAACTTGCACCACCCAGGGAACGATCGTCCCTCGCGCCGATTGCCAAACCAGCGCAGCGGCGAAGCCGGCGGAGAGGAACAGGCAGCCGAAGGCCATAAGGCGCCAGTTCTTCGCCTGCACGCGGGCGGAGCCGATGCGCTCATCCCAGACCTGCGCGGCCTTCTGATAGGGCGTTTCGGGTTCCGGCGACTTGCCATAGTGAGTCGCGGGTCGTTTGAAGAAGCTCATGTTTTGTCGCCTTCGGAGAGATTGACGGAAGAGCCGCCGCCATGGCTGTCGCCGGAGCGGATCGCATGCGCAGCGACGGTGACGCTGTGGCTCATGGCCTGACCGCGCTTCATGCGCCGCGCCCACGCCGGCGAGCCGTCAGCCGCGGATGTTGTCGAGGCCGCTTCGCCGCCGCCGATTGTGCCCATGGTTGAAGAACCGCCAGTGGCGCTGAAGCCTTGTTTCACGCCGGCGGAGAAGCTGGATTTGACGCCTGCGGCCGCGCGACGAAGGGGCGACGCCGCCGCGCCTCCTGCGGCGCGTGCGACGCCGCCGAGACCGGAGGCGACACCAGCCGCGCCAGATTGGCCGAGAGAGCCCATGCTGTAAGCAGCGGAAGCGGCGCCAACCGCAGAAGCGCCTCCCCGCACAGCGGCGGCGCCACCGGAAAGCGCTGCGGCTCCGCCGCGAGCTGCGAGACCGGCGGCAGCGCCGCCCGCGAGGACCATGCCGCCCGCTACAAGGCCGGTGCCGACGGCCGAACCCGCGCCGAGTTGCGGGCCGCCGCTCACCAGCCCGTTGGCGATGCCGGGGCCGAAGATGCCGAGTCCAAGGAGCGACAGCGCCGCCAGCACGATCGCCATGGCGTCGTCGATGGTCGGTGTCTGACCGCCGAAACCAGCGGTGAACTGGCCGAACAGCGTTGAGCCGATGCCGATGATGACCGCGAGCACCAGCACTTTGATGCCGGACGAGATGACGTTGCCGAGCACCCGTTCGGCCATGAAGGCGGTCTTGCCGAAAAGGCCGAACGGGATGAGCACGAAGCCCGCGAGGGTCGTCAGCTTGAACTCGATAAGCGTGATGAAGAGCTGGATGGCGAGGATGAAGAATGCGAGCAGCACAAGCGCCCAGGCGAACAACAGGCACGCGATCTGGATGAAGTTCTCGAAGAACGCGATCCATCCCATGAGGTCGGAGATGGATTCGAGCAGCGGCCGGGCCGCGTCGAGTCCAGTCTGCGCGACGCGGCCGGGGCGCATCAGATCCTGTGCCGAGAAGCTGGTGCCGGAGGCTTGCAGGCCGAGGCCGGCGAAGCTCTCGAACACGATTTGAGCGAGACTATTCCAGTTGCCGATGATGTAGGCGAACACGCCGACGAACAGCGTCTTCTTGACGAGGCGCGCGATGATGTCGTCATCGGCGCCCCAGCTCCAGAACAGCGCAGCGAGCGTCACGTCGATGACGATCAGCGTCGTCGCGATGAACGCCACCTCGCCGCTGAGCAGGCCGAAACCGGAGTCGATGTAGCTGGTGAAGACCGCCAGGAAATTGTCGATGACGCCTGAGCCACCCACGGATCACCGCCTCTCGTTTGAAGCGGGCGGCGGGGTGCGGCCGAGGAAACGATCGCGCGTCTCTGCCCAAACGCGCAGGCAATCGGCGTCATTCGCCGCCGCCTCGCCGAGTTGCTGGCATCGGCGCTGGCCTTCGCGCAGCGGATCGCGCGAAGGTTCAAGAACGGGGGCCGGTCGCCGCGTCGGCGCATCGTCTTTTCGCGTCATCTCGATCGCCGTCGCGGTGATGGCGAAGGCGACGAAGACGACGGCGCCCAATCTAGCCAGTATCTTGCCGTCCATGGCGTGTCCTCAGTTGCTACCGGGGAACATGCGGGCGTTGCCGGGCTGGTATCCGGCGCCGGGCGTCAGGAACCGTCGGCGCTGTTCGCGGCCTTGTTCGGCTGCCGCCGCGCGTTCTGCTTCCGCCAGCGCCTGCGCTCGACCGTTCGCCGCCACGACGGCTGTGAGATCGGCGAGCTGCTGCGCCTGGAGCGCGAGAAGCTGATTGCCGGCCTGGGTCGCCTGAAGCGCGCCGGTCGCGCCCTGGCTCTGCCCGACCAGCGCAGCCATCTCGGCGCGGTTCGTGTCGATGTTGCCGACGACGCCAGCCTGCACGCGCAAGGCGTCCTGAAGGCCGCCAACCGTGTTCTGCCAGCGCGACCGGGCGTCGGCGACAAGCTGCTGATCGCTCGTCGATAGAGAGATGTTGCGATATTGCTGCTGAAACGCCTGGTCGATCTGCTGGACGTCGAAGGCGATGCGTTGCGCCTGCGCCAGAAGCTGCTGCGTCCGCTGCACCGATTGCTGGAGCTGCTGAAGCGAGGAATAAGGCAGGCTCGCGAGATTGCGCGCCTGATTGATGAGCACCTGCGCTTCGTTCTGGAGACTCTGAATCTGATTGTTGATCTGCTCCAGCGCGCGAGCCGCCGACAGCACGTTCTCGGCATAGTTGGAGGGGTCGAACACGATGTCGCCGACGCCGAATAGTGCGTAGGCTGGCGTTACCATCGTGGTTGAAAGGAGGACGGGCGCCGTCAGCATGGTCGTGCTGAGGAGCAAGGCGCGGGTACGGGAATGAGAACGGGTCATGACGAAACCTCCTTGGTGGGTTGGTTGAGCGCTGCTGTGGGCGCAGCGAGATTGGTGAGGTCGGGAATAAGGTCGGCGGCCCAGCCGACATCGCGGGCGCGCAGCCAGGCCGTCAGGAAACCGTCGCGGCCGTGCTCGGCGAAGATGGTGTAGATGGCGGTTTGATCGGCTTTCGACGACACCGCGCAGAGCGCCAGCGCGACTTCAGACAGGCCCAGATCGAACAGGCGATTGCCGCGCCGCGATTGGCAGTAGTAGTCACGTTTGGGCGTGGCGCGCGCGAGGATTTCGATCTGACGGTCGTTGAGACCGAAGCGCCGGTAGATCGCGGTGATCTGCGGCTCGATGGCGCGTTCGTTCGGAAGTAGCAGCCGCGTCGGGCAGCTTTCGATGATCGCAGGCGCGATCGAACTGCCGTCGATGTCGGAAAGCGATTGCGTGGCGAAAATGACGGAAGCGTTCTTTTTGCGCAGCGTCTTCAGCCATTCGCGGAGCTGGCCGGAAAAGCCTTCGTCGTCGAGCGCGAGCCAGCCTTCGTCCACGATCAGCAACGTCGGCCGGCCGTCGAGCCGGTCGCCAATGCGATGGAAGAGATAGGCGAGCACGGCCGGCGCCGCGCCGGAGCCGATCAACCCTTCGGTTTCGAAGGTTTGCACGGTGGCGTGCCCTAGATGTTCGGATTCGGCGTCGAGCAGCCGACCATAGGGACCGCCAACGCAATAAGGCCGCAGCGCTTGCTTGAGATCGTTCGACTGCAACAGCACCGCAAGGCCGGTGATGGTGCGCTCTTCCGCCGGCGCCGACGCGAGCGAAGTCAGCGCGGTCCAAAGATGCTCTTTCACCTCCGGCGTGATCGCGACGCCTTCGCGCATGAGGATGGCGACGATCCAGTCGGCCGCCCAAGCGCGCTCATGCGTCTCATGGATGCGGGCGAGCGGCTGAAGCGAAACGGATGTTTCCGCCCCCTCGGTCAGTCCGCCGCCGAGGTCATGCCAGTCGCCACCCATAGCGAGCGCGGCGGCGCGGATTGAGCCGCCGAAGTCGAAGGCGAACACTTGCGATTGCGCGTAGCGTCGGAATTGCAAGGCCATGCAGGCGAGCAGCACCGACTTGCCACTGCCCGTTGGCCCGACGACGAGCGTGTGCCCGACATCGCCGACGTGAAGAGAAAACCGGAACGGGGTCGAGCCTTCGGTCCTGCCGTAGAGCAGCGGGGGTGCGCCGAAGTGTTCGTCCCGTTCCGGCCCCGCCCACACGGCGCTCAAGGGGATCATGTGGGCGAGATTCAGTGTGCTGATGGGTGGCTGTCTGACGTTCGCATAGGCATGGCCGGGCAAGCCGCCGAGCCAGGCGTCGGCGGCGTTGATGCTTTCCGCCATGCAGGTGAAGTCGCGGCCCTGGATGACCTTCTCCACCAGCCGCAGCTTCTCGTCGGCGGTGCGTGGATCGGCGTCCCAAACGGTGACGCTCGCGGTCACATAGGCTTGCCCGGCATAGTCGGCGCCGAGTTCTTGAAGGGCCAGGTCCGCATCGGCGGCCTTGTTCGCAGCGTCGGTGTCGACCAACACCGATTGCTCGTTGGTCATCACCTCTTTCAAGATCGCAGCGATGGATTTGCGCTTGGCGAACCATTGTCGCCTGATCTTCGTCAGGAGCTTTGTCGCGTCCGTCTTGTCGAGCAAGATCGCCCGCGTGCTCCAGCGATACGGGAACGCCAGGCGGTTCAACTCGTCGAGGATTCCGGGCGTGGTCGCGGTCGGGAAACCGACGATGGTGAGGATGCGCAGATGCTCGTCGCCAAGACGCGGCTCCAACCCGCCGGTGAGCGGCTGATCGGCAAGCAGCGCGTCGAGATAGATCGGCGTCTCGGGCACGCGCACGCGATGGCGCTTCGTCGAGACGGTCGAATGCAGGAAGGTCAGCGTCTCGCTGTCATCAAGCCAGCGGCATTCCGGCATGAAGCCTTCAACGAGTTGGAGCACGCGGTCGGTACGATCGACGAAGGCTGAAAGAATCTCGTGCGGATCGACGCCGCCATGCTCGCGGCCCTCATAGAGCCAACTCTCGGCGCGCGCGGCGTCCTCAGCCGGAGGCAGATAGAGGAACGTCAGGAAGTAGCTGGACTCGTAGTGCGCGCCGGCTTCCTCGAAGTCCGCTTTGCGCTCGGCATCGACCAGCGCGGACGCGGCGTCGCCAAAACGGCTCGCCGGATATGTTGCCGCTTCATGGCGCTGCGCTTCGACGAAGATAGCCCAGCCCGAGCCGAGACGACGGAAAGCGTTGTTGAGACGGCTGGAGACGGCCACAAGTTCGGCCGCCACAGCGCTGTCGAGATCAGGACCGCGAAAACGCGCGGTGCGCTGGAAGCTGCCATCCTTGTTGAGCACCACGCCTTCGGCGGCGAGCGCAGCCCAGGGCAGAAAGTCCGCAAGCCTTGTGTTGCGATTGCGATATTCGGCGAGGTTCAGCATGTCGCGCTCCCCTCAGACCGCTAGATGACTGGGGATGCGCAGGTGTCGGCGACCGACTTCCACGAAGAGCGGATCGCGCTTCGCGGCCCACACCGCCGCGAAATGGCCGATCGCCCAGATCGCGAGACCAACGAGCCAGAGCCGCAGGCCGAGGCCCACGGCGCCCGCCAGCGTGCCGTTCATGATCGCGATGGCGCGCGGAGCGCCGCCAAGCAGGATGTGTTCGGTCAGCGCCCGATGGACCGGGACGACGAAGCCCGGCGCGTCCTCGGCCTGTTGCAGAAGGCCCGCCATCAAATGAGCGCCCCGCCGCCGAACGAGAAGAACGACAGGAAGAAAGAGCTGGCCGCGAACGCGATCGACAGACCGAAAACGATCTGGACCAATCTCCGAAAGCCGCCGCTGGTGTCGCCGAAGGCGAGCGTCAGGCCAGTGACGATGATGATGATGACGGCCACGATCTTGGCGACCGGGCCTTCGATCGATTCGAGGATCGACTGAAGCGGCGCTTCCCACGGCATGGCCGAGCCGGCCGCATAGGCGGGCGACGCCATGACGATCAGCCCAGCCGCAGTAATGCCGGCCGCACCCAGCTTGTCGAACATGCTGCCAGACAGCAGTTTGTTTTTCAGTGTCATGATTGATCTCCTTGTTCGGGGGGTGAGAGGCAGGTGAGCCGGTAGTCGCCGTCGGCATGCAGGCCCTCGACGCGCGCGAGTTCGGCGAGCCGGCGCGACGCGCCGCGGCCGGCGAGCACGGCGATGAGGTCGATGGTCTCGGCGATCAGCGCGCGCGGGACGGTGACGACGGCTTCCTGGATGAGCTGTTCAAGGCGGCGCAGTGCGCCGATGGCCGTTCCGGCATGGACGGTGCCGACGCCGCCGGGGTGTCCCGTCCCCCACGCCTTGAGCAAGTCGAGCGCTTCCGCGCCGCGCACTTCGCCGATGGGAATGCGGTCGGGCCGCAAGCGGAGTGATGATCGGACCAGATCGGAAAGCGTCGCGACGCCATCCTTCGTCCGCATCGCGACGAGGTTTTCCGCGCGGCATTGCAACTCGCGCGTATCCTCGATGATGACGATACGATCGGTAGTCTTGGCGATCTCGGCGAGAAGTGCGTTGGTAAGCGTCGTCTTGCCCGTCGACGTGCCGCCGGCGACAAGGATGTTGCGGCGTTCTGCGACGGCAGTGCGTAGCGACACCGCTTCGTCCGCTGACATGATGCCGGCGGCCACGTAATCGTCGAGGGAGAAGACGGCGACGGCGGGCTTGCGGATGGCGAACGCGGGCGCCGTCACCACCGGCGGCAAGAGACCTTCAAAGCGCTCGCCCGTTTCGGGCAATTCGGCCGAGACGCGCGGACTGCCGGCATGCACTTCGGCGCCAACATGATGCGCGACCAGGCGAATGATGCGTTCGCCGTCGGCAGCGGACAGGCGCTCGCCTGTATCGGACAATCCTTCCGAAAGACGGTCGATCCATAGCCGACCATCCGGGTTGAGCATCACTTCGACGGTTGCGGGGTCTTCCAGAAACTGCGCGATGGCGGGACCGAGCGCAGTGCGCAGCATGCGCGCGCCGCGCTGGATCGCCTCTGATCTCTGGTGAGAAGCCGACATATCGTCCCCGTTTTTCTTGGGGACGCGGCATGCGGTCCCCGGATGGGGATGATTAAAAGAGCCGGAAATTCGACCGCTTCAACAAGTATCTAAGTGCTTGCGGCCATCGGCGGGAAACGGGTAGCAAATAGGATGGGTTGAATACTCAGGTCAGATGGCCGTTGGTCTTGAGCGCATCGCCGCCAGCGTCATCGCGCAGCGAGTCGACGTCGCGCGATAGTTCTTTCAGGAAACGATCGCCTGTCGCCAGCCTTCGGCCGAGCGTTTGCAAGAAGCCCTCGAAGCGTTCGGCGCCTTTCGCGCGCGCCGAGGCTTGTGCGGCTTCGGTGAGTGGCGGCGTGACGGTGAGCCAGAAGCGGACGAACAGCGAGACGGTTTCGCCCAGGATGGCGAGATCTTCGTCGAGCCCGTCGATCTGACGGCTGAGTTTGTCCATGCGTCGGGACAGCGCCGCCTCCATCCGCTCGGAAGCGTCGGCCGAGAGGAATGACGCTACGGCGGCCTCCACAACGGCGGACTTTGAGATATTGCGCCGCGTCGCCAGCGCGTCGACCTTTTTCAAGAGCGCTGGATCGAAATAGACGTTCATGCGCGTTTTGGTCTGCATCGCGCCGCCCTATAGCTCGATGCCGTCGGCGGGATTCATCGATGCCTGCCGGGCGACTAGGCGCATGCGCTGGCGTAATGCGCGCGCTTTGGCGGCGTCCACATCCGGCTCGTCCTCCAGCACGTCAAACTCCTGTTCGGGAGGGCGCGATGGCGGGACGATCTCTTCGTGCTCGGGCAATTCCGGTTCGCGACGGATACCCGCGTTGACCGGATCGCCATCTCCTTCGCCATGTCCGGCGGTCGTCGCCGTTTCGGAAGAAAAGGCAAGTTCGCGGCTCGACCAGTCATCCGCCGATGCGACGGCAGGGCTGGATCGCGGAACGGCCAGATCAGGCGGCGGCAGGATACGTTCCTTGAACCGGCGATCCTCGAAGTAACGCGCCTTCTTCGCTCGGATAGGTGGCGCACCCGATACCATGACGATCTCGTCGGTTGGCGGGAGTTGCATGATTTCTCCCGGCGTCAGCAGCGGTCGCGCCGTCTCCTGTCGCGACACCATGAGATGGCCGAGCCATGGCGCCAGCCTGTGCCCTGCATAGTTGGTGGAGTCGCGCAGCTCCGTCGCCGTGCCCAAAGAATCCGACACGCGCTTGGCGGTGCGCTCGTCGTTGGTGGCGAACGCGACGCGCACATGGCAGTTGTCGAGGATCGAATTGTTCGGGCCGTAGGCACGTTCGATCTGGTTGAGGCTCTGTGCGATCAAAAACGACTTCAGCCCGTAGCCGGCCATGAACGCCAACGCGCTCTCGAAGAAATCGAGCCGGCCCAGCGCGGGAAACTCGTCGAGCATCAGCAACAGGCGATGACGCTTACCTGATGCCTTCAATTCTTCGGTCAATCGCCGGCCGATCTGGTTGAGGATCAGCCGGATCAGTGGCTTGGTGCGGTTGATGTCCGACGGCGGCACCACGAGATAGAGGCTGGTGGGCCGCCGGTTTCCTACAAGATCGGCAATGCGCCAGTCGCAGCGCGCCGTCACTTTCGCCACGACCGGGTCGCGATAGAGACCAAGAAAGCTCATGGCGGTGGAAAGCACGCCGGACCGCTCGTTCTCTGATTTGTTCAGCAACTCGCGCGCGGCCGAGGCGACGACGGGATGCACGCCAGCTTTGCCGAGATGCGGCGCCGACATCATGGCGCGCAGCGTGGCTTCGACCGGGCGGCGCGGATCGGAGAGAAAGTTGGCGACGCCAGCCAGCGTCTTGTCAGGCTCGGCGTAGAGGACGTGCAGGATGGCGCCGACAAGCAGGCTGTGGCTGGTCTTTTCCCAATGGTTCCGTTTGTCGAGGCTTCCTTCAGGGTCGACAAGGATGTCGGCGATGTTCTGAACGTCACGAACCTCCCATTCGCCCTGCCGAACTTCCAGCAACGGATTGTATGCGGATGAGCGCGCGTTGGTCGGATCGAACAGCAGCACGCGACCGTGGCATGCTCGAAAGCCGGCCGTCAGGGTCCAGTTCTCGCCCTTGATGTCGTGAACGATGCAGCTTCCCGGCCAGGTGAGCAGCGTCGGCACCACAAGGCCCACGCCTTTGCCGCTCCTTGTAGGGGCGAAGCACAGAACATGCTCTGGGCCGTCGTGGCGAAGATAGTCGTGGTCATGCTTGCCGAGCACGACGCCATCGGGACCAAGCAGCCCGGCGGCGCGGACTTCTCTACCCTCGGCCCAACGCGCGGAGCCATACGTCTCAATGTTGCGCGCCTCTCGCGCGCGGATGATCGACATGAGGATCGCGACAGCGATCGCGAGCAAACCGCCCGACGCGGCGATGGCCGCGCCTTCGATGAAGATGCCGGGCGCGTAGGCATCGAAAGAGAACCACCACCAGAAGAAGGCCGGCGGATAATAGACCGGCCAGCCAGCCAGATCGAACCAGGGCGTTCCGAGCTGCGGCTGGATGCCGAGCCGCCATGCCGTCCATTGAGTCGCCGCCCAGGTCATCACCAGAATGATGGTGAAGATGACGGTGATCTGACCCCATAGGACGCGGGTTCCCGACATGATGGCTCCAATCGGCAAAAGAGACGGAGCCGATCAGAGAATAGCGGTTGCAGCGAGACTCAACAGAAAAGCGCGGCCCGGGTACTGCCGGATACCATGGCGAAGAAATCGGACGGGCTGTTTGAGTCAATTGTGACGAGTGTTACGCGCGTCCTCGACGGCCTGTTCAAGAATCCGGCGATAGCCTTGCTTCGTCATCCATTGAGCGCGCGCCAAATGACTCTCCCAGCATCGGCGAGTTCGTGCCTCGTCGGCAATCGGATCGCGATGCAGGACGATCCGCGCCACCTCCGTCCAACGAGCGCCTTCGGCTTCGGCATCGAGCAGGCGCAGATAGGTTACGAAATGCGCCTCGTCATACAGGGTGATGTCTGGATCGTTCGGAGCATCGTCGTCGACGTCGGGATCAAGCTCAGTCCTGACACTCATGCAACGCCCTCCTTGTCGGGCCGACGCTATCAGCGACTCGCGAGACCTTCACTCGTGATCGACTGCGCAGATTCCGACAGTATTTCGCCCCACGAAAGGTTCAAAAGGCGAGGTAGACGGTCATGAATATCATGGACTTGCACGAATCGGAAGGATCGTTCCTGGAACGATCCTTCCTGCATGGGCTCCCATTCCGCCATGGATCTCAAGGAGGTCTTGGCGAAGAATCTGCGTCGGAAACGCCACGATCAAAAGCTGACGCAGGAGGAGCTGGCAGAACGCGCCGGCCTAAGCGCCCGTTATCTTGGCGCAGTCGAGCGCGGTGATGTGTCGGCGAGCGTTACAGTATTGGGGCAGATCGCAGATGCGCTGGGAGTCGAGCCCGCGGAATTGGTGGCGCGGTCAGGCCGCCGAAGGTGAGCGGGCGGCTTTTTGGGCCAGATCGAGGAAAGCGCGGAGCGCTGGGCTGTGATTGCCGGGAGACCAGACGGCGGAGAAGACGATTGGCTCCGGCTCGTCGAGGATAGGCAGGAATACGACGCCGGGAACGGATATTTTCGCGGTCGCCTCGCTGGCGATCGTCACTCCATAGCCTTGTCCGACCATCGACATCAGTGTCAGCCGATCCACGTTGACGCGCAGGATTGTAGGAGAAGGCCCCCGTTCCGTCAGTCGTAAGCGGATGCGATCGTGAAGCAGGGCGCCGTCGCTTCCGTAGCGAACCAAAAAGGTATCCGCTGCGAGACCACGCCAAGTCACGTCTTGGCTGCTAGCAAGCGGATGGTTTGCCGGGATGGCAGCCATAAGCCCCTCAGTCCAAAGGGGGCGCGAATGGCAGTCGGCGACGGAGTAAGAATCCGCCACGAAGGCCACGTCCAGCCGGGCCTCGCGCACCTGCATCAACATCTCGCGTGGGCTTCCTTCAGCGATCTCGACATCGACGCCGGGATGTGCCTCCCGAAAGCGGCTCAACAGATCGGCGACAAAGCCCGAAGAGACGAAAGCATGCAGGCCGATCCGCAGGACTCCCTGTTCGCCGCGCGCGAGCATCCCCGCTGTCTTCACCGCGTGGTCGAGTTGGTCGATGCCAATGGAGACCTGCTCGACGAAATGGCGGCCCGCCTCAGTTAGCCGCACGCCGCGAGACCGGCGCTCGAATAGCAGCACGCCAAGGTCTTCCTCCAGCATTTTGATACGCATGCTGACGCTTGACTGGCTGACACCGAGCGCATTCGCCGCGTGACGAAAATTCAGATACTCGGCAACAGCGAGAGCCTGTATGAGGGATGCCATCGGAATCCGTCCATCCGACAGCGGGGGAACGGATTGACCCAGACGATCTTTCTTGAGGCTTCGGCGCCGCATTGGTCTCATCTCGTCGCTGTGCCCGCTGTCACCCGACCTGGTGGCGAATTGGCGCGACGAACCAATCCGCCATGCGTTCGTCGATCGACGCGTGGACAGAAGAGGCAACTATACTGTCCAGCGCGCCTTAAGGACGCTGCAGGGGGAAACACCGCCATGATGCCGGACCGGCGATGGCCTCCTCAGTTCCGCCTGAGCCAATCACTGATCGCGCGGCCAATAGCGTCTGGCTGATCTTCCTGGATAAAGTGAAATCCCTGACCAACGTAGGCGGTCTCTGCGCGGCGCAGATGCGCCGTATACCACTCAGCAAGTTGGGGCGGGCCAACGACGCCGGGGTCGGCGTAGAGAAAGAGGGTCGGCATCGTCGTGCTCTGCATGAAATGGCCGATTTCCTCCATAGTTGCGGTCGTATCGGCGGGCTGGCCTTCGATGGGAAGTTCGCGCGGCCACTGCAATGTTGGCCGGCGGTTTCTTGAGTTCAGGAACGGCGCGCGATATTCCGTCATAGCTTGCGCCCCGAGCGGCCGGTTGACGAAGCCTGGCAGCATCTGCTCGACGAACATGTTTCCTTCGAGGACCATTTGCTCGCCTTGCCCAGGCGTGCGCATAGCCGCGAGCGCCTGGCCCGTTTCACCCATCGCGGAAATGTCCGTGATCGGAAAAGCAGGTGGGAGAACGCCTTCCATGAAGGCGATCCGGATCACGCGATCTGGATTCTGGCGCGCGTAGTCCCAACCGAGCGTCGCGCCCCAGTCGTGCACGACGAGCGTGATGTCGCGCAGGTCGAGCGCTTCGATAAACGCCTCGAGATAAGCGTACTGGTCGGCGTAACTATACTCGATGTCTGGCTTGCCTGAATGACCCATACCGATCAGGTCGACCGCAATGGCGCGGTTCGTGTCTGAGATGTAAGGGATGACGTTGCGCCAGAGATAAGCCGAGGTTGGATTGCCGTGAATGAAGAGAACCGGCTTTCCCCGACCGTCCTCAAGATAAGACATCGTGCTGCCGAGAACATCGACCGATCTTCGAGCGATGGTTAGCTCCTCGGAGATTACAGGCGCTGGGAGTTTCGCTTCGTGTGCGTTTGCGCTGCCGCCCAGGACGGTGGCTGAAGCCGCTATCAACAACGCGGCGAGTGATATGAGCCGTTTCACGGTGTAGGTTCCTGAAGCTTGGTTGAATGGAGATGAGCGACGCGCCGATGGGGCTGTCTTGCGGCGTGACGCGCTGAACTCAGAGATGATGGCGGATCAGGTCAGCCCATCGTAGGAGATCAAGGTGATGTCGGCTGCCTCATCTCTGAGCGGAATGATGGCTTGGTACTCCGGCGAGGCGTGCCACGCCGCCAGCGACTGCTGATCGGGAAACCGGATGACCGCCGCGACAACATGATCGGCCTTGCCGGCAAGAACTGCGTTCAGCTTGCCGCGCTGGAGCACTTCGCCGCCGAACGGCGCCATCGAGGCGCCAGCCCTTTTTCCATACTCAGCGAACTTCTCAGGATCTTTGAACGTAACGGTCGCTATGATGAAGGCGCTCACTTGCTTCTATCCCTCTTGCTACTGTTTGGACTTGAGTTCGCGCAACGCCGCAGCGATGGCGCTGACCTCGGCGCGTTTGCGGTAGTTGTTCGGGACGAAGGCCCAGGCGATCCGGCCGCCCGGCGTGATCACGTATGTCGCCGGATCGGGGAACGTGACAGACGCATCACCGGTCATTGCGACGAGGTCGATGCCGATTTGCGCGAGAACGCGCCGGTGACTTTCAGGCAACTCGAACACCAAGCCGTATTGGCGGGCGAGCGCGTTGCCCGCGTCGTGCAGCACGTCGAATCCGACAGACGTAGCGGCGCCCGCAACTATGTCCGCCGGCGCGCCCGAGGTCGTTAGCCGATCGAACGCACCCGGCTTCTCTGGCGTGACGGCGACGAGGCTTGCGCCCAGGTTGGTGATCTCGAGCAGGCGGTCGTGATACTCCTTGAGTTGAAGATTGCAGTAGGGGCACCAGACACCGCGATAAAAGGTGAGAACCAGCGGGCCGCTATTGAGATAGCTGGGCAGGGTTCGCCGGCCACCGCCATAAGCGGCGAGATCGAACGCGGGTGCCAGATCGCCCGGACGCAGCGCCCTCTCGACGATATCGAGCGCACTGATTTCCCCGGCGCCCTGCTCCAGTTGCGCGGTCATCTCTGGTGGCAACATCTCCCGAAACCCTTTGATCGTATTTCGTATTTTCTCGTTGAGGCTTGGCATCCATGGCTCTTTCGGTTGACGACGCTGTTTTGTTCACATATGTCTATAATGAACTTTGGACGTTTTGTCCATAGATGAACAAAATTTTTCTAGTGATGAGGCTGCGGTGGCGAGGCCGATAGAGTTTGATCGAAAGGAAGCGCTGATCGCGGCTACGAACGCGATCTGGAAGCATGGATTCGAGCCCTCCTCGGTGAAGGCCCTGTCCGAACTCCTCGGCATCACCCGATCGAGCTTCTACAACACGTTCGGTTCGCGTGAGGCGCTGCTGCGCGAGGCGATCCCGGTGTATGCGGCGCAGAGCCCTGACGCGCCGCTCTATGCGCCCGATGTCGCGCGGACGCTGCCTCTGATCAGCAAGGTGTTCCGAGACATCTGCCGCGCCCGCTCTGGTGATCCGGAGGCGAGGGGCTGCCTCATTGTCAACGCTGTGTGTGAACTTTGTCCCGACACGGAGGGCCTGGGCGCAGAACTCGCCGATCTCGTACTTGGCTCGGCGAAGAATCTGGAGCGTCTTCTGGAGATGGCGCGCGACGCAGGCGAGATCCCGAACGACGCGAACATCCACGCCCTCGCCCTTGCGCTGCAAAACCTGATGATTGGGCTCAATGTCCTCAGCAAGGTTATCAGAAGCGAAGACGAACTCTGGCTCCTCACGCTTACGACGCTGAAGGGACTCGGACTCTATCGGGAAGTCGTAGATGCGTGAGTTTCGGGAGATCGAAGCCATTGCGGCGGAACGCAAAGGCGGCCCAAAGGCCCTAGAACGCCTGCTCGATACGCCGCTGCCGACTGCGAAGCTCGCGCGTGTCCCCGCGTCGGCCTGGCTCGAAGCGATGGCAAAGGCGCTGTTTCAGGCAGGTTTCAACTGGTCCGTTATCGACGCGAAGTGGCCGGCGTTCAATGCGGCGTTTGCGAGCTTCGACATTCGGCGCGTCGCCCGTTACGAAGATGCGGATATCGACCGTTTACTCGCTGACAGGGCAATCGTGCGAAACGGCGCCAAGATCGCCGCCGTCATCGACAATGCCCGGTTCCTTTCGCGGCTCGATGATGAAAGCGGCGGGGCCTCGCGCCACCTCGCGAAATGGCCCGTCGAAGATCATTGCGGGCTTCTCGCGCTCATTAGCGAAAAGGGCGCGCGGCTTGGCGGCGTCACCGGCCAGCGCGTTTGCCGCATGGTTGGGCGCGACGGCTATATCCTCGCGCCGGATGTCTGTAAGCGGCTCACCCGGGAGGGAATCATCGACCGCTCGGCGATGTCAAAGCGCGCCATGATCGCCGTTCAGGACGCCTTCAATCAGTGGCGGTCCGAAAGCGACCGACCGCTCACCCAGATCAGCCAAATCCTGGCCATGAGTGTCGACTAGTTGCGGACCAGACTGGGTAGAATATGTTCACGGCCTGCGGCGAAAGCGACCCTTGGGTGGAGGGGCGTGGGCCGGGCTCTGAACTGGTTTCCATTATAGGCTCACAACCTCACAACCTTCATGGTGCAAGGTGTAGCAATACCGCCCATCACCATCCCGCGCGGCCCGCCATTTACCTCTGATTTCCCATCAAGGAATCGTTTCCTTCGCGGGCAAGGCAGTCGGCGAAGCGCTTTCCCCGTTCATCCCGGAAATGCTTGCCGGTCTCGTACACGTCGCTGATGCGGTCTACTCGCAGATGTCGAAAGTCGCGCGCCGCTTCGCACCAGATCGTCAGAAGCCAGACCGTGTCGAATACAGTGAGGCCGAGCGGGCGGGCGCGGCGGGTGGACGGCTTCTCCGCCAGACTCATGTAGCCGATCTCCAGCACCATTCGCCGCCGGATGGCCGCGCGCAACGTCTCCAGGTGGGGCGCTTTTGCCGCATCGCTCGGCCCCGCCTCAAACGAACTGTCCAAGAAGGCCCGGCGCGTCTCGTCGCTTACGGCGGACGCGATCTTGGCCGCCGCCCGTCGGGCGGCCTCGGACATGCGCGCGTCGGTGCGCACGGCGACGAGTCGCAAGCCAAGAGCAACCGCCGACAACTCGTCTTCGTCGAACCGCAATGACGGCATGAAATAGCCAGGCTCCATGACATAGCCGACGCCGCCCTCGCCGCGGATGGGGGCGCCCATGGCCTGCAGATCGGCGATGTCCCGATAAAGTGTGCGCAGTGACACGCCCATCTCCCGCGCCAATTCACACGCCGTCACTGGAGTGCGGCGCAGACGCAACTCGTCGAGAAGCTGGAAGAGACGAAATAGTCGCATGGAACGCCACTGCCGTTTTCTGACACTGACGGGATTTAGCATGGGCCCATCCAACGCAGAAGGAACAAACATGCGGATTGTGAAATCAGCGGCGCTCGCTGCCGCATTGCTCGCCACTGCCGGCGCCGTCCAAGCACAGGAGACCGCGATGCCCGACGAGACCAAAGTGTTCGCCACAATAGAAAGCATGACGTCGGCCTTCGCCGCTGGCGACATCGACCGGATCATGTCCACCTACGCGCCGGGAGCAGTCGTTGTTGGCGAGCCGGGCCAGCCAACGAGGGGCGACGCGGCGCTGCGGGCGATGTTCGCCGCCTTCGTCGAATCCGGCGTCTCCTTCAATTACGGCGAGCACGAGGTTGTCATTGCCGGCGACACCGCCCTGCACTTGATGAAGTGGACCGCGCCAGGCCCGGACGGTACGGAGACGAGCGCCCTTTCGGTGGCCGTGCTGCGCCGCCAACCGGACGGCGCCTGGCAAATGGTGATCGACCATCCCTTCGGCGACGGCGTCATGCGGGCGCCATAAGAGCTGGGCCCAAGGCCGCACGGACAGATTTCGCTCTGACGCGGGAAAGCAACCGGCGTTCGGTCCTCACGATGAGCGCCGCCGCCTACGACAAGCATAACGACCATGGACCAAATTCCGGTCGTTCGGCGCTTTCCGAGCTGCCGATACCGATCCCTCTTGCACGATAACCTCGTGTCTGAACTGACGGTCGCTGACCGGCCGCCAGGGGGCAAGGGTGAACTCGTGGCTTTTGTCCAAAATCGCGAACTTGCCGCTCGTTCGCGGCACGGTCCCGGTGAGCCTGCCACTGACGCTCGGTTGCAATCGGCGGCAAGGATGGTTGCGGTGGTCGCGAGGCCGACGCGTTGCGGGGATTGTCAGGTTGTCCAGCCTGACCGACTCATCTTGGCTGCTAGATCGAGAAGGCTTCCGAGCGCGGGGTTACGGTTGTGCGGGGACCAGATTGCGGAGAACGCGAGTGGTCCCGGCTCGTCGAGAATCGGTAGGAAGGTCACGCCAGGCGCGAGCATCGGCGATGTCGCCTCGCCGGCGATGGTGACGCCATAGCCTTGCGCAACCATCGACAGCAGTGTGCCGCGCTCGACATCGAAGCGCAGGATTGACAGCCTCGCAAATCTGCCTGCGAGGCGCAGGACAATGTGGTCATGCGCCTGGGGGCCAGTGCCACCGTGGCGGACGATGAAGGTGTCGCCCGCCAGATCGGCCCAGGTGACGCCTGCTCCATCGGCGAGCGGGTGACGGGACGGCAACGCGGCAAGCAGCCGCTCGCTCCATATCCGCCGAGAATGACAGTCGGGAAACTCAGGCGAACCTGCCACGAACGTCATGTCTAGCCGGTCTGCCCGGAGCCGCGTGATGCTATCGCGGGCTGTACCTTCGACGATTTCGAACTCGACGCCCGGATGTTGTTCCCGGAATTGTTTAAGAAGGTTGGCGAGGAAGCTGCCGGGGACCAGCGCATAGATGCCGATGCGCAAGCTGCCCTTCTCGCCGCGCGCCACCATGCCGGCTGTCCTTACGGCATGGTCGAGATGTCCGATGCCTGTCGTCACCCTCTCGACGAAATGCTGGCCGGCTTCCGTCAGCCGAACGCCCCGCGCGTGACGCTCGAAAAGCAGGATGCCAAGGTCTTCCTCCAAAGCTTTTATGCGCGCGCTGACACTGGATTGCGCGACGCCGAGCGCGTTCGCTGCGTGGCGGAAGTTCAGATATTCAGCGACGGCCAGCGTCTGAATGAGCGAGGCGAGAGGAATGCGCGATCCCAGCGAGGTCGGTATCCCCAACCGATGATCAACTATAAGAGGTGAACGCCGCCGTCGCATCGCTCAGCCGCACTATGCCGGCGCGAGCAACAGAAGCCATGCCACATTCCGAGTCATGGCTTCTTCACGCCGCAATTTTGAGAAGGTAGGCGTCCCGGTCCATAAGAAATGAGCGTAGCCGGACGGCGTAGTCGGCGGCCACTGCGCCAGCCACGCTCGGACGCTCGCGAAGCGCCGCTCGCCACGCCAGAACCTTGCTTGTATCGGCGAAGACTCCTGTTTCCGCGATGGCATCGAAAACATCGAAATAGCGGAAGATCGGGGCGAAGGCCGCATCGACGAGGCTGAACCGCTCGCCGGCGAAGAACGGGCCTTCGCCCAGTTCCGCCTCCACGCGGCCGAACTTGTCGATCAGCGCCCTGAGCTTGCTTTCATATGTTTCGGCATCCGTTGCCGTCTCGAAGCCCCATAGATCGGACAGGATGGACGAACCGAACTCCATCCAAGCCCGACGCCGGGCGCGCGTCAGAGGATCTGCAGGATGTAGGGGAACGCCAGCCTGCGTTTCTTCAAGATATTCGCAGATCGCGGCGCTCTCGAACAGAACGGTCTCCGTGCCCTCGCTGTGAGCGACGATCAGCAGTGGTACCTTGCCGAGCGGGGAGATGGCGAGGAACCAGTCTGGTTTGGCCGAGAGATCAACATAGCGGCGCTCGAAGGGCACACTCTTCTCGGTAAGCGCAATGGCCGCGCGCTGGACATAGGGGCAGAGGTGATGGCTGACCAGCGTCAGCTTGGCGTTGGACATGACGGGATCTCCTGTCATGGGATCAGAGAAGCGGCTTGGAGGGACGCAGCGCGTAAGAGCCATCGCCAAGCAGGAACTGCGCGGCGGAGAGCACGATCAGGTAGAGCGGATATTCCCAGCCGCCGCCCGGCGCGTTGAATACCCAGCCATTACCGCCATGCGCCCAGATAATCGCACCGAGCAACGCCGGGATCAGCCCCACGGCCACCCAACGGGCATAAACGCCAAGAACCAGCATTGCTCCGCCGATGGTTTCCGCAGCGAAGGTCACATAGGCCAGCCATCCCGGCAGGCCTATGGATTCAAAATAGCTCGCCGTGCCGACAAGCCCGAAGGTCAGTAGTTTGAGCGCGATGGAATGGGCGAGATACATGACGCCGAGGCTAATGCGCAGCAGCGCCACGGCGTAGTCGGTCAGGCGGTCTTGGGTCACGGACGAACTCCGGTTCGCGATGTAGATGCAACTACATCTATATCAGCTTGCGTTGCCCGTCAATATAGATGTAATTGCATTTATGCCCAGCTGCTCCTCGAGCGCCGACACGATGCCCTCTCCGTCCGTCATCCGCGCTTGGGTGCGCCTCATGCGGGCGCAGCGCCTAGTCCTGGCCGCAATCGAGCAGGACCTGAAGGCGGCAGGTCTTCCACCACTCGGCTGGTATGATGTGCTGCTGGAACTGGTGCGCGCTGAGGACGGGAAACTCCGCCCCTATGAGATTGAGGAGCGGACGCTGCTCGCGCAGCACAACCTTTCCCGGCTCCTCGATCGCATGGAAAAGGACGGTTTGGTCCGGCGCGAAGCTTTCGCGGATGATGGACGTGGCCGTTGGGTGGTCGTCACCGAAGCGGGCCGCGCGATGCAGTCGCGAATATGGACAGTCTATGGCGCCGCAATCCAAGGGCATGTTGGCGCGAAACTGGCCGGTGCTCGCGCCGATCAATTGGCTGATCTGCTCGCCATATTGTCGCGCAAGGTCTGACAAGGACATGATTGTCCGTCAGAGGTGGCTGAGGCGCTCAAGCAGCGTTGAATCATACGGCAGGCTGGGCGGTCCCGCGCTGTACGATGCTCGTGACATCGCGGTCGAGCAGGTCCGCGATATTGCAAGCTTGCAGAGACACTATAACCACATTCACAAGGTCTGCTTCATCGTGCGCTCGATAAGCCTTCCGGTTTCCTACGGGCCGGAGTTCATTGCAGAGACGTGATTCCATCTTGCCGTGTCGTCGATGCGACGGTTGAGCTTGGGACTTGCCTTCACAGCCCGAGACCCCTTTGCCGTCCCAACTGCCACGATACCGACCCCCCTTGCACGACGCCCATGACTTCGCGGCCGAGTTGACGGTCGATGACCGGCCGCCAGGGGACAAGGGTGAACTCATAACTCTTTTCGACGATGGCGAACTTGCCGCTCGATAGCTGGACGGCGCCGGTGAACTTGCCGCCGACGGTTTCGCCGTCTCTTGCGGCGCGGAACGGCATGGTCTTGCTCGTCGCCAGTTCGGCGCCGGCGCGAGCGACATCGCGTTCGCGCAGCGTAGCGAGGAGATTGCGCCGGTAGAAGACGCGGCCGTTCTGTTGGCGGGTGGCGTCGCCCCGGTCGATTAGGTGATCGCGCCGGCGGTCCATTGCGTCGCGAACCTGCTGCCCGAAGCCGGCGGGGGCGAGATCGGAAGCCTCGCCGACGATCAGCCGCCGATCGAGCCAGGTCGCGCCGTCGGCGCCGATCTGCTTGTCCAGATCGAAGGCCGAAAGGATGCGGATATTGGCCTGCCGGCGCCGACCGGCGTCGTAGGCGGTGGCGCGATGCTCGAAGTCTTCGGGGATGCGCCATTGGTCAGCGTCGATCCGCTCGGCAATACCAGCGCGGCGCAACGCCTCCAGCCGGCGGACATGGGCGTCGATAAAGCCCTGATAGTCGCCGCCCGGAACACGCCCCTCGAAGCGGGCCTGCTCCAGATGTCGGCTCGGCCGATAGACCCCGCTCTCGGCGATGGAGGCGATGGCTTGGTCGGACGGACGCCGCGTCGCTTCGGCCGGGCCGATCTCGACGATGCTGCCGATTCGTGCGTCGTCCACGCGAGCCGGCTCAATGCTGGAGACATGGTGCGTCTGCCCATCGATCCCATCGACGACAAGAGTGAGGTTCTCACCCAGTTCGTCGGACAGGTATTTGTCGACGACGCGGCCGACGATGGATGTTTCGGGCGCGGCCTCGTGGATGCGAAAGGTCATCGGATCGCGCTCCATGCCATCGGCCTTCAGCGCCTTGTGCATGGAGCGGACGATGTCGCCGCGCTCGCCCAACGCGCGCAAGGTCGGCACCAGCCGCTCGCTTAGCTCCCAGACGCCGGGCGCATGCTCGGCAGCGAGCCCCATCTTCTCCAGCTTGGCGAGGCGGCGCAGGCGAAGCGCACGGTTGAACTGGCGTCTCGGTTCGGCCGGCTGATGGCACAGATCGAGGAAGCGGTCCTCGGCTTCTTCCGTCATCGCCCGGTCGATGCGAGTGAAGCGGTCCTGGTCGATCTCAGCCGATAACTTGCGGCGCTGCTCGATCTCGGTGACGGGGCCGAGTTCGAGCGTCGCCAACTCGCTCGCCCGCTCGCGGATGCCGTTGGCGAGATAGTCGCCGTTGATGACCAGATCCCCGCCCAGCTCGTCACGCCCGTTGACGATGACATGAACATGCGGATGACCGGTGTTGTAGTGATTGACCGCGACCCAATCGAGCTTCGTGCCGAGGTCCGCTTCCATCTGGTTCATAAGGTCGCGGGTGTGAGCTTTGAGGTCCGACAGGTCGGCGCCGTCTTCGGGCGAGATGATGAAGCGGAACTGGTGGCGATCCTCCTTGCCACGTTCCAGAAAGCTGCGTCCGTCGGCGCGATCCTCCGTCTCAGAATAGAGCTGGCCGCGTTCGCCGTCGCGCGCCGTGCCGTCGCGCTGGATATAGCGCAGATGGGCGGCGGCCTTGCCGTTCCTTCCGGCCTTGTGGACGAAGCGCGTTTTGACGACGACGCGACGCACACCGGGCTGGCTGTGGCGCCAACCGCCCGCGAGCTGGCGCGACCGAATGAAGGCCGCACCGCGCCCGCGTCTGACGCCGGGTCCACTGGCGGCGCGCGCGCGGGCGGCGCCCTTGGCCGAAGCGCTCGCGCTCCGGCGCGGGCCATGGCGAGCTGGCGCGGTGCACTGCTGCCGGGTGATCTTCCTTACCCTGGTGAAGAAGCTCTTGGTCCGCGCGCCGCCGCGTGTGTCGGATCGGATGCGGCCCGGCCTCGGCCGAAACCGATCCTCGTCGTCGGCGCTCATGGGCGCCGTCCTGGCGGCAATGGGGCGAAAACGCACCGTTCTGAGCTATGGTGCCGTTGAGAAGTCAGCGAAGCCAACGGGTTGAGCCAATGGACGGCACGCACTGCCAGCAAATGGAGTGCCGTGCGAGGCGACCCTAACCAGTGTGCAGACAACAACAATTTGCCAAAGCGGCCCGACAGGGTGCCGCTTTGTTTTATCTTGCCCTCACGCCTTTCCGCCCTTTTTGCTCCTCCCGCCTGCTTCTGTCCGTGAGTCCACGCTATCCGCCTGCACACTGAAACGGTGGCCGTGTCGCGCCCGGTCGCCGTCTTCATTGCGGTTCGCCCGCGCTTGCACTGACAACGAACAATCCGTCGGATCGCGGCTCGATCGCTGACACATCACGCACCGGATGCGTCGCCGGCATGTTGGTCGAGCGCTGATCGGACTGCATGGAGTCGGCAGATTGTATGTCAGTCGAGCGCGCCACAAAGAGCGGCGCGCGCCTCCACGCATTGGGATCGGCGGTCGCGACTATGATGCGCTCGACGTTATCGCCAACGCCGATCAGAGGAAGAATGGCCGCGACATAGTTACGTGTCTCGGCCGGCAACGGACGATCCGTCGAGAGGTATTCGTCGTAGCGGCCAGGACCGGCATTGTAGGCTGCGAGCATGGCAGCGATGTTCCCGTAGCGGTCAAACATCTCGCGCAGATAGGCCGTGCCTGCGAGGATGTTGTCGCGAGAATCATAGACATCGCGACCGAGGCCGTGACGGACGCGCAGTTCGGCCCAAGTATCGGGCATCAACTGCATCAAACCCATCGCGCCCTTGCGCGAGACTGCTTGCACATCGCCCGCGCTCTCGGCGCGCATGACGGCTATAATCCATGCAATCGGAACGCCGAAGCGTTGCGAAGCTTCGGCGATGTGGTCAGCGTATGGATTGCTCGTGGCTATGCGTTCGGCCGCAATTGGCTGCGCCGTCGCCACGCCCCCAAGCGTGGCGACCGGGAGCGCGCTGGCGAACAAGAGAACGGCATATCGGGAGACCATCCGGTCTCCGCCACGACGCCAGCCTGCCAGCGTGCTCGCTGCGGTCAAGGGTGCGCGCGGGGCGCCGGCGAAACGCCGCCCTTGACCTTCGCTGCGCGCGCCGGCCGTCTGGTCGCCGAGCGGGACGAAGGGATGAGACGGCTTTCCCGCGAACAAAGGGATGGCGGGTTTATGCGCGATCTTGACGGCATAGCGCATCGCTTCAGTCCCGTTCGCTGCGCTTGGGCGGTCGATTCCAGTGCAGCGACCATGCAGCCTTGTCGTCGTCCGACTGGAACAGGTTGGCCCGGATCGGCTGCACGAAACTGGGGTCGTCGAGCTGGAGCGAGACATACTCGCCGGCCTTTTCGCCGGTGCGTTTCCAGCCGGCGCCGATCTCCGGGCCGTTCTCGTCGCCGTGATAGACGCGATAATCCGGCGCGTTCTCGGCATCGGACGGCTCGGCCGGAACGATGGTGAGGTCGCGATAGAGAGTCAGCGTGTGAATGCGACCGACGAAGCGGGATTTCTCGCGGGTGAATTGTCCGATCTGCGCCATGGAACATCTCCTGTGGTTGAGGGGTGAAGGCACGTTTCAGTGCGTCGGCGCGCGCCAGCGGTAGCGGCCGTCGCCTTCCTCATCGGTCCACAGCGGGATCGCCCGGCCGATGACGGAACTTGCGGGGATGGGTCCGAAGTAACGGCCGTCGAGGCTGTCGCGGACCTGCCAGTTCATGAGGAAGATTTCGCCATCGGCGATCACGCGGCAGCCGCGCCAGGCAGGCAGCTCGCGGCCGAGACGATCGCGCTCCAGCGCGTCGCCGACTTCGATTCCATCGACGGCGATAGTGAGCCCGGAACGGCACACGCGCTGTCCCGGCAGGCCGAGCACGCGCTTCAACATCGGCACACCGCGCCCGACATAACCGCGCTCCGTGATGAAGCTGGCGAGCGCCTCGGGCGGCGTGACGGCGACCAGGTCCGGCGCCTGAAGGCGCTCCGCCGGCTCGATGGTGTAGAAGCCGATCGGCGCGCTCGCGCTGGCGTTCCAGATCAGCCTGATGGGCGTCGGGATGAAGGCGGCGATGGCCATGCCCATCGTCACGAAATACGTCACCATGACATAGCCGAAGCGGCTCATGGCGCGATCCTCCGGCGCTGGAGCCAGGCGGCGTGCTGGTCGGGCGTGTAGGCGCGCGGCTCCTGGCCGGCGGTCAGACGATTGTGGACGTGCCGCCAGTGCTCCGGCGCCACGTCCGCCGGATCGAGGCCGAGAGCTTCAACTGCGTCGATCGCCTGAAGCACTTGGCTGACCTTCGGCCAGCTCTCGAGGCGCAACAGGATGTCGCCGCCCGGCCGTACGAGCGGCAATGTCTGGAATGGTTCGCCGCGACCGACAGCACGCACGATATCGATGCGCGAGCTGATCGTCCCGAAGTCGTTGGACGCCCAACGCACGAAGGCGAAGATCGCGTTGGGCGCGAAGCCGACGACGCTACGACGGCGGTCGAGAATCCGTTCGTAGCTCTTGCGGCCGAACCTGATCCAGTTCTCGATCTTTTTCTGATGCCAGGTCAGCTCGACCAGCGTGGTGAAGGGTGCAGGACCGTCCGGCTGCGGACGGCCGCGCATGCGGCGGGCCGCATTGCCGGTCATGGAACGTCTCCTTCGCTGGGTGAGAGCTCGCGTGCTTGTGCGGCGCCTCCGTCGCGGAAGGGGAGCACGGCGGCGATCCGCGCGCGGGCGCGTTCAGCCATGTCCGCGTCGATCTCGCAGCCGAGATAGCGGCGGCCGGCGAGCCGGCAAGCTTCGCCGGCGGCGCCCGATCCGGCGAACCAGTCGCCGACGAGCCCGCCTTCGGGGCAGCTCGTGCGGATCAGGATTTCGAGGAGCGCGGTCGGCTTTTCGGTCGGATGGATGGCGCGGCCGTGACAGTTGCGCAGATGGATGACGGAACGCATGAGGCGCGGCCCGCCGTCGTGACTGACATAGTGGCCGGCCTCGATGTGGCCGGTGTGCGGCGGCCGGCGCTTGCGCCGCACGGTGCGCGGCGTGGCGTCCGGCATCGTCTGAACGTCGTTGTAGATGTCGCGCCAACGCGCGTCCGCACGGTAGAACTGGACGGCCAGCTCATGCACCCGCTTGAAGCGGTCGGCGTGGAAGCTGCTGCCGTTCTGCTTTTCCCAGACGATCTCCTGCGCGTAGCGGAAGCCAGCGCCGGCGAACTGATCTGCGGTCGCCATGAAACTGCGCAGCGAGCCGAACACCCAAAGCGAGCCTGTCGGTCGCAGCGCGTCGTGAGCCAGTGTCAGCCAGCCGTCGACACGCCGATCCCAGGCCAGCGACGTGTCGCCGTAGGGTGGGTCGGCGAGGATCATGTCGAAGGGGCCATGCTTCGGCATGAGGTCGCGGCAGTCGCCGGTGAGGACTGTCAACATCGCGCGGCGCTCAGCGTCCGCCGCGCTCGTCCGGCGTCAAACGACGCGCCGGGAACACGCGGCCGACATTGGTGTCGCGGGTGGATTTGCGCGCGCCGATTGCCGACCAGGCTTGCAGGTCTTCGACGGCATAGACGACACGGCCGCCGATCTTGCGATAGGTCGGTCCGGTGCCGTAGGTGCGGTGTTTCTCCAGCGTGCGGATGGAGATTCCGAGAAAGCGCGCGGCATCAGGCGTGCGCAGAAGTCGCGGCGGCAGGTCCGCCTTCGGATCGGCCATAGATCACCTTTGGTTCGTCGTGGGTGCGGCTGTCGGTGGCGACAGCGGGCTATGGCGAACCATGGCGAAGCATCGGCGGCGCGTAGCGTGCCGCATTTGCGCCTATGCGCTGGCGGCACCCTTGCTTCTACAAAGCGGGAAACTGGTCAACGGCGACGCAGCTTGATGGGATAGTGCAGCAGATCGCGATAGCCGCCGTGCATCATGTGCAGGCCGGCGGCGACCAGGCGCCGGGCCTTGTTCTTGCGAGGGTCGCCTTCCCAATCGGTCTTGTCGCCATGAAAGCCGAGCAGCACTTCAGCGATGCCGCGATAGCTTTCGCCGGCAAGACGCGCATCAAGCGCCCGCAAAGAGAGTGTGTGAAATTGCCGAAGCTGATCCGGCATCGCGCGAAACGGTGCGCCGGGCGAACGGCCATTGAGGTTTCGCCAGAACCGTCGTGCGGAATGGACGCGCAGCTCGAACAAGGCGTCAAGCGGCAAGGTCACGACATAGGCGGTGTCTGCATCTGGCGGCGCCTCGAGTAGCCAGAACTGATGTGTGACGCCGTTGACTTGCCAGATGGCGTGCCAACCGTCTTCGGATTGCCTGAGATCGAGGTTGCGCAGGCGCGGCAACGTCAGGGGCAATGACGCCGCTTCGACCGGCGACGATGCGGGCGTCAGCAACATCGCCTCGGGCTGTAGGCTTGGAATCCAAAACAGCGATTGGCGATCTGGCGGGAGCTGCGGGTCGCGCGGGAAATCGTAACCCCCAACGCTCCGAAAACGCGGCGAGCGCTCTCGCGCTTTGCGCTTTCAAGCGATTGATCTTGTCAAAGTCGCGATGATAGTCCGCATCGCGTCGGAGATATTCCCAAGCGAAGCCCGCGGCCGGGATCGTTCTTGTATGTTCATAGGCCGCGGACGAACGCCAATCCGTACTCTGCATGGCGTCTTCTCCCGTTTCCGGGACTCAGCCGCAAAGCGCGCCCGGATAGAGAAGTTTGCCAATGCTCAGTGGAGTTTGAAGCCGCAATAGCGAGATATGTTGATCGTGCGACGCGATCAATTTTGGTTTCTAATTTCTTACCATAGGCGAAGTTGTTTGGCGAGCCGCGCGTGCGCGGCGAGCCGGCCGGGCAGCCCGCAGGGAGGAGCGGCCGCCGCCGATCCGCAAAGCCGGATCGGCGAAAAATTTTGAGCGCTGCAAGAAACGAAAGCCGCTCAGCCGAATTTGCGGCTGCGCGGCTCCTCTCTATGCGGCCTTCTCAAGCAAGGTCTTCGCCTTCGCCTCCAGTTCAAGGCGCGTGTCCTGATGCGCCTTGGTGCGGGCATGCGCCGTCATGCCTTGCGCGAAATCGAAGATGCTTTCCGGCGGACGGCCATCCTCCTGCAACACGGTCTCGATGATCTTCGCCGTCTCGGCCTTGGAGAAGCCGCGCTTGCGCAGGAAGCCTTCGCGGTCCTCGTCGGTGCGGGCGACGATCCTTTCCCGCGCCGCCCTGATCCCCGCCACGAAAGGCGCGGGCGACGAATTGGCAAAGCTGGTCAGCGCGGGGGCCGCTTCATGGGCGAAGCGTTGCGCGGCGAACTTGCTGTGCCGGATGCTGATTTCTTCGAAGCCTTCCACGCCCCAAAGATTGCGGTTCATGCACACCGCGCGGAGATAAAAAGAGGCGATGCCGAGGGTCTTGCTACCGACTTCGCTATTCCAGCAATAGAAGCCCCGGAAATACAAATCCGGCTCGCCGTTCGGAAGCCGCCCGGCTTCGATGGGGTGCGTGTCGTCCACGAGAAACAGGAACACGTCGCGGTCGCTCGCATAAAGCGTCGTCGTGTCCTTGGTCACGTCAATAAAGGGGTTGTGCGTCATGGTCGCCCAATCCAGCACGCCCGGCACCTTCCACATCGTATCGCCAATGCCGTTCCCCGCGATCCGCATCACGGCGGCGACAAGCTCGTGATCCCAAATGCGGCCATAGTCCGGCCCGGTCACGGCGCGAAGCTCGATGCGTCCGTCTTCCGCCTCCAAGGTCTTCACAAGCTCGGCGCGGTGCGACAGCAAGCCATGCTGCAGATTGATGCCTGCGAGTGGCGCGGGGAGCTGGCGCATATAGCTGGCGGGCGCTCCTACAAGACTGCAAAGCTGGCCGAAGCTCCAATGCGTCGGCGCGATGGGCTCATCCTGTCCGGGAACGATAAGCGAAAGCCGCTCCGCATCCTCCCTGTTCGCCTCCACGCGCACGGCGCGGCTCTCCACGGTGCGGGCGGTGGCGCGCTCCGCTCTCGCCTTCACGGTGTCGTAAAGCTCCGTGAGCGACAGAAAGCGCTCGTCATCTGGGCGCGAAAACCACTCCGACGAAACGCGGCCGATCCGCTGTCCGCGCGAAACATCCACGCGGAAACCGGACGAAACAGACTGCGGGTTCAGGGTCACGGTGTTCATTGGTCTTTCTCCTATGGGCTTGGGTTGCAGCGCAGCGCTGCGCTGCAGCCCTGCCCGTCGGCGAGACCGGGGTAGCAAGGTGCAAGGGCGGCCGGGACGGAGGGGGATCACCCGGCCTGCACAAGCGGATGGAGGCATGACGACAGTGCGCAGCACGCATCCGCGCGGAAGGTCGGGGAGACCGTCCCGGCCGAGCGTCAGCGATCCCTTGCGCCGCGCGAGGGCGGAGCCCTTAGCAAGATCGGCGCGGCCAGAGCGCCAGCGGCGGCCGGGCAAAGGATCTGATCAGGACATATATTTGCTGAAGAGCAATGGTGGGCCAAGGATTCAGCCGGCCAGTCACAGTTTTAAGGCGGACGCCAGAGCCCCTTACTGTCCCAGTCGGGAACTCGCCAATTTTGTTGCAAAACTCCATGCGTTGTTAGGCGAACGCTGATTCCCTTGTGCTGCGAGCGAGGGAGGCGACGATGATGGGAGAGAAAGCCGGCGCGCAGGGCCAGTTTTTCTATCAGTTCAATCTGGATGAGGCGGTTCCGGGCGATCATCTGTTGCGCAGGATCGACGCGGTGCTCGATCTCTCCGGTCTGAGGACGCAGCTCGCGCCCTACTATTCGCACACCGGGCGGCCTTCGATCGATCCCGAGCTGATGATCCGGATGCTCTTGATCGGCTATTGCTACGGCATCCGCTCTGAACGGCGCCTGTGTGAGGAGGTCCGCCTCAACCTGGCTTATCGTTGGTTTTGCCGACTGGGCCTTGAAGACGCAATCCCGGACCATTCGGCGTTCTCGAGAGCCCGTCATGGCCGCTTTCGCGACGCCGAGGTTCTGCGCCACGTGTTCGAGACGACGGTCAGGTCCTGCATCGAGAAGGGTCTGGTCGGCGGCGAAGGCTTCGCGACGGATGCCAGCATCATTCGCGCTGACGCCAACCGCCAAAATCACATCGACGGCGGCGACGACCACGATTGGAGTGGCGGTGCGGGCGGAGGCGGCCCCAGCCGCGCAGTGCGCGAATATCTCGACGGCCTTGATCGCGAAGCTGCGCCGCCGAAGGAGATTTCGCTCTCGGATCCCGCATCACGGCTGACAGCGGCAGTGGGACGTCCAGCTTTCTTCGGCTGGTGCACGAATTACTTGATCGATGTGAAGCACGCGGTGATCATGGATGTCGCGGCCACGCCTGCGCTGCGCACGGCGGAAGTCGCGGCGACGAAGGCGATGATCGATCGCGTTGAGGACCGTTTCGGCATGAGGCCCAAGCGGCTGATCGGCGACACTGCTTACGGGACAGCGGAAATGCTGGCCTGGATGGTCGACGAGAAGAACATCGCGCCACACGTGCCGGTGTGGGACAAAGGCGAGCGCGACGACGGGACCTTCAGCCGCTCCGATTTTGTGTTTGACGCCGACGCCAACGCCTACACATGCCCGGGCGGCAAAACCCTGGTGCAATATCGGCGCGCCTACGAAACATCGCGATCCGGCGTCAACAAAGATGGCCAGAAACGCTATCGCGCACGGCAATCAGATTGCGGCGCTTGCCCGCTCAAGCAGCGCTGCTGTCCCGGCCAACCCATGCGCAAGGTCACACGCAGCGTCCACGAAGCCGCGCGCGATGTCGCCCGCGCGATCAACGCTGGGCCGGACTACGAGCAATCGCGCCGCGAGCGGAAGAAGGTCGAGATGCTGTTCGCGCACCTGAAGCGCATCTTGAAGCTCGATCGGCTGCGGCTGCGCGGGCCGTCGGGCGCACACGACGAATTCACTCTCGCCGCGGCTGCTCAGAACCTTAGAAAACTCGCCAAGCTTGTCGCCCCGCCAAGCCCCGCAACGGCCGCCGCATAGACCCAGCGAAGGCAGCCCGGCGTTGGAACCGCCGGTCGCCAAACTCGACCAAGCCGCACCTCGACGAGAGGAAACCGCCGAAATCACCGACTTTTGCAACAGCATTCGCCGATAGCGGACGGGGACCAAAAAGCGGTGGCCGCTGTGTGCGACCTTCCGCTCGTCCCTTCACGGCCACACTTGAGGCTTGTAGGATGGCTCATTCGAGGAGGCTTGGCGCGACGATGCGGGAGCGTGCGACGAAGGCGTTTCTTTGGCTCGCGGTCCTCGCTGCGGGGCCGCTTGTTGGGGCCAAACTCTTCGATCTCATCGTCCTCGCCGGCGCTTGGAGCGCTGACCCACCCCGATCATTAGCATTGCTACCTTATGGAACGGCCTGGCCTGTCGATACCGGCGTGTTCTTCATTCCTTCCTCGGCGGCCTTGCTGATCGCATCGTTTGGGGCACTACTCTCTGGTTGGCGCACGCCGTGGTCCTATCGGTGGCTCTTGTGCATTCCAGCGCTCGGCATCTTTGCCATGCTCGTCCTGACCGTCCTCGTCTTTTGGCCGATGAACGCAGCGCTCTGGGGCCACGCAAGCGGTGCACCAGGGCAGACGCTGACGAACGCGGAAGCCACGAGCATGGCGTCTCGGTGGGTGCAGCTGGATTGGATACGCGTTGCTGGAGGGACGGCGGCCTTCGTCGCGGCGCTGCGCGCTTTGACGCTGCCATGGCCGAAGCAAGTGGCAGCGAGAGACTCATTGTCCGTGAGAATTTTGCTCGCGATCGCGCTTCTCGGCGTCGCGTCGTTCATTGTCTGGTTCGTGTCGAACATATAACCGTCCGCGATGTCCGCTTCGGGCCAATCTGGCCCGACTCGCCGCATTCTAACCAACGACTATGTTATCCTGAATCGGCCGTCTGAGCGGTTGAATGGAATACGCGATATTCTTATCGACTTGTTTCCTGACAGGCGGTGGCGGCCATGAGCATGGCGAAGCCCCGCTCGGGTGAGCGGGGCTTCTTGGGGTTCCGGCCTCAGTCGCCGTTGCGGCGGGACCAGATGAGGTTGTGGCTCTCGCCGTCCTCGGCCGCGACCAGGCTGGTGTAAATCGGGGCGGCGAAGCTCGGATCGTCCAGCTTGACGGAGAGGTATTCGCGCTGCGTCTCGCGGGCGGTCTTCTTCCAGGCGGCGCCGAACTCGGTGGCGCCGGCAAAGATGCGAAAGTCGGGGCCGCGTTCGCTGTCGCCCTCGGCCGGGACGAACTTCACGGTCTTGACGTTGAGAGTGAGGGTCTTGACCGTGCCGGTGTAGCCGTTGTCGGTGCTGGTGAAGGTGCCGATGGTCGCCATTGTCGTGTTCCTTTTTCCAATCGGGCCGCGCCCATCGCGACCTCGATGGGGGTCGTGCGACCGGGGACGATCGGCCCCGCACCCGTCAGGGCTGAAACTCAGTGGAAGGCGGCCGGCGACGGCTTTTTTGCTTCGCGATGCAAAGCCGAAGGCGGCGGAAAAAAGCTGGCGACGGTCGTTGCGGGAAGACGAGCGAGGCGACGCGCAGCGGCGCCGGTCTTCGGTCAGACCCCTGCCAATCGAGGGCGCGGATGGGCGGCCAGCATGGAAATCGACATGGGCACGACAGGCGACGGTCGGCCTCCGCGCCAAGCCGACGATGCGGGATCAACGACGGTCAAGTTGAAGCCATCGCCCTCACTGACAAGACTCGCTGGAATGATCCGGTCAACGACAATTTGTGCCGGCTATCTTTCGCATCTTTACTGGCGCGACCGTTGCGCCGCCGATGAAGCCGGCATGAGGGATGCGGTGCGATCCGCTAAGTCACGACGACGATCCCGCCGCTCCCGTTCAAGCTGCCGGAGCGTGTCGCGGCCGAGGTGGCGAGGCTGCCTCATGATCTCGACGCGGCGATAGAGGCCGGAATCTCGATGGAGCCCGACATGGCGGGACGTCGTGCGAGCTGGCCGCCTCCGCCCTCTCTTGCGTTAGCGATTGAAGCCGAATGGCGGAAACGCGCCGAAGGCGTGGTGCCGGCGAAGCCGAAAGCGCGGCCCGAAGGGCAACGCTCCAAATTTGGGTTTAAGGACTCTGGTAGAAGAACTGACGGCGGCGGATGATGTGTTCGCGGCACGGAGGCGAAACATGAAGACCATCAATTCAGAGGTGGCTGCGGTCTTGCATGCTATGCCGGTGGAGGCGCGCACGCGCTTGCTGAGTCTGCGGCAGATCATTTTCGACGCTGCCGAGCGAGCAAACGCAGGCGACGTAGAGGAATCGCCCAAGTGGGGGGAGCCGGCCTACCGGACAACAAAGGGCAGCACGGTGCGGCTTGGGTGGAAGGTGAAAGCGCCCAACGAGGTCACGATGTATTTCATCTGCACGACGAATCTGCTGCAGCAGTTCCGCGACCTTTATCCAGACAAGTTTCGGTTTATCGGCAACCGCGCGCTTCTATTTGATCTCACCTCGCGCTTGCCGCTGGCGGCGCTGCGCCACTGCATCGCATTGGCGCTGACCTATCATCGGAAATGACACCAACTCACGCGGTCGTGCGCCAATCGGCTATGCGCCGATTGGTCTGGCATCAACCGGCGCGGCCAATCGCAAAAGTGCGGATATGCCGACGAACGCGCCGCCGCTTATGCAGAAAATCTGCCGCCAGACCTCCGAGGGCACGGCCTCGCGTGTGACGCCGTGAACGAGCGCGTAGCCCGCGACGGCGGCGGGGGCGGCGAAAATTAGCGCCACGATCAGGCGAAGGATCGGCTGGCGCAGCGTGTCGAACAGAAGCGCTAGAATACCAAACGCCACACCTGCGGCGACCAAGCCGACGAGCCCCGCGCCGATCAGGCCGGAGCCGGTTTGATTGGCGAATTGGGCGGCAGTCAATCCGAGCATGAGGGGCAGCGCATAGACGGCAAGCCTATAGGCGACGACACAGAGGATCGCGATCAGCGCCACGCTCATAAGCATTACGGCGATCATGATCGTCCTCCTACTTACCGTTCCTTGTCCTTCGCCCCCGTGTTTCGGTCGCCCCTATCGTGCCAATGCTTGGCCTCTCTGTCGACCTGAAACACGGCAGTCGGCCCTTGGACAGTCGAGGTCATCCGGCCGCGCGGTGAAGCCGCGCGGCCGGATTTTTCCGGTGGCAGGCCGGGACCGCTTGCGCGGTCCCGGCTCAACTTTCATTCCGCCGCGACGGAGAAGGTGTCGGCATTCTCCGCATCTGACGCATCCTCGACATCAGCGGTGTGGGCGTCAGTCAGCCATGCGGGTTCGGGCGTCCGCATGAGGGACGGCAGCCAGCCGGTCCCGGCAAGAAGCTGCTCACCGGCTTCCGCCATCGGCTGCTTCTTCATGCTGGCGATGCGATCCGCCGCCTCGTCGCTGACGGCTTCGCGTACAGCGGCGAGAATGTGCGCCTTGGTCACGCGGCCGAGATAGGTCCGTGCGGTCGGCATCCAATGCGCCGTCATGTCGAGAGCGAGCGCCGTCGCCAGCCTGTCCGCCGTTTCGTGCGCGCGAGGCTTCCGCTCCCAAGGCTGCTTCACCGCGTTGACGGTCAGCGAAGCGCAATGCGCGAACAGCGCCATGACGCTCGCCTGATCCAGCCCGGCGATGAAGCCCCACAGGTCCGCCACGTCGCGCGGCATGTCCGCCGCCCATCCGGCGTGACGATCCGCCAGCGCCTTGCCTGCCGCCGTGTCCTCGATGCCGTCCGCATGTCCGCCAAGGTGCGGACTGGTGGGACGGATTTCGAGGCAGGCCGCATCCGCGCCGCGATAGAAGGTCTGTGCGGCGAGCGCATGCGTGACGGCGATCAAGGCCATGTCCGGCTGCTCGCCAAGCGCAAGGCGAAGGCCAAGCGTCCGGTGAGCGGTCAGGTCGCGGATGAGAAGGTCCGACAGCGGCTTGCCGTCGTCCTCCGCTACTTCGTCCTCGGTGTCGAGCGCCGAAACATGGCTCCCGTCCTCGTCATAGTCGCCACCCTCGATGATCCCGCCATCGCCATTGACGCGCACGCCGTCGATGATGGCTTCGCCGCCCTCGGCTTCCTCCGGCTCCGGCTTCTCGTCCTCCGGGCGGATGAAACCGCGCTCCACGCGGGCGGTCCCGTCATGGTTCAGGACCACGAAAGCGCCGCCGCGCGCGAGCTCGTCGGGATCGTAAGCATGGCGCTTGGCGTCGATGCGCTCAATCTCCGCTTCAAGCTCTCCGAAGCGCTGGTCCACATCGTGGGGCAGTTCCTCCGCGCTTTCGTATTCCGACGACAGGCGGTCATATTCCTCCTGCGCGGCGTCGTATGCGGCGGCGTCTTCCTCGGAAAGCTCCACCGGACGCGGATAAGCGCGGCGCAGGCCGTGGGCATGGGGGTAGTCGATATTGACAGAAACCCACTTCCAGCCTTCCGCCTGAACCTCGGCGGCGATCCGCTCCAGTTTCTCGATGACAAGCCGGTCCAGCAACGCGGCATCCTCGTAGAAGCCGCCGCGATCCTCCGTGAACAGATCGCGGAGGATGACGCCGCCAGCTTCCGCGTAGGCTTCCGAGCCGACGAAGATTGCGCGCCGATCCATCGCCGCCACATTGGACTTCATGAGGTCGTGGCGGATGAGGCGCGGCTCTCTATTATAGGAGAGGTTTTCATAGACCTGCTCCTGCCGGGCATGATCCTCGGTGATGGCGAACGCCATCAACTGGTCGAGGGTCAAGCCGCCATCGCGATAGACCTGAAGCAGCTTGGGGCTGACAGCGCCGAGACGCAGCCGCTGCTTCACCACATGCGCGGTCATGCCAAAGCGGGCCGCGATTTCCTCCGCGCCCCATCCGCGATCTTCCGCAAGCTCGCGGAAGCGCTCGAACTGGTCTGCGGGGTGCAAGTCTTCGCGGGTCACGTTCTCGTCAAGGCTGATCTCGGCGGCGTCGTTCTCCGTGTCGATGACGCAGCGGATCGGCTCGGTCTTCTTGATCTCCTTCCGCTTCGCGCGGAGAAGCTGCGCCAGTCTGCGGCCTTCACCGATGCTGACAAGATAGAAGCCGGTCGGCTGGCCTTCGGCGTCAAGCTCCGGCTCCACCACAAGGTTTTGCAGGATACCCTTAACGGCGATGCTCGCCGCCTTCGCCTCGATGGACGCCTCGCTGTGCGGAGTCTTCCGGGCGTTCTTCGGATGCTTTTTGAGCTTGTTGAGCGGGATGAAAACCGTCGCGCCATTCTCGATGACGGGGGTGGCATTCGCTTTCGTGGTCATGGTCTTTCTCCTATGGGCTTGGGTTGCAGCGCAGCGCTGCGCTGCAGCCCTGCCCGTCGGCGAGACCGGGGTAGCAAGGGCAAGGGCGGCCGGGGCGGAGGGGGATCACCCGGCCTGCACAAGCGGATTTCTGGAGTTGTTGGGTGCCCAAAGTCGCATCCGCGCGGAAGGTCGGGGAGACCGCCCTGGCCGAGCGTCAGCGATCCCTTGCCCGCGCGAGGGCAGAGCCCTTAGCGAGCGGGCGCGGCGGGAGCGTCAGCGGGAGCCGGGCACAAGGAGCCGATCAGGATGTGCGGAGCTGTGAGATCTGAAGTCAGCGTCCTGATCGCCGCAATGTTGTCGGACATGCGAACACTGAGGCTGTTATTGCGCTGCGCGTGTGAGCGAGGCGGTTTTCGGGTCGTAAGTGTAGCCGGTGATCGTTCCGTTCCTGATCTTCTCAATGGCCTCATCGACCACGAACAGGGGTACCAGAAACCATTCGCGCGGGATGACCGGCTGGCCAAAACGGTCCTTGATCTCGATGTCGAGACGGGCGGCGCCGAAGATCCTATGGATCAGGTTCTCCAGCCGGGTGCGGTTGATGTTGAACAGCTCGTAGGTGGCGACGACTTCGACTTCTGCCATGAGAAAGGTCGGATCGAGCTTCGCATTGGCCAGGCGACGAGCAATATCGCCGCCGGTCACGCCAATTTTGTGCAGCACGTCGCGGTGAGCCGCGACGGCCGGATGATCGGATTTGCTCCGTAGCACATAGACGATGCCGCTGGCCTCGTCGCCTTCCTCATTGTGATCGGCGAAGAGTGGGCCGGCCGAAGGCTCGACGATCCGCCGTCCGGCCGGGTCTTGTTGCAGCGCCTTTTGAAGCGACCGCATGAGAAGATTGCTCTCGGTGCCATTGTCGAAGATTACGCGAAGCCGGGCGTCTATATTGCCGTGCTCATTAACGCTCGGTTGCTCCATTGACGCGACATAGGCTTTCTGACCGCCAAGAATATAGAAGCGGCCGGGCGCGATCTCGGACTTGCGCTCGAAGCGCCGAGTCTGCCGCAGGCCGGCGCTCAGTTCCTTCTGCACCTGCTCGAACAGCGGTTTGAACTGGTCAAAATCCTCGCATGTCTGGCGATTGGCGATTTCCTCGGCCGCGCGCTTCTCCGCTGCTGACCGGACGTGTCGGAGTTCCGTGATGTCGGTCGGCTCCGCGTCCACCCCAAGCTGCGCCAGTAGCTCATCATCGTCGAGTTCGTCGGCCGCGCTGACGGGGACAGGTTCCGCGCCGGCGAGAATCCCTTGGTGATCGAGGGCAGCGAGCAAGCTGTGGCAATCGGCCTGCGCGCGCAGGCGATCGAGGCGCACGGCATAAAGGCGCTCGAAGATGTCACGGTCCTCGCCGTGCTGCGGAGGGCGGCCGTGCTTCTCGACGAAACGCTGAATCTCCTCGAAGTTGGCGATGACGCGCTCTTCCCGCGGCGTCCGGCTCGACTCCTTCTTCGTCTCGACCTCGACACCAAGCTCTTCGAGAAGTGCGTCATCCTCGTCGGTGAAGCCTTTAGCCACGCTCCGCCTCCGCCTTCATGCGTTGAAGGAAGGCCACGCCCTCGGCCATGCGCTTTTCCCAGGCGTCAGGCGAGGTGATCGAGGGCAGCCGGCCACGCTCCTGCTTGAACTTCAAGGCCCGCTTGGCAAGCTCGCGCGCTTCCTCAATGGTGAGGTTGACACGTTTGGCCCCGATCACAGCGGCGACTTGCTTCAGGCTCTCCTCGCTCATCGTCTTGGCGAGGATGGCATAGGCTTCTCCGAAGGGGTTGATGCGGTCGATCAGGTCGATGTCCAAGTCGCGGACATCCATTGCGAACTTGCGGACCCCCTCAATGAAGGCGGTGTTCGGGCTCTTCTCGCCGTCGCCCTCGGTTCCGCCCAAGGCGACTTCCTTGGCCTTCTGCGTGAGGTTGAGCGCGGCAACAGCGTGCTGGCGCACCGCCTCCTGATCCTCCTCGTCCAGCTCGGGGAACTTGTCCTTGATGATCTTGCCCATGCGAAGTTGGGTCAGCTCCTCCGGCACCAGCTCGGAATCGAAGAGCCCACGTTCGATCGTCGTCTTATCCTGCACGAAGGCGGCGATGACCTCGTTCAAGTCCTGCTGGCAGATGCGCTGCGCTTCCTCGCTCTTCGGCGCGACAAGACCCTTGATCTCGATCTGGAACTGCCCCGTCTCCTCATTGAAGCCGACATTGGTCTTGTTTGGGTCGTAGCCGTCCACGCCATAGTCGAAGCCCGGCGTCGGGCCGCTCTGCGGATTCTTCGGCTTGAACTCGAAGCGTGGCGCAAGCACCTGCTCCATGAGAAGGCTGGCCGCAATGGCCTTCAATGTGTCGTTGACCGCCTCGGTGACGGCTTCCTCGGAGGCGTCCGGCTCGGCGATCAGGTTGGTGAAGCGGGCGCGCAGCTTGCCCGGCGCGTCGCGGGTGGCGCGGCCGATGATCTGCACGATCTCGGTAAGGCTCGACCGATAGCCGACCGTCAGCGCGTGCTCGCACCAAATCCAGTCGAAGCCTTCCTTCGCCATGCCGAGCGCGATGATGATGTCCACATGGTCGCGGTTGTGCTTCTGCGCCGGGTCTTTCAGCGCGGCGGAAACGCCGTCGCGCTTGGCGGGATCATCATCCACCAGGTCGGCGATGCGCAGGACGCGGCCGTCCGGTGTCCTGACAAGCTGGAAGCCGGTGGTGGGATCGGCCCCCTGCCACTCGCCCAGCTCCTCGATGATGTGCTCGACCTCCCTGATCTTGTCCTTCGTGCTTTCGCGCGAATTGACGGAAGGGATATGAATGATCGTCTTCTCGGCCGGATCGAGCACGTTGAGGATGTCGTCGGCGTAGGAACCCGAATAGAAGAAATAGCCGATGTCGAGCTGCTTCAGGTATTCATAGCCGTTGAGCTGCTCGTAGTAGGTGTAAGTGACGGTATCGAACTTCGACTCGTCCTGCGGGGCGAGCACGGCTTCGGCGTCGCCCCGGAAATAGGAACCCGTCATGGCCACGATATGTACGCGGTCGCGGGCGATGAATGCCCCAAGATGCAGGCCGAGCTTGTTGTCGGGATTGGCGGAGACGTGATGGAACTCGTCCACGGCGATCAGCCGGTCGTCGAAGGCTTCTACGCCGAATCTGTCCACGGCGAAGCGGAAGGTGGCGTGGGTGCAGACCAGCACCTTGTCGTCGCTCTTCAGGAACGCCTCGACCGAATTGACCTTGCCGCCGTTGTCCGAGCCGGGGGCGTTGCAGAGGTTCCATTTCGGCGCGACGATCCAGTCGGTCCAGAAGCCGAAGCGAGACAACGGCTCGTCATTGAAGCTCGCGCCGATGGACTTTTCCGGCACCACGATGATCGCCTGTTTGAGCCCCTGATTGTGGAGCTTGTCGAGGGCGACGAACATGAGCGCGCGGCTCTTGCCCGACGCTGGCGGCGACTTGATGAGAAGATATTGCTCGCCCCGCTTCTCGTAGGCGCGCTCCTGCATCGGCCTCATGCCGAGAGCATTGGCCTTGGTCGAACTGCCGTTGCGGGCGTAGGTAACGGAGACGGAGGGGATGGCCTTCTTCTCGTCGGTCATGCGCGCGCCTCCGCCTTGCGTTTCTTCGTTGCGCCCTGTCCGGCGGTCATCTTGGTGTAAAGCTCGAACAGCTTTTCCAGCCGCTCGGTGTCATTGCGGAACCGTCGGCCGATGTAGATGCGCTCAAGAACCTCGTCGTTGCGCTCGTGGGCGTCGCGCAGATCGACGGGCATTTTGTCGGGATCGTAGAGGTCGGCGATGGTCGCCGGGAAGTGCGCCTCGCGCGCCAACAGGATGTCCTCGGCGCAGCGGGCCATGTCGGCCTTATTCTTTTCGGTGAGCGTTGGAACGGGAAACGTGTTCCAGCCAAGGGTGTTGGAGTACGCAAAATCGGTCCGTGTTCTTCCGCACACAGTCGCGATCCACGTTATATGCAAGCGTGACGAGATGATTGACAACAGCCAGATCGGCTCATCGTAAAGAGCAAAACTTTGACTACTGACCACGCCGTCAGAGTCGATAATCCCAACAGGCAGAAACTCACGATTCTCCGATGTAATTCTCGGGAGAACAATGGTGTAATTTTGAGAATGTCTCATCTCACGAAACTGATGGGCGCGATGAGCCATCTGGTTGGCACTCTTGTCCGGGCTCGCGAGCCGGAGTGCCCTCACAGCGTCTATGCGATCGGAGACCGCTGGATAGCTTACGGCTTCAGGTAGATTTTCATCCTCAATCCATAGGCAATATACGATCTCTCCTCGGATAAAATCCGCCGATCCGTAAATCCGCCTGATGATTTTTTGCTTTGTCTCGCTGGAAATGCCAAGCCTGTCTAAATCATCATGGTTCATTCTCAGATGGCCGCCATCGACTACCTTGTTCCCGAATATCATTTTAGGAATCGCGGCAATGGGGAGGCTTTCTTTGTTCACTATGATATTACGACCCGCTGCCAGGTAGGCGTTGATATTGTCCGTCTGCTTTTCGATTGTCGTGCCGTTCTCCCCAATCGAAAATAGTCTCCTTAACTTGCCCGCGTGATCGGAGATGCCAATAATGGCAACCGTAACGCCCGCATTGTGGCTCGCCAAATTCGCCCATTTGAATGAGGTGTGAGCGAACGCGATTTCATGGCCAGTCTGCAAGATCAACGGCCAAAGGATTGGCACTTGCTGGCCTTGGCAAATTGAATTGGTGGCCACAAAGGCAGCAACAGTGTTGGTCTGCGTCCCGTAGTCAGCGGCCTTCATGAACCAACCAGCCACATAGTCGAGAGATTTCCAGCTTTTGGTGCGTCCCTCGAAAATTTGCTGAAGGTCCTCTTTCTGCTCGGCCGACTGCCACGTTGAACCGAGATATGGTGGATTTCCGCAGATATATGTCTCTCCACCTTCGTTCTCGAAGTCGATCTCCGGCTGATCGAGCGGCGTCTTAAATAGATCGTTGGATCGCAATTTCACGCCGGTTCCTGTTGGCGGACAGACGCTTAGCCAATCCAACCGCAAAGCATTGCCGTGGGTGATCCAATTTTCTTTGGAGAGCGGCAGAAACTCGTTCAGAGCAAGTTGCTTCCCTCGATAGAGCACGTCGCACTGATACTCGGCGATGATGAGGGCGAGACGTGCAATCTCAGCGGGGAAGTTACGCAGCTCTATTCCCCGGAAGTTGGTCAAGGGAATGTCACTATGCTGGTCGGGTTCGCCCCGCCGCTTGTTGATCTCGGCCTCGATCTCCCGCATCTGCTTGTAGGCGATGACCAGGAAATTGCCGGAGCCGCATGCCGGGTCGAAGACCCTGATCCGCGACATGCGCTTGCGCAGATTCAGCAACACGCGGGGATTATCGCCGGCTTCCTCCAAACGAGCGCGCAGGTCATCGAGGAACAGCGGGTTCAACAGCTTAAGAATGTTCGGAACACTTGTGTAGTGCATCCCGAGCGCACCACGCTCTTCGTCCTCAGCCACGGCCTGAATCATCGAGCCGAAAATGTCGGGGTTGATCTTCGTCCAGTCGAGATTGCCAATATGGAGAAGGTAGGAACGCGCGATCCGGCTGAAGCGCGGCACGTCCATGCTTCCGGAAAAGAGCCCGCCGTTCACATAGGGAAACTGGTCGGCCCAGCGGGGGATGTTTGCCGTCTTGCGCTCTGCGTCCTTCATGTTCATGGCGTGAAACAGCGTGCTGATCACCTGATGGGTGTTGGACGAGTCCTTGGCGCTCATCTGCTCGATGGTGGTGGTGAAGCGCCGCGTTCCGCCGAAGATGTCGGTGTCCTCGGCGAAGAAGCAGAAGATCAGCCGCGCCATGAAGTGGTTCATGTCGAGGCGGCGCTCGGCGGTCCCCCATTCGGGATTGTCCTTCAGCAGTTCGACATAGAGCCGGTTCAGGCGGCTGGTGGCACGGATGTCGAAGGAGCTATCGCGAACCTGCTTAACGGTGGTAATGCCGGCAAGAGGCAGGAAGAACCCGAAATGATCGGGGAAGTCGGCATAGGCGCAGGCAACCGTCTCGCCTGACGTCAAATCCTCGGCCTCGAAGGTGTCGCCGTCCGTCGCCAGAACGAATTTCGCCTTGGCTCGCGTCGTCGCCGGGCTGGCCTTCAGCGCGGCAAGGGTGTTCGTGACCTCGCCGGAGGCGGCAACGGCGATATGGATGTTATTAGTCTGAAGGACGCCGCCAAGATCGGACTTATTCGACTCGCCCTTGCGCAGTCGCTTGAGGGTCGTTTCCTTGTTCCCGAATGCTTGCAGGAAGGCGAACGGGAACTCCACGGCGTCGAACGGCTGCTCGGCGAGCGTCGATATGGCCTCTTCAATCTCGACAGCGTTCATACGGCCCCCGCTTGCTGAGCATTGAGGCCCATTTCCTCCAGAAAGCGCGAGGGTGCCTTTCGATAGCCTTGGTATTGCTCGGCCCGTGTCAAAACGAGCTGCTTCTTCGTGCGCGTGATGCCGACGAAACAGTTGCGCCGTTCTTCTTCAAGCTCCGATGGTGGCGCGTTGTTCTTGAGGCTCTGCCACGAAGGCAGCACGGATTCCGCCATGCCGATAAGCCAGACGCGATCGAACTCCAGCCCTTTTGCGGCATGGATCGTGAGAAGCCGCACGGCCGTCGGATCGGAAGGCGGCTCCTTGGGCCGCAGCTTCATGCCCTGAAGAAGCTCGTCGAGATCGGGCGCCGCACCTTTCTCGGCGCGTATCGCCCTATGCGCGGTTTCCCACGCGGCCTTGTCTTCAGCCGCATCGCTGACGACGCCTTCGGGCGTCTCAGCGGTTGTCATCAGGTAGGTAATCGCCTCGGTGACAATCTGCTGCCAGGAAGACCGCGACCGGATGAGCCGAAGAGCGATCGCGGACAGATTCCTTGCGATTTCATTCTGGCTGGCTTCGGCGGCCAACGCCCAGTGCTCCAGGTAGCTCGTGCCGGTCGATGCCGCCTCGGCGAGCATTAGCGCCGTATCAAGCTGCAAGCCGGCAATTCGGTTGGCCGCGGCCGCAAGTGCCGTGAAGGCTTGCCGGTCGCCTGGACGAAGGGACAGGTCAAGGCAGCTCTGAAGCCAGGCAAACTGCGGGGAAATGAACCTATCTCGTCTCACTGCGATGGAGGCGGCGACGCCGCGCGTTTTCAAGGCATCAAGCACCGGCTGAAGAACCGCTCGCGTTCTGCCAAGAACGGCAACTTGACCACGCTCTGCCGCCGCGACTCCCGCGATTTCATCGGCGATACCGTTGGCTTCCTCCGAATCGGTTCCGAATGTGCGCAACAGGATTGCGGGACCTTCGCCGGAAAGTGTCGCGACGAGCGGCTCTTTCCCAGGCGTCCTATCGGCGTTGTGACCGATGAGATTGTTTGCGGCCTGGACGATGGCAGGCGGGCAACGCCGGTTCTCGACCAACTGGATCAGGTCCGGTGAGAAGTGCTCGCGGAACTGGGTGATCTGCCGATAGCTCGCCCCAGCCCACTGATAGATGATCTGGTCGTCATCGGCGACGGCGAAGACATTCTTGAAATCGTCACCAGCGAAGAAGCGCACCAGCCGATATTGGGCAGGCGTCGTGTCCTGAAACTCGTCGATCAGCCAATATGGATAGGATTGTCTCGTCCTGGCGGCGACAGCCGGCACGCGATGCGCGAGTCGGCAGGCGTCCAGAATCATGCCGTTGAAGTCGAGAGAATTGTTGGCGCGCAACGCGGCTTCATAGATAGCGTAAACACGCGCGGCGCGTTCGCCGGCCGCTGGATCGCGAAAATGCTTTGCAGCTTTCTCGGCGCTGACAAGGCTGCTGCGCAGTTGGTCGATCGCGCGCAGCCATCGAACGTCGTCGGGCGCTACGTCCTCGCCATTGTCCGCCGCAGCCACAAGGGCCTCGCGTAGCAGTTCTCGGCGATCATCATCTTGATCGTAGATGCCGAAGTCGGGCTTGATCCCAATATGCGATCCATGCTGGCGCAAAATCTGCGCGCAAAAACTATGAAAAGTCCCGATGAAGGTCCGGTCGGTCAGGCCGGGCACAAGGGCCTCGACGCGCTCACGCATCTCGTCGCCAGCCTTCGTCGTGAAAGTCAGAGCAAGGATGCGAAAGTTCTTGTTGCGGCTGTCGTTCAGTATACGTGCTATTCGTGTCGTGAGCACGGTCGTTTTTCCAACGCCCGGTCCCGCCAGCACAAGTGCCGCGCCTTCTTGCCAATCCGCGGCTTTGCGCTGCGTCGGGCTCAGTCTGTCGAGAGCCGCTTGAAGGGGTTCTGTCATACCGCGCCTCCCAGTGACTTGATGAGGTTCACGAATGGCGCAGGCATCTTCGCGGCAAGGTCTTTGTCTGCTGCGATGCGCAAGGACAGAGCGCCCATATAGCCGGTCTTCTTATTCTTCAGCCGTGCCTTGAACTCATCAAACGGACAGGTCAGCGCGGATTTTCCGCCGACAGTTCCCATGATCTCGCGCAGGAGCTGTTCGTGGCCGTCGGCGAGTAGTTGATCTTCTAGGTCATGATCTTTCGGAAGTGTCGCAAACTTGTCGGTGAGATCGCTTTCCGTGAAACCGCGGTCCAGAATTTGCTGGCGGAACTTGGCGGCTTCCTGATCGCCGTCCGTAATCATGTGCCAGGGGATGCCGAATGCCTCGGCGAGCGCCGGATAGATTCCGGCGCTGCCGCTTTGCTGAAAGTCAATGACCGCAATCCCATGCGTGTCGAGCGGGAGGCCGAGGGCATTGCCGAGCGCGTGAAGCAGCAGATATTCGGTCACGCCCTCGACCAGTATCCACCGGCGGGCAAAGAAAATCTCGCCACGGACACGGCGACCGTGGAAGCCCAGTTCGTTCTCATCGTCGTCGGTCGGGAGGCTACGGCACTGGTGCCGCAACGCCGCGATTTCAGCCTGCCGTGCCGCTGGAACGGCATCATTGCGATAGCAATGGGCCAACGAGTCGGCCATTGCTTGGTCGAAGCAGGATCGCGCGGCAAGCCGGCCGGTCGCTGAGTCGCGTTCAAACACGCGACCGCCTCCGCCCTGTAAAAAGCCGTCTAGCGAGTCGTTCCAAGATAGTTCGGACACGATCAAGCGAGGGAGCGCGCTGATCTCGGTCTGGCCGCCACGCAACCGCACAAGCCGAAGGTCGCGCAGCGGAACGTGCTGCACGAAATAGGGCGAGTGTGTCGTCATGAGCTTTTGGCCGGAAAGCGCTTGCGTTCTGTTCCACAGAGTCCGCGCGGCTTGGGGATGAAGGTGCGCCTCGGGCTCCTCGATCGCAAAGACGGCTTCGACGCCGGGCTGTTCCGCTTCCGCCAGTTGCTGCAGGACGGCAGCTTGAAACAGGAAAATGACGGCGAGGCTCTGAAGTCCTTGACCATGGTGGCCGAGCGGGAGCCAAGGTCTTAAATCCTCGTTGCGCATAACGATGCCGGTGCGCTGAAGCATTTCCTCGATGGCGAGCGGCAAGGTGTTTAGGCGTGCTGAGCCGGGGCCTTCGCCGACCGCAACGCGAGTGGCCTCGCCTATCATGGTGGCGATGTCCGACAGTCGCGGATCGGCGGCAATGATCTTGGCGTCGAGATCGGCTAGGGTCTTGAGGGCTTCGGCTTCCAGCTCCGGGGGAATGCGCACGCTGCGAAGCAACCGGCCCCAATGGCCGGAGCGGGGCGTGAACTCGTCAGCGGCATCACGCAGGGCGCCAAGCCAAAACAGCGGCATGTAGCCGAAAAAGCCTGTCAGATTGATGGACCGCCGCCGCTCTGGCAGTGGCTCACCAGCCGCGTCTAGAAATTGCCAGGCGGGATCGAACACCTCTTTGGCGGCGTCCCACGCACAGGTGACGCGGAGCGTCAGAACATTGCGAACGCCGTCAGCATGAATCGCGATGATGTCGTTGAGGGCGGCGACCATATCGGCGTCCCACTCATTGGCCGCGCCTTCCTCCATCGTCAGCGTGATTGTGACGGGAGGTTGCGTGCGCGGGTCGCAATCGGGATCAGGGCGGTGGACGTCGTTTTCAGTGAAGCCCGTTCCGCGTTGCCCCCATCGTCTTGTGAGCACGATGCGCACAGCATCAATGATCGCGGTTTTCCCTGCGTTGTTTTGCCCAATGAAGACAGTTGTCTCACCGAGACCGACGGTGAGATCCTTGATGGATCGGAAGTTCTGGATGCGGAGCCGGGTAATGCGCACGGTTCGGGCTCTATGCCGCGCCTGCTCGCACCGGCAGTCGTGCGATCTCGTGTCCCGCCTTTTTCGTGGCGACGCGGATTTCGTAAGCGCTTTGCAGGTTGAGCCAGAACTGTGGATCGGTGCCGAACCAGTGTCCGAAACGCAAGGCGGTGTCGCCGGTCACGGCGCGCTTGCCTGCGATGATCTGGCTGATCCGATTCGGTGGCACGTCGATCTGCCGGGCAAACTCGGTCGGTGTGACGCCCAACTCGTCCAACTCGTCCTTGAGGACTTCGCCTGGATGAACGGCTCTCATTAGCATGGCTTGACCTCCTTTCTTCAGTGATAGTCTACGATTTCAACATTGCTCGGCCCGGTCTGGCCATCCGGCCACTCGAAACAGATGCGCCATTGCTGGTTGATCCGAATAGAATACTGCCCGGCGCGATCTCCTTTGAGCGCTTCGAGCCGGTTTCCTGGCAGAGAGCGCAGCGTGTCGAGGGAGAGAGCTGCGTTCAGGATCGACAACCTCCGGGCTGCCTGATCTTCAAAGCCCTGAAACGCTCTGACGAACTCGCCCCCCGCAAACTGCTCCGTCTTCTTGTCTCGGTAGCTCAGGATCATGCGCTGCGAATCATGCCAAAATTGACGTTATACGTCAAGCGTCAAGGCTCGTTGGAGACTTAAGTATGGGTCTCTGTCCAAAGGTGGCCCACAGCGATCGGGCGATGCAATGCCGGACGGTCGCCCGCGCCGGGGCGCATTTAGGAGGGATTTTGGAGGGCTATCGTGTAGGTGTAGTTCTCATCTTCACCCGGCGCGGCGCGCCATTCCCGTATAAAACTGCAAACCGGTCCTGAGGCGGCGGCGACGTGCGCGAGACTGTCGTTTGAGACGGCTTCGGCACGCGGGTCTTTAGGACCGGCGATGACGATCCCGGATAAAAAGGCGAGATCGCGCGTTCAGCTGAACGGATCGTCGATCAGCGCGGTTGGGCGCGCGAGCGCTTCAAGATCGGCAATGTTCGTCAGTTCGACTTCGGCATTGCGAACCGCGACGCCGTAGGGTTTCAGCGTGGCGAAGGCCCGCGACAGATTCTCCGGTGTCATGCCGAGCAGCGAGGCGAGCGTCTTTTTTTCGATCGGCAGCGTCACTGTGTTCTCACCGCCATTGATCGCGTGAAGGCGAAGCAGGTAATTGGCGAGACGCTCGACGCCGGAACGCAGCTTCAAGTTTTTGCAGGTCTTGACGACGTCACGATAGGCGCCGGCAAGCTCCGTCACCATGGCGAGGCCGAACGCCGGATCTTCCGCCATTCCGCGGCGAAGGTTTTCCGCGGGGATCATCAGAACGTCAGACGCTTCCAACGTGCGCGCGGATTTGAGATAGGGCGCATCCTTGATGACGGCGGCGAGAATGAACGTCGACACCGGCAAGGCGATCGCCATCGTGGTCTCGCGATCGCGCCAACCGCTAAAGAGTTCGACGCTGCCGTCGATCAAGAGATGGAGAAAATCCGCGGGCTCGCCCTCACGGATCAGCACAACATGGGCGGGGAAGCGCTGAAAAAACGAACCCCTCAGCAGGCTGTCGAAGGCGTCATCCGACATCCCTCGGAAAAGGCGGACAGTCTTCACGATTTCGCGTCGTTCGGGGCGCATCGCTGATTCGTTCCGCAAGATCTCGGATGCGAACAATGAACGCGACTTGACAAATGTCAAGTCGACGAACCGCGTCTCGCGTTTCCACTTTCGACAATCATTAATTCGTCGACCTCGATTTCAGCGTCGGGCTTTTGTTTGTCTGGCGAGTCGGCGGGAATTTGATCTCGCTCAAATATTCGCGGCCGTTCGATTTCAAGTCTCAGGGCGTCGATTGCGCGACCAGCGCGCAAAAAGGGGTCGGCGAGATGAACCAAGAACAAGGGGCCGCCAAGGGTCAACGACGTCAGGCGCTCTGGGCGAGCACTTTCGCCTTCACCGCTTGTTTTGCGGTGTGGACGATCTTCTCGATTATCGGCGTCCAGATCAAACAGGATTTGGGTCTCAGCGAGACGGAGTTCGGCCTCCTCGTCGGAACCCCGATTCTCACCGGATCGTTGATCCGGCTGATCCTCGGCATCTGGACTGACCAGTATGGCGGACGCATCGTCTATGTCGCGGTGATGCTGTCGGCGGCGCTTGCGACTTATCTGCTGACATTCGCGAACACCTACCCTGAATTCCTGATCGCAGCGCTCGGCGTCGGCATCGCGGGCGGGTCTTTCGCCGTCGGCATCGCCTATGTGTCGAAATGGTTTCCGACTGAGAAACAGGGAACGGCGCTCGGCGTTTTCGGCGCAGGCAATGTCGGCGCCGCGTTCACGAAATTCGTCGCGCCCTTTGTCATGGTCGCGTACGGATGGCAGGCGGTGGCGCAATATTGGGCCGGCGCGCTTGTCGTTGTCGCGGTTCTTTTCTGGCTGCTTACGAAAGACGATCCGGTGCAGGTCGCGCGACGCAAATCGGGCGCGAAGGCGAAAGGAACGCTGCTGCATCTTGAGCCGTTGAAGAAGCTGCAGGTCTGGCGCTTCTCGCTCTATTATTTCTTCGTCTTCGGCGCCTTCGTCGCGCTGGCGCTTTGGCTGCCGCGCTATCTCGTCGGCGTCTACGGCTTCGACATCAAGACCGCCGGTATGGTCGCCGCTTTTTATTCAATTCCGGCGAGCCTCTTCCGCATTTACGGCGGGCGCCTCTCCGACAAGATTGGGCCGCGCAAAGTCATGTACCTGACCTTCGGCGCGTCAATGATCTTCCTTTTCATGCTGTCCTATCCAAAGACGGATTATGTGATCCACGGCATCGAAGGGCCGATCGCTTTTTCGACCGAGATGGGCATCGTTCCCTTCATGATCGCGATCTTCGGTCTCGGCTTCTTCATGTCTCTCGGCAAGGCCGCCGTCTATAAGCACATCCCTGTCTATTACCCTGAGCACGTCGGCGCTGTCGGCGGGCTTGTCGGCATGATCGGCGGCCTCGGCGGCTTCATCCTACCGATTCTCTTCGGCGTAATGAACGATCTGACCGGCGTCTGGACAAGCTGCTTCATGCTTCTCTTCGGCATTGTCAGCGTCGCGCTCCTATGGATGCACTTTGCAGTCCTGCGCATGGAGCGTCAGGCCTACGGCGAGGAACTCGGCGCGCTGCCTGAATTTCCGGAGATGCAGGAAATTCACACAAAGGAGCGCGGCAAGGCGATTTCACCGATCATCGAGGACTGGCGCCCCGAAGACGAGAAGTTCTGGAACGAGAAGGGCCGCAAGATCGCCAATCGCAATCTGTGGCTGTCAATCCCGGCGCTTCTCCTCGCCTTCGCCGTCTGGATGGTGTGGAGCGTCGTCGTCGCGAAATTGCCATCGATCGGCTTCGAATACACGACCGATCAGCTCTTCTGGCTCGCGGCGATTCCCGGTCTTTCCGGCGCAACGCTTCGCATCTTCTACTCCTTCATGGTTCCCATATTCGGCGGCCGGTTGTGGACGACGCTGACGACGGCCTCGCTGATGATCCCGGCGTTCGGCATCGGCTATGCGGTGCAAAATCCGCAGACGCCCTATTTCATCTTCCTGGTGCTGGCGCTGCTCTGCGGTTTCGGCGGCGGCAATTTCGCCTCGTCAATGTCGAACATCTCCTTTTTCTTTCCAAAGAAAGAAAAAGGCAACGCGCTCGCGCTCAACGCCGGGCTCGGCAATCTCGGCGTCAGCGTCACGCAGTTCCTCGTGCCGATTGCGATCACCGCGAGCGTCTTCGGCGCGCTCGGCGGCGAGCCTCAAATGACGAAGGAAGGCGGCGAGTTGTGGCTGCAGAACGCCGGCTTCATCTGGGTTCCGTTCCTGATCGTTTCGACCGCGCTCGCCTGGTTCGGCATGAACGATATTGCGGCCGCCAAGGCGTCTTTCGCGGAGCAGTCCGTGATCTTCTCGCGGCTGCATAACTGGATCATGTGCGTTCTTTATACCGGCACGTTCGGCTCTTTCATCGGCTATTCGGCGGGCTTCCCGCTGCTGATGAAAACGCAATTTCCGGAAGTGAACGCGCTGCAGTTTGCGTTCCTCGGACCGCTCGTCGGCGCGCTGTCGCGGTCGATGACAGGGTGGATCTCCGACAGGTTCGGGGGCGGACGCGTCACTTTCCAGGTGTTCCTCCTGATGATCATCGGCGTCGCCGGCGTCCTCTATTTCCTCGACGCCAAAAACTTCGTCGGCTTCTTTACGATGTTCATGGTGCTGTTCTTTGCGACCGGCGTCGGCAACGCCTCGACCTTCCAGATGATCCCGATCATCCTGCGTCAGGAGATGCCGCGACTGATGCCGCAGCTCGATGCCCCGGCGCGCCTCAAACAGGCGGAGAAGGAATCCGCTGCGATCATCGGCTTCACCTCGGCGATCGCCGCGTACGGCGCCTTCTTCATCCCGAAATCCTACGGCACGTCGATCGCGATGACGGGCGGGCCTGAGGCGGCGCTGATCGGCTTCCTTCTCTTCTATGTCCTTTGCGCCGCGATCACCTTCGTCGTCTACACGCGCAAAGGCGGCCTCCTTCACGACATCGAGCGCGGCGCCGCCGCATCCCCCATGACGAACCTGCCTCAGAGAGAACCCGCATGAGCCATCTCTTGAATCGCCTGACCTATTTCAAGAACCGCGTCAGCGAGTTCTCGAACGGCCACGGCGTCGTCACCCGGGACGATCGCGGCTGGGAAGACAGCTACAGAAAGCGCTGGCAGCACGACAAGATCGTCCGCTCGACGCATGGCGCGAACTGCACAGGCTCGTGCAGCTGGAAGATCTACGTCAAGGGCGGCATCGTCACCTGGGAAACGCAGCAGACGGACTATCCGAGGACGCGCCCCGACCTTCCCAATCACGAACCGCGCGGCTGTTCGCGCGGCGCGAGCTATTCCTGGTATCTCTACAGCGGCAATCGCCTGAAGCATCCGCTGATCCGCGGGCGCTTGCTGAAGCTCTGGCGCGAAGCGCGGGCGACGAAGACGCCGATCGCCGCGTGGGCGTCGATCGTCGAGGATCCGTCAAAGCGCGCGTCCTATGTGAAGCAGCGCGGGCTCGGCGGTTTCGTGCGCGCGACATGGGACGAGGCGAACGAGATTATCGCCTCGGCGAACGCCTACACCGCGAGGAAATACGGGCCTGACCGCGTGTTCGGTTTCTCGCCGATCCCGGCGATGTCGATGGTCTCTTACGCGGCGGGTTCGCGCTACCTGTCGCTTCTCGGCGGCGTCTGCATGAGCTTTTACGACTGGTATTGCGACCTGCCGCCCGCTTCGCCGATGACGTGGGGCGAGCAGACCGATGTTCCGGAAAGCGCCGACTGGTACAATTCCGGGTTCCTGATGCTCTGGGGCTCCAACGTCCCGCAGACCAGAACCCCCGACGCGCATTTCTACACCGAGGTTCGCTACAAGGGCGCAAAGAGCGTCGTCATTTCGCCTGATTATTCGGAAGCCTCGAAATTCGGCGACATCTGGCTGTCGCCGAAGCAGGGAACCGACGCGGCGCTCGCGATGGCGTTCGGCCATGTGATCCTCAAGGAATTCCACATCGACCGGCAGGCGGCGTATTTTCAGGATTACGCGCGCAAATACACCGACATGCCGATGCTGGTGCGCCTTGTCCGCAGGGAGGGGCGGCTCGTGCCGGACCGGCTGCTGCGCGCCTCCGATTTCGCCGGCGGGCTCAACGAACAGAACAATCCGGAATGGAAGACCGTCGCGATCGACGGCAGGACAGGGAACATCGTCTGCCCGCGCGGATCGATCGGTTTCCGCTGGGGCGAACAGGGCAAGTGGAATCTTGAGGAACGCGCCGCAAGCGGCGCCGCAATCGAACTTGCGCTGACGCTGAACACCCGCGAGGACGAGAACGTCCCGGTCTCTTTCCCCTATTTCGGAAACCGCAAGCATGATCATTTCAACGGCACGAATCATCCCGACATCATTGAGCGGAAGATCCCTGTCAAGCGATTGCGGCTCGCCGACGGCGAAACGCTTGTCACATCCGTCTTCGATCTTTTCGTCGCCAATTATGGCGTCGATCGCGGATTTGGCGACGACAACACCGCGAAATCCTATGACGACGACGCGCCCTATACGCCAGCTTGGCAGGAAGCGATCACCGGCGTTCCGCGCGATAAAGTCATCGCGGTCGCGCGCGCATTCGCCGATAATGCGGAGAAGACGAGCGGCAAATCGATGGTCATCCTCGGCGCGGGGCTGAACCATTGGTACCACATGGACATGAACTACCGCGGCATCATCAACATGCTGGTGATGTGCGGGTGCGTCGGCCAGTCGGGCGGGGGCTGGTCGCATTATGTCGGACAGGAAAAGCTCCGCCCGCAAACGGGCTGGCTGCCGCTCGCCTTCGCGCTCGACTGGGCGCGCCCGCCGCGGCAGATGAATTCGACCTCCTGCTTTTACGCGCACACCGATCAGTGGCGCTATGAAACGCTGGGGCTCGATGAAATTCTCTCGCCCCTGGCGCCGGAAGGAAAATGGTCAGGCAGTCTCATCGATTTCAACGTCCGCGCCGAACGCATGGGCTGGCTGCCGTCCGCGCCGCAACTGCAAAGAAATCCGTTGCAGGTCGCGAAGGATGCGGCGGCGGCTGGAATGGAAGCGAAGGATTATGTCGCGCGCGAATTGAAAGCGGGGGGCCTTTCGATGTCCTGCGAGGACCCGGACGATCCGGCGAACTGGCCGCGCAATCTTTTCGTGTGGCGCTCGAACCTCCTTGGCTCTTCGGGCAAGGGTCACGAATATTTCCTGAAGCATCTCCTGGGCGCGACCCATGGCGTGCAAGGCAAGGACCTCGGCGCAACCGGCGGTCAGAAACCGGAGGATGTGAAGTGGCGCGAGGAAGCGCCGGAAGGAAAGCTCGACCTTCTCGTCACCATCGATTTCCGCATGTCGACGACCTGCGTCTATTCCGACATCGCGCTTCCGACCGCGACTTGGTACGAGAAGAACGATCTCAACACCTCGGACATGCACCCGTTCATTCACCCGCTGACAAGCGCGGTCGATCCGCTCTGGGAATGCCGCGGCGACTGGGAGATTTTCAAAGGCCTCGCGAAAAAATTCTCCGAAGTCGCGCCGGAAATTCTCGGGGTTGAAAAAGACGTCGTCCTCGTTCCGATCCAGCACGACAGTCCCGGCGAGCTCGCGCAGCCTTTGGGCGTCAAGGACTGGAAACGCGGCGAGGCCGAGCCGATTCCCGGCAAGACGATGCCGGCCGTCGTTGTTGTCGAGCGCGACTATCCGGGTCTCTACAAGCGCTTCACCGCGCTTGGGCCGTTGATGGAGAAGATCGGCAATGGCGGCAAAGGCATCGCCTGGAACACCGAGCATGAGGTCGCGCATCTTAAAGCTCTGAACGGCGTCGTGACCGACGAAGGACCGACCAAGGGCCTTGCGCGCATCACCAGCGACATCGACGCCGCGGAAGTGATCCTGATGCTGGCGCCGGAGACGAACGGCGGGGTCGCGGTCAAGGCATGGGAGGCGCTGTCGAAAGCGACCGGCCGCGAACATGCGCATCTCGCCTTGCCCAAGGCAGATGAAAAGATCCGTTTCCGCGACGTCGTCGCGCAGCCGCGGAAGATCATCTCATCGCCGACATGGTCCGGCATCGAGTCGGAAAAGGTCTGTTACAACGCCGGCTACACGAATGTGCACGAGTTGATCCCGTGGCGAACGCTCACCGGACGCCAGCAGCTTTATCAGGATCACCTCTGGATGCGCGCCTTCGGCGAGACACTTTGCGTCTATCGTCCGCCGATCGACACCAAGACGATCGGCCCGATCATCGACCGCAAAGGAAACGGCGAGAAACAGATTATTCTGAACTTCATCACACCGCACCAGAAATGGGGCATCCATTCGACCTACACCGACAACCTGCTGATGCTGACCCTGTCGCGCGGCGGGCCGATCGTCTGGCTCAGCGAAACCGACGCGAAGGAAGCCGGTATCGCTGATAATGACTGGGTCGAGGCTTACAACTCGAACGGCGCCTTGACTGCACGCGCCGTCGTCTCGCAACGCGTCAAGCCCGGCATGATCATGATGTATCATGCGCAGGAAAAGATCGTGAATGTCCCCGGCTCGGAAGTGACCGGCCAGCGCGGCGGCATCCACAATTCCGTGACGCGCGCGGTCCTCAAACCGACGCACATGATCGGCGGGTACGCGCAGCAATCCTACGGCTTCAATTATTACGGAACCGTCGGCTCCAATCGCGACGAATTCGTCATTGTTCGCAAAATGAAGAAGGTCGACTGGCTTGATGCGCCGGCGAAAGCGATGGAGGCCGCAGAGTGAAAGTCCGCGCCCAACTTTCGATGATTCTGAATCTCGACAAGTGCATCGGTTGCCACACCTGCTCCGTCACTTGCAAGAATGTCTGGACCAGCCGCGAGGGCGTCGAATACGCCTGGTTCAACAATGTCGAGACGAAGCCAGGCATCGGCTATCCCGACGATTGGGAGAACCAGGCGCGCTGGAACGGCGGCTGGAGGCGCAAGGCGAACGGCGAGATCGAGCCGAAAATGGGCGGCAAACTCGGCGTGCTGGCGAAAATCTTCGCCAATCCCGACCTGCCTCAAATCGACGACTACTACGAACCGTTCACCTTCGACTATGAGCACCTGCAAAAGGCCCTGGAGATGAAAACGGCGCCGACGGCGCGGCCGCGCTCGCTCATCACCGGCGAGCGCATGGAGAAGATCAACAAGGGGCCGAACTGGGAGGAAATTCTCGGCGGCGAATTCTCAAAGCGCTCAGCCGACTACAATTTCGACAAGGTCGAAAAGCACATTTACGGCCAGTTTGAAAACACCTTCATGATGTATCTGCCGCGTCTTTGCGAGCATTGCCTCAACCCGTCCTGCGTCGCGGTCTGCCCCTCCGGCGCCATTTACAAACGCGAGGAAGACGGCGTTGTTTTGATCGATCAGGACAAATGCCGCGGCTGGCGCATGTGCGTCTCGGCGTGCCCCTACAAGAAGATCTATTACAATTGGAACACCGGCAAGTCCGAGAAGTGCATACTCTGCTATCCGCGCCTCGAAGCCGGCCAGCCGACGATCTGCTCGGAAACCTGCGTCGGACGCATCCGCTATATCGGCGTTGTCCTTTACGACGCCGACCGCATTGAGCAGGCGGCGTCGGTCGAAAAGGTGACCGATCTCTATCAAAGCCACCTCGACATCTTCCTCGATCCGAACGACCCGAAAGTGCAAGCCGCGGCGAAAGCGGAAGGAATACCGGACGCATGGCTTGAAGCGGCGCGGAAGTCGCCGATCTGGAAAATGGCGGTGGAATGGAAGATCGCTTTTCCGCTGCACCCGGAATACCGGACGCTGCCAATGGTCTGGTACGTGCCGCCCTTATCGCCGATCCAGTCGATGGCGGAGGCGGGCGCCTTTGGCGAGAAGGGTGCGATGCCGAACGTCCGGTCATTGCGCATTCCGATGAAGTATCTCGCGAATCTCCTGACCGCGGGCGATGAGGAGCCGGTCGCGAAAGCGCTCGAAAAACTCATCGCGATGCGCGCCTATATGCGTTCGGTCCATTACGAAGGCGCGGAGGACGCGAGCCTGCCCGGCAAAGTCGGCATGACGCCGCAGCAGGTCAAAGACATGTATCAGTTGATGGCGATCGCCAATTACGAGGATCGCTTCGCTATTCCGACATCGCACCGCGAATACGCCGAGGACGCCTACGACCTCAAAGGCGGGTGCGGTTTTTCGTTCGGCGAAGGCTGCGGCGAGCCGAAAAACGCGCCGCAATGGACAGGCCTTTTCGCCAAGGCTGCGGCAAAGGAGAAAGCATGATGAGCAACAGTTTCAAAGCCTTTTCCGCGCTGCTCTCATATCCGACAGAAGGATTGAAAGGGGCCGCGGGCGATATCCGCCGCGTGCTTGCAGATGAGTCGCTTGTTCCGCAATGGGCGCTGTCGCGAATTGAGCGGCTGATCGGCGAAATTGAGACGCTCGACCTTTTCGAGTTGGAGGAGCGCTATGTCTTACTGTTCGATCGCACACGTTCGCTATCGCTACATCTCTTTGAGCATGTTCATGGCGAGTCGCGCGATCGCGGGCAGGCGATGGTCGACTTGCGGGCGCTCTACGAACAGGCGGGCCTTGAATGCGATTCGCGCGAGCTTCCCGACTATTTGCCGATGTTCCTCGAGTATCTTTCGACACGTCCCCTGGAAGAGGCGAAGGCGCTGCTTGCAGAGCCGATCACCGTCATCGCAGCGTTAAGGGAGAGGCTTGCGCGGCGAAAAACTTCATACGCAGCGGTTCTGCGCGCTCTTGAAGCGATTGCGAACGGCGAGCCGTCCGCGAAGGATCTCGATGAATTGCGAAAAGCGCACGACGACGATCCGGACGACCTCACGGCTCTCGATGCGGCTTGGGAAGAGCAAGCGGTGACTTTCGGACCAGGCGACGCCGCCTGCAACAGCGGCGAAGCGAGGAGCTGAAGCGATGCGCGAATTCCTGAACCAGTTCTTCTTCGGCTATTATCCCTATATCTGCCTCGCCGTGTTCATCGGCGGTTCGATCCTTCGCTTTGAACATGCGCAATATTCGTGGCGCTCCGGCTCAAGCCAGCTCCTTCGCCGCAGGCAGTTCGTCGCCGGCAGCATCCTTTTTCATGTCGGCGTCCTAATCATCTTTCTCGGGCATTTTGTCGGTCTCCTGACGCCGATCTGGGTATTTGATGCGCTCGGAATCTCGCACAGCGCGAAGCAAATGCTGGCGATTGTCGCGGGCGGTCTTGCCGGCCTCGTGTGTCTCGCCGGGATAGCGCTCCTCACCCACCGGCGCCTTTTTGACGCCCGTATTCGCGCGACGTCGAGCTTCGGCGACACCGCAATCCTGCTCATTCTCTTCGCGCAGCTTCTTCTTGGTCTCTCTACGATTCCGGTCTCGATGCGGCATCTCGACGGTCACGAGATGACCAAGTTCATGGAGTGGGCCCAGCGGATACTGACATTTCGCGGCGGCGCGGCGGAACTCGTCGCCAATGCGCATCCGATCTTCAAGGCGCATCTGACGCTCGGGCTGACGATTTTCCTCGTCTTTCCGTTCACGCGCCTCGTCCACATCTTCTCGGCGCCGGTCTGGTATCTCGGCCGCCGCGGCTATCAGCTTGTTCGCACGAAACGGAAAATGACGCCTGCGGAATGAAGCGGGCGCCGGGGACAACAAGGAAAGCAGCCATGACAATAGTAAGATCAGCGTTGAAGCGGGCGGCGCTTTCCGCATGCGCCGCCAGCGCGCTGCTGACCGGCGCGGCCTTCGCCGAAGAGCCCGTTAAGGCGGCCGAAGAGGGCGGAATCGTCGCCGCCATCAAGGCCGGGAAGCCGATCATTGACGTCCGCTATCGTCTTGAATGGAAAGAGCAGGACGGCTTCAGCAGCGACGCTTATGCCAACACGATCCGCACCCGTCTCGGTTACGAGACGGGCGAATTCCACAATTTCAAGATGCTGGTTGAGTTCGAGAATGTCGCATCGATCGGCGACGATCATTTCAACTCGACGACAAACGGACGCACACAATTCCCGGTGATCGCCGATCCCGATGCGACGGAGGTCAATCGCGCGCAGACGACATTCACGGGCATCGATAAGACGCCGATCACCATAGGCCGGCAGATCTACAGTATGGGTAATCAGCGCTTCGTCGGCGCCGTTGACTTCCGCCAGAACCAGCAGACCTTTGACGCCGCGCGGCTGTCCTCGACGTTCATCAAAGGGCTCAATGTCGATTACCTCTATGTCGCCCGCGTCCATCGCGTGTTCGGGGACGAGAATCCGCTCGGCGAATTCGACAGCGACAGCCATATCTTCGCAGCGAGTTACGACGCCAAGAGACTCGGCAAATTGAGCGGGTACGGTCTTCTTCTCGATTTCGAGGGAGCGCCCGCGCTATCCTCGCAGACATTCGGCGTCCGATATGAGAATACGCACGTCGTTGACGCTGATGCAGGCGTGAAGGCGAGTCTCGTTCTTGAATACGCCTCGCAGCGGGATTACGCGGCGAATCCGTTCGATTACTCCGAAGACTATCTTCATGGCGAAGGCGCCTTGAGCGCCTCATCGACGACACTGCGTGTCGGTTATGAGCAGCTCGGCGGGAACGGCTCGATCGGTTTTGCGACCCCGCTTGCGACGCTTCACAAATTTCAAGGCTTTGCGGATGTTTTTCTCACGACACCTGCGAGCGGCATCGAGGATATTTACGGAACCGTTCTGTATGATTGGAAGGGTGCGCCTTTCGGGACAAACCTCAATTTCTTTGCAACTTATCACGACTTCAAGGCGAAGCGCGGCGGCGCCGATCTTGGCGAGGAATTCGACGCCGGCGCGGCTGTCAATATAAGGAAGCATTGGTCGGCGGAGCTGAAAGGCGCCGTCTATAACGGCGCGACGGCCTTCGCCGATCGCAGTCTCATCTGGGTCTCGCTTCGGTTTCAATACTGAAGGGAGGGGTCGATGACAGCCGCCCACCATGACAATCATGGGCATGGCGCCGGCTCTGACGAGCATAAAATGGAGGACCCTCGCACCGCTATCGACGCGCAATCGGCTGAGTTGTTGTCGGCGCCGATCGACTTCCTGTATGCCGAGCACCTGCGACAGCGGCAGGCGGCCAAAATCATTGCGCTGATCGCGGACGGCGTAATCAACCGCCGGACGATTTGCGCGACGATCGAATTCATAAGGAACGATCTTCCCATGCATATACTGGACGAAGAAACGTCGCTCTTTCCGATCCTGAGGCGGCGATGTCCGCCGGACGACAAAATTGACGAGTTGCTTTCATTGCTCGCCGCCGATCATCGCGACGATGAGCGGATCAGTGAAGAAGTTGTCGCTATTTTGAGGAAGTTGGCCTCGGGTGAAAGCGCCAATGACGCAGATCAATCGGTCTTGCGCAGGTTCGCCGATCATGTTCGTCATCATCTGGCCTTGGAGAACGGCGTCCTGATCCCGATCGCCCGCGCGCGGCTGAACGATGAGATGCTCAGCGTGATCACGCAATCGATGATTGCGCGCCGGCGCAGCGTTCCACGCCCTTGATTGATCGCAAATCGCGACTGCGCCGTCGCCAGCAATATCAATCCGAGCTTCACGGCCAAGGGGCGAAGCAGAAACGAGTGCCCCCATCTGTCGCGCAAAGCTGTCCTATGCTCGGCGGCGATTCCGCCAGCAATTCGAGAGCCCGTACAAGCGTCAAATCCGTCGCGCGTGCAGCCGGCAAAAATGAAGATACTTCGAGAACAAGGCGCATTCTGTTTCTTGCTTCAACGTCAAATTGCCGATGTGCTGAAGGCGCCGTCGACTGCGCAGTGGCGCCGATCGAAAGAGGGTTGGTGTGCCTCAGCGCGGGGAGGCGTTGGAAGCTCGGTTTCGGCCGCGACCCCAACGCCCGGGATCTGAGGTGCACGCTGGCGCATGAGCTTGGGCATGCGATCGGACTCAATCATCCAAGTCCAAGCGGCGAGGTCATGTCGTTCCGCTACCGAGAGGATTTCGCGGATTTGCAGCCTGGCGACGTTGCCGGCGCGAGGGCGCTGTATGATCCGTCGACGGCTCTCACCGCCTCCGCCGCCGCGCAAACAGCAGGCGCAGCAAGTTCGTAAGGGCTATGCCGGTGTGGCGTGATTGATTTAATGGGTTGCGCCGATAGGGCGATGTCGCCTTCTTGGCGTTCAAGCTTCAATTCTCGGTCTGCGCCTGACCGTCAGCTAGCTCCCCATTTCACCCTTGCTGGTGCGCTATTCTCGCATAAAACTGCGAACTGGCTTCGCGCTTTGACGTGCCGAAGACGTCATTGTCACAATGCGTTCGCTTGCAGTCGACCCGGCAAACAAGAGCCCGCGCAGCAGCAAGCCCTGTCCGTCAGGCGTCGGGTTCAATCGCCAGACCGGTCATGGCTGTTCATTTTTGCGGTTGCGAAAATTCAATGCCGTTCTCGGTGAGTTCGGCGCCCGACGCATGCCAGACTTCCTCGCCGCCGCGCCAGATCATTTCGGCGGCGACAAAGAGAATGATCGCAAGGCCGATGAAGCCGATCCAGCGGTGGCGTTCAAGGAGCCGCGCAATGAAAGTTGCGGCAAAACCCATCAGCATGATCGAAAGGGCGAGGCCGAAGATCAGGACGGACGGATGCTCATGCGCGGCTCCCGCGACCGCAAGGACGTTGTCGAGCGACATTGAAATGTCGGCGATGACGATCTGTGTGATCGCGGCGCTCAAGGTCTTCTGTTTGGCGGGACCGCCCGACGGCGGCTGGCCTTCCATGACGTCAGCGCCGCGATCGTCGCTGCCGGGACGCGCAAGCTCGCGCCACATCTTCCAGCTGACCCACAAAAGGAGGATGCCGCCGGCAAGGAGAAGGCCGACGATCTGCAGCAAGGTTGTCGTCAGCAGCGCAAAGACGATACGGAGCACAGTTGCGGCGAGAATGCCGACGATGATTGCGGTTCCGCGCTTTGCCTTATCGACGCCCGCCGCGGCGAGACCGATGACGACCGCGTTGTCGCCGGCGAGCGTCAAGTCGATCATGACGACTTGAAGGAACGCTGCGATCGATTCCTGTGTCACGCCAAAGGCAGACAAATCCATAAGGTCCCTACCGCGCCGCCCGCTTCATCGGTCCGCCCTGGAAGCGGAAACGGGTGGATATGGCGTCGTCCGGCCCGGCTTTCCAAGGGGGCGACGGATTTTTTTGCCGCTTGCCTCACCTCGCCCCAAGCCGCTAAGGCGACGGCCCATGCACAAACCGCTCGTCATCGCGCTCGACGGACCGGCGGCGTCCGGAAAAGGGACGCTCGCGGAACTCATCGCTGCGCATTACGGCCTTGCTTATCTCGACACGGGATTGCTTTATCGGGGCGTCGCCTACCTCCTTCTTCGCGAAGGCGAAGACCCGCGGGACGAGGCGGCGGCCGAACGCGCGGCGCGGGCGTTTTCGCTGGACCGAATTTCCGGCGCCGACATCAGGACGCGGGAGATCGGGGCGGCGGCGTCGATTGTCGCAGCCCAACCGAAAGTCCGCCGGGCGCTTCTCGACTTCCAGCGGTCCTTCGCCGTCCGGCCCCCGGGCGAGGCGAAGGGCGCCGTCCTCGATGGCCGCGACATCGGGACGGTCGTCTGTCCCGAAGCGACGGTCAAATTCTTCGTCATCGCAAGCCCCGAAACCCGGGCGCACAGGCGTTTTCTGGAGCTCAAACCCTCAAAACCGGACCTTAAGGAGGCGGACGTTCTCGCCGACATCAAGGAGCGGGACGCGCGCGACGCCGCAAGGGCGGACGCCCCCATGGTCCGGGCCGCAGATGCGGAGTTGCTAGACACCACCCATTTGACTATAGAGGCCGCTTTCGCGGCGGCGCGCCGCGTGATCGACGGCGTTCTTGAGCGCTGCGAGGACTGACCGGGCCCCTCGTTTCGAATGGGTCCCAATCCAGGGTCGGCCCTCCCGGGCGAAATCGGGAATGGGTTTTGTGTCCGTTCGACGCGGTCTGCGCCGCTTATCCGAACCTCAACAAGGCTTTCATCGCTCCAGTCCGCAGGGTTGAGCCCCGCAAGGCCTGGGGAAGACCGCCGGTCGAACCGGTCGGCATTGAAACGCTGATTTACACAAGGACTGAACGCATCGTGGCTCAAACCCAATCTTTCAACCCGACCCGCAACGACTTTGCGGAAATGCTCGAAGCCTCTCTCCTCGACCGCGGGGATTTCGAAGACAATGTCGTCACCGGCGTCGTCACCGCCATTGAAAAGGACGTCGCCGTCATCGACGTCGGCCTCAAGACCGAAGGTCGCGTGCTGCTGAAAGAATTCGGCCAGGGCGGCATGCCCGGCGCGCTGAAAGTCGGCGACAAGGTCGAGGTCTTCGTCGAGCGCATCGAGAACGCCAATGGCGAAGCGGTCATCAGCCGCGACAAGGCGCGCCGCGAAGAAGCCTGGGACCGCCTTGAAATTCAGTTCAAGGATGAAACGCGCGTCGAAGGCGTCATCTTCAACCGGGTCAAGGGCGGCTTCACCGTCGATCTCGGCGGCGCCGTCGCCTTTCTTCCGGGCAGCCAGGTCGATATTCGCCCGGTGCGCGATGCGGGACCGCTCATGAACATCCCGCAGCCGTTCCGCATCCTCAAGATGGACAAGCGCCGCGGCAACATCGTCGTCTCGCGCCGCTCGATCCTTGAAGAGGACCGCGCCGAGCACCGTCAGGAGGTCGTTCGTGAACTGAACGAGGGCGACGTTCGCGAGGGCGTCGTCAAGAACATCACCGATTACGGCGCGTTCGTCGAACTTGCGCCCGGCGTCGACGGCCTTCTCCATGTCACCGACATGTCGTGGAGCCGCGTCAACCACCCGTCGGAAGTTCTCGGCGTCAACGACATGGTCAAGGTCAAGATCATCAAGATCAATCCGGAAACCCACCGCATTTCGCTCGGCATCAAGCAGCTCCAGCCCGATCCGTGGCAGGGCGTCGCTGCGAAATATCCGATCGGCGCGAAGTTCAGGGGCCGCGTCACGAACATCACCGACTATGGCGCCTTCGTCGAACTTGAACAGGGCATTGAAGGCCTTGTCCACGTTTCGGAAATGAGCTGGGTGAAGAAGAACGTCCATCCCGGCAAGGTCGTCTCGACCTCGCAGGAAGTCGAAGTGATGGTGCTTGAAGTCGACGAGAACAAGCGCCGCATTTCGCTCGGGTTGAAGCAGTGCCTCGACAATCCGTGGGAGCGCTTTGCGGAAGAGCATCCCGTCGGCTCAATCATCGAGGGCGACGTCAAGAACATCACCGAGTTCGGCCTCTTTGTCGGCCTCACCGAAGAGATGGACGGCATGGTCCACTTGTCCGATCTCGACTGGACGCGTTCGGGCGAGGAAGCGATCAAGGAATACAAGAAAGGCGACGTCGTCAAAGCGAAAGTCCTTGATGTCGACGCCGAGAAGGAGCGCATTGCGCTTGGCATCAAGCAGGTTGCGTCCGATCCGATGGATTCGGTCGGCGAACTCAATCGCGGCGATGATGTCACCTGCACGGTGACGGCGATCGAATCGGGCGGCATTGAGGTCCAGGTCGGCGGCGAAGGCGGCCCCAAGGCCTTCATCAGGAAGTCCGATCTTTCCAAGGACCGCAACGAGCAGCGCCCCGAGCGCTTTGCGATCGGCGACAAGGTCGATGCGCGCGTCACCGGCTTTGAGAAGGCCTCGCGCCGCATCTCGCTCTCCATCAAGGCGCGCGAAGTCGCGGAGGAAAAGGAAGCCGTCGAACAATACGGCTCGGCCGACTCCGGCGCCTCGCTCGGCGACATTCTCGGCGCGGCGCTCAAGGGTCGCGACAAGCAGTAAACCGTCTTCGCTTTCGAGAGCCGCGATCAGCGCGGCGTCTTGAAGGTTCGAACAGGATGACAGCCCCGGCGGGCGACCGCCGGGGTTTTTCGTTTCGGACGCTTTTTCGCCGGCGCGCGTCTCTGTTTTTTCGGCTTTCCGCGCGGGGTCCAGCCCGAAAAGGCGCCCTTTTAGCCGAAAAAAGGGGCGCCGAATTCCGGGGCCGAAGGGCGGATGAAATCCGCCGCCTTCGGCGCCGCGAGACGGTCCGCGGATTTCATCCGCCCTGCTACGCATTCTGTTCACGCGGGACAGGGCGGCGGTTTCGACAAGCGCCGCGCAATTTCGAACCAAGAGCTCCTCCTTTCTTTCAGCACCCGTTGTCCGGAATGCGCCGCCGCAC
>JBMOOR010000156.1:0-1658 GCA_049324555.1 Pseudomonadota bacterium | reverse complement strand
GAGCGATGATCCGCGCGACAAGAGGGATTACTCGGACCTGCCGCTCGAAACCGGCAATTGGGAGATCATCGCCCCCTCTCCCATCCCCTGGTCCGAACGCAACGCGATCCCGCGCGCGATGACGCGCGCCGACATGGATCGCGTCAAAGCCGATTTCGTCCGCGCGACGTTGATGGGCCAAGAAGCCGGTTTCGACATGCTCGAACTGCATTGCGGCCACGGCTATCTGCTCTCGTCCTTCCTCACGCCCATCAGCAACCAGCGCACGGACGAATATGGCGGCAGCGTCGACAATCGCCTCCGCTTCCCGCTCGAAGTGTTCGAAGCGATGCGCGACGCTTGGCCCAAGCACAAACCCATGAGCGTGCGTATCTCCGCCACCGATTGGCACGAGGATGGCCTCAGCGCCGAAGACTCCGTCGCCATCGCCCAAGCCTTCACCGACGCCGGCGCCGATCTCATCGATGTCTCCGCCGGCCAGACCACCCCGCTCGCGCGCCCGGTCTATGGCCGCATGTTCCAGACCCCCTTCTGCGACCGCATTCGCAACGAGGCGCGCGTGAAGACCATGGCCGTCGGCAACATCTTCGAGCCGGATCACGTCAACTCGATCCTTGCCGCCGGCCGCGCCGATCTCTGCGCGTTGGCGCGCCCGCACCTCATGGACCCCAACTGGTCTCTGCGCGCCGCCGCTGAGCTCGGCTACACGAATATCGCGGCGCCGAAGCAGTACCGCACCGGCTACGCCCAAATGCAGCGCAACCTCGCCCGCAAGGAACAGCCATGAGCGATCTTACCGGCAAACACGTCTTCATCACCGGCGGCGGCACGGGCATCGGCTTCGCCGCCGCCAAGGCGCTCGCCGCGCGCGGCGCCAAGCTCACGCTGGCGGCCCGCAATTTCGCGCGCGTGGAAGAAGCCGCCTCGAAGCTCGAGGCGCATCCCGTCTCGCTCGATGTCGCCAACGAGACCTCGGTCACCGCGGCATTCGACGCCGCCCGCGCCCGCTTCGGCGGCGTCGACATCCTCGTCAACAACGCCGGAATCACGCCATCCGCGCCACTGCACAACATGGATCTCGCCATGTGGAACGAGGCGATCGCGATCAACCTCACCGGCGCCTTCCTCTGCTCTCGCGTCGCACTCGCCGACATGTACGCCAACCAATGGGGCCGCATCGTCAACGTCGCCTCGATCGCGGGCCTCAAAGGCGGCCCCTACATCAGCGCCTATTGCGCCTCCAAGCACGGCATGATCGGCATGACCCGCGCGCTTGCGCACGAAGCCGCCAAACGCGGCGTCACCGTCAACGCCGTCTGCCCCGGCTACGTCGAAACCGACATCGTCGCCCGCGCCGCACAGAACATCGCGTCGAAAACCAAGCTCAGCGGAGACGAAGCCCGCGCCGCGCTCTACGCGGGAAATCCGCAGAGCCGCCTGATCAAACCGGAAGAAGTCGCAAGCGCGATATCCTGGCTGTGCAGCGAAGATGCTGCAGCGACGAACGGCGCAGCGATTCCGATTTCTGGTGGAGAGATCTAATGCGTTTGAACCTTCCCCCGTCATTCCGGGGCTCGGCGAAGCCGAGAACCCGGAACCCAGGGGCAAACGACGCGCTCTGCGATCCCCTGGGTTCCGGGTTCGCGCTGCGCGCGCCC
>JBMOOR010000155.1:0-14959 GCA_049324555.1 Pseudomonadota bacterium | reverse complement strand
GCCGCCTTGCCGATGATCGGGCATGTTGCGTCCGCCGGTATTGAGCGCAATCAACCTGTCGCCTTGCGAGGAGCAGATGCGGACAAATGTCGCGTTATCCGCATTCACCGGCGCAAGCGTCAACGCTGCGACGGCCGAAGCGGCGATGAAACGAGCGACGATCAATGGGAATCTTCCAGCATGCGGCAAATTGAACATCACACGCTCTTCGCAATTGAGTTTGACTTACATCAAACGCCGTTACGCGGTCTAATCCAAAAGCAGTCGCAAGGATACAGAGGGGGCGCTCAATGAACGCGACCAACCAACCAGGCTCAAACTCGACCGCGGGCGGAGCGGAAATACCATTCATCGGCGCTTTTCTAGGCGTCGGCGCCTTTCTTGCGCTGATCGTCGCAGCGCGCACGAGCGATCAATTGATGGGCGCTCACGCGATGATGTTTTTCGCCGCGTTCGTCGCCGGCGCCTTCGCGCTCGTCCATCACGTTTCATCCGGCAAGAAGTTCGATCCGAACGCCTATGAACTCGGCGTCGTCAAGGCCGGCGTCTTCGCCTCGGTCTTCTGGGGAATCGCCGGCTTCCTCGTCGGCGTCATCATCGCGGCGCAGCTCGCTTTCCCGAACCTCCTTTATTTCCCGGACCTTCCGTGGACGAATTTCGGACGCTTGCGGCCGCTGCACACATCAGCGGTCATCTTCGCCTTCGGCGGCAACGTTCTCATTGCAACATCCTTTTACGTCGCGCAGCGGACCTGCCGCACACGGCTATTCGGCGGCCTCGCGCCGTGGTTCGTATTCTGGGGCTACCAGCTCTTCATCGTGATCGCTGCAACCGGCTATCTGATGGGGATCACGCAGTCGAAGGAATACGCCGAGCCCGAATGGTATGCCGATCTCTGGCTCACCATCGTCTGGGTCGTTTATCTCGTCGTCTTTCTCGGCACGCTCCTGAAGCGCAAAGAGCCGCACATCTACGTTGCGAACTGGTTCTATCTCGCCTTCATCGTGACGATTGCGATGCTGCACATCGTCAACAACCTCGCGGTTCCTGTCTCACTCCTCGGAACCAAGAGCTATTCGCTGTTCCCCGGCGTTCAGGATGCGCTGACTCAATGGTGGTATGGGCACAATGCGGTCGGCTTCTTCCTGACCGCCGGCTTCCTCGCCATCATGTATTATTTCGTGCCGAAGCGCGCCGAGCGCCCCGTCTATTCATACCGCCTGTCGATCATCCACTTCTGGGCGCTCATCTTCATCTATATCTGGGCAGGGCCGCACCATCTTCATTACACGGCGCTCCCCGAATGGGCGCAAACGCTCGGCATGACGTTCTCGATCATGCTGTGGATGCCGTCATGGGGCGGCATGATCAACGGCCTCATGACGCTTTCGGGCGCCTGGGACAAACTGCGCACGGACCCGGTCCTCAGAATGCTTGTCGTTTCAGTCGCCTTCTACGGCATGTCGACCTTCGAAGGGCCGCTGATGTCGATCCGCGCCGTCAATTCGCTGTCGCACTACACCGACTGGACGATCGGGCATGTCCATTCCGGCGCGCTCGGCTGGGTCGGCTACGTCTCCTTCGGCGCGCTTTATTGCCTCGTTCCGTGGCTATGGAAGCGCAAGCAGCTATATTCGAACACACTCGTCGAGTGGCACTTCTGGATCTCGACGCTCGGCATCCTTCTCTACATCACGTCGATGTGGGTCTCCGGCATCATGCAGGGGCTTATGTGGCGCGCCTATAACGAATTCGGCTTCCTCGAATTCTCCTTCGTCGAAACCGTCAAGGCGATGCATCCCTACTACATCATCCGCATGACAGGCGGCCTTCTCTTCCTCACTGGCGCGCTGATCATGGCCTACAATCTCTGGCGGACAGCGAAGGGCGACATCCGCGAACGCGAATTCGGCGCCGTTCCCGCACTCGCACCGGCCGAATAAGGAGAGACCCGATGCTCAACCGTCACGAATTTCTCGAAAAGCGCGGGCTTGTTCTCACAGTCGCCATCCTGATCGTTGTCGCGATCGGCGGGATCGTCGAGATCGCGCCGCTCTTTTATCTCGAATCAACGATCGAGAAGGTTTCTGGCGTAAGGCCCTACACGCCGCTCGAACTCGCCGGTCGAAATATCTATATTCGCGAAGGCTGTTATGTCTGCCACAGTCAGCAGATCCGACCACTTCGCGACGAAGTCGAGCGCTACGGGCATTATTCGCTCGCGGCCGAAAGCATGTACGATCATCCCTTCCAGTGGGGATCGAAGCGCTCGGGTCCCGATCTTGCGCGCGTCGGCGGCAAATATTCCGACGCCTGGCATGTCCAGCACCTCATCGACCCGAGGAGCGTCGTCCCGGAATCGATCATGCCGCCCTATGCGCGCCTCGATAACAATCGCCTCGACCCCGAACGGGCTGAAGGATGGCTGAAGACGAACCGGGTCGTCGGCGTTCCCTATACGGATGAGATGGTCGAGAACGCGGCGGCGGACCTTGCGACGCAGGTCGATCCGTTCGCCGCCGGCTATGACGCCTTCCTCGCCCGCTACCCGAAGGCGCAGGTGCGAGACTTCGACGGCAACCCGAAGGAAATCACCGAAATGGACGCTCTCATCGCCTATCTGCAGGTCTTGGGCACGATGGTCGATTTCAGCGTCTACGAACCCGAAGACAATTACAGGTAAGCGCTATGTACGAGACGCTTTCGAGAATCGCGCAGACTTGGGGCCTCGTGCTCTTTGTCATCGCTTTCGCACTGGTGCTCTTTTACGCGCTCAATCCGCGCAACAAGAAGAAATTCAAGGACGCCGCGCGCATTCCGCTCGATGATGGGGATGAATAATGGCCGACAAGGAAATTGATGCGACGACCGGCGTCGAAACGACGGGTCACGCCTGGGACGGGATCAAGGAGCTCAACAACCCGCTGCCGCGCTGGTGGGTGCTCGTATTCTGGGTCTCGGTCCTCTGGGCGATCGCTTACTGGGTGTTCATGCCGGCGTGGCCGGGGCTCACCGGCTATACGAAGGGCCTTCGCAACCACTCTGAGCGCGCCAATGTCGACGCAGCGGTCACAGCCGTCAGGGCCGCGCGCGATGAACAGATGAAGGCGCTGCTCGGCGCCGAATCGATCGGCGACATCGAAAAGGACCCCGCCCTCCTCCAATATGCGATGACGGCGGGCGAATCCCTTTTCGGCGATAATTGCGCGACCTGCCACGGCGCGGGCGGCCAGGGCAATGTCGGCTTTCCGGCGCTTGTCGATGACGATTGGCTGTGGGGCGGCAAGCTCTCCGACATTCAGACGACGGTTCGTTACGGCGTTCGCTCGACGCATCCCGAGACGCGCACCAACCTGATGCAGGCCTATGGCCGCGACGGCCTCCTCCCCGCGGACCAGATTTCCGACCTCGTCGAATACGTCGTCAGCCTTTCCGGCGGGGACGCAAATGCGGCTGCGGTCGCGCGCGCCGCGCCTGTATTCGCGCAGCAATGCACGTCATGTCACGGAGCGGACGGGCGCGGAAATCAGGCGCTCGGCGCGCCGAACCTCACCGACGCGATCTGGCTCTATGGCGGCGAGCGGACAGACATCCAAAAGACGCTTCATTCCGGCCGCGGCGGCGTCATGCCCACCTGGACCGGACGGCTCTCCGAGCAGCAGATCACCGCGCTTGCGGTTTACGTTCACTCGCTCGGCGGCGGTCAGTAGGCGCCGCCCCGCCTGCGGCGTTTTATCGGAATTGCCGATGCGGCGCTGCAGGGCCATATGGGCTTGGTTCGCCATGGCGAAAGGCGTGTTGTGTTGAAGACGATGGAAAAAAGCAGGCCCGCCGCGGAGAGCGTCGAGCGCCTTGATGTGGCGGCGGTCAACAGCGCTTCGACTCGCACGCTCTACAAGGCGCGCGAGCCGATCTATCCCAAACTCGTCCATGGTAAATTTCGCGCGCTCAAATGGGCCATCCTTTCGGCGACGCTCGCGATCTATTATCTTCTGCCTTGGGTGCGCTGGCCGCGCGGAATAGGAGAACCGGATCAAGCGGTTCTCGTCGATTTTCCGGGTCGGCGATTCTATTTCTTCTTTATCGAGATCTGGCCGGATGAGCTCTACTATCTCACAGGGCTTTTAATCCTCGCTGCGCTTGGCCTCTTTCTCGCGACCGCCATGTTCGGCCGCATCTGGTGCGGCTACGCCTGTCCGCAAACTGTCTGGACCGATCTTTATATCGCCGTTGAGCGCCTCATCGAAGGCGATCGCAACCAGCGGATCAAACTCACCAGAGCGCCATGGTCAGCGGAGAAGATCGCGAAGAAGTCAGCCAAGCACGCGTTGTGGCTCCTGATCGCCGCTGCGACGGGCGGCGCATGGGTGTTCTATTTTCACGATGCGCCGGCAGTTTTTCCGCAAATTTTCCGCGGAGAAGCGCCGGCGTCCGCCTATCTTTTCATCGGCGTGCTGACATTTACGACCTATATGCTCGCGGGCTCCATGCGCGAGCAGGTGTGCACCTATATGTGCCCGTGGCCCCGTATCCAGGCGGCGCTGACCGATGCCGAAACCCTCGAAGTCACTTACAAGGTCGACCGGGGCGAGCCGCGCGGGTCTCACAAGAAGGGCGAGAGCTGGGAGGAGCGCGGCGATTGCGTCGACTGTAACGCCTGCGTCGCCGCCTGCCCCATGGGCATCGACATCCGCGACGGCGCGCAGCTTGAGTGCATCAATTGCGCACTCTGCATCGACGCCTGTGACGAAACTATGAAAAAGGTCGGGCGCCCGCTCGGCCTTATCGGCTATGACACGGACAAGAACATCGCGCGGCGGCGGGCTGGCCAGCAGTCTCAGATCCGGCTCATCCGGTCGCGGACTATCCTCTATTTCGCATTGATCGTTCTCATCGGCGCTGCGATGGCGTTCAGCCTTTCTTCGCGAGCGACCCTCGAAGTGAATGTTCTGCGCGACCGCACGCCCCCCTTCGTCCGCCTCTCAGATGGCTCGATCCGCAACGCCTATACGGTGAAGATCATCAACAAGGCGAATGCGCCCCGAGAATTCGATATCCGCATCGATGGGGAGGACCGCCTCGTCATGACCGCAATAGGCGAGACTGTCCGCGACAACGCCGTGCGCATCACCGCCGAGGGCGACGCCGTTCGCTCCGTGCGCATCTTCGCGACATTGCCAAAGGAGGCGCTCGTGCGGGCCGAGGATGAAATGACGGTCATCGTCGAGGAAGCCGGCGGCGGCGAGCGCGTCGAGAATGAGACAGCCTTCATGACGGAGCGGCGATGACGGCGCAATCCTTCAAGCTCACCGGCCGGCATGTGCTGGCGATTGTCCTCAGCTTCTTCCTGACGGTCATCGCCGCCAATACGATCTTCATCACCCTTGCCGTGAAGAGCTTTCCCGGCGAGCAGGAAAAGAAATCCTATTTGCAAGGTCTTGCCTATAACGACCGCATCAAGGCGCGCGCAGAGCAGAACGCGCTCGGCTGGACGGCGGAGATTGCCCGCGCTCGCCTCAACAATGGCGAGGCCGAGATCGATCTCTACTTCACTTCGGCGTCGGCGACGCCGATATCGACGTTGAAAATTGAAGGCGTCATCGGACGCCCCGCCGATGACGGCGACGATCATGTGCTTGAATTCCTCGCCGTCGAGCCGGGCCGCTATCGCGCTGTTCTCGCGGGGCTCACGCCGGGGGCATGGCGCCTCGCCGCCACAGCCCGCAGCGAGCGCGGCGAGACATTCGTTCTCGAAAAGCGGCTGGTGCTTGAATGACAACCATCGCCCTGCCGGCCGAGCTTGGATGCCCGAGCGGGCTTGAGCCGCCTGCGGACGGAACGATCATTGATCCGGCGCCGTTTGTGCGTCGAGCCAATGGTCTTGCGCGGCTTGACCTTGCCGTGTTCGGCGCCAAATGCGCCGGCTGCATCCGCAAGATCGAAGGCGCAATGTCGGCGATCGAGGGCATGCAATCCGCTCGGCTCAATCTGTCGACCGGGCGCTTGTCGCTGGTTTGGGCCGATGGCGCATTCACGCCGAAGCTGCTGACGGAGCGCCTCGACAGGCTCGGCTATCGCGCGGCGCCGTTCGATCCTGAAGCCGCCGAAAAGGAAAGCGATGCTGAAGGGCGTCGGCTCCTTCGCGCACTCGCCGTTGCGGGATTTGCGACCGCCAATGTGATGCTGCTCTCGGTCTCGGTCTGGGCGGGCGGGGAGGAAATGGGCGCGGGCACGCGCGGCCTCATGCACTGGGTCTCGGCGCTGATCGCCATCCCAGCCGCGCTCTATGCGGGCCAGACATTTTTCTCGTCCGCCTTTCGCGCGCTGAAAACCGGGCGCGCCAACATGGACGTGCCGATTTCGCTCGGCGTTCTGCTCGCCCTGTCGGTCAGCATTTCCGAGTTCTTCAAAGGCGGCGCACACACCTATTTCGACGCCGCGGTCATGCTGCTCTTCTTCCTCCTGATCGGGCGCTATCTCGATCACAGGCTGCGCCTCCGCGCGCGCGCGGCCGCGCGCGACCTTCTCGCGCTACAGGCGGTGACTGCGAACCGGCTTAACGCAGACGGAACATTGTCCTCGGTCCCGGCGCGCGACATTGCGCCGGGCGACCGATTGCTGTTGTCTCCGGGAGATCGCGCGCCCGTCGATGGCGTCGTCGAGGAGGGCTCGTCCGAAATCGACATGTCGCTTGTCACCGGCGAAAGCGCGCCCGTTCGCGCCGGTGAAGGCGCGCTTCTCCATGCCGGCGTTCTCAACATCGCCTCGCGCCTTGTCATACGCGCGACGAAAACAGCGGACGCTTCGCTAGTTGCGGATCTGACGCGACTTATCGAAGCCGGCGAACAATCGAAGAGCCGCTATATCCGCCTCGCTGACCGGGCCGCATCGCTCTACGTGCCGGTCGTTCATTCCCTCGCAGCGCTGACATTCCTCGGCTGGTATTTCATCATGGATGCAGGCCTGCGCGTTTCGATCCTCAACGCCGTCGCGCTCCTCATCATCACATGTCCATGCGCTTTGGGTCTCGCAGCGCCGGCGGTTCAGGTCGTTGCGACAGGAAGGCTCTTCCGCTCAGGCGTGCTGGTCAAATCTGGCGACGCGCTGGAGCGCCTCGCCGAGGTCGATGCAGTCATCTTCGACAAGACCGGAACGCTCACATTCGGCAAACCGCGTCTCGCCAATCGCGCCGAGATTTCTGATGAGGCGCTCATCGGCGCCGCTTCGCTCGCCCGCATCAGCCGGCATCCGCTCTCGCGAGCGATCGTCGCCGAAGCAGGCCCCGGCAAGCCGGCGACGGACGCAGTGGAGACGCCGGGCGCGGGCGTTGAGGGAACGGTCGCCGGCGCGCGAGCGCGGCTGGGGCGGGCGGAATGGTCCGGCGCGGCGGCGAGCGGCGACGATGCACAGGAAGCCTGGTACCGGCGTGGCGACACGGCGCCCATACGCTTTCGGTTCGAAGATCGCCTCCGCGCCGACGCCCTCGAGACGATCCGCAAACTGAACGATCTCGGCCTTCGCACGGAAATTCTCTCAGGCGACAGGGAAACCGCCGCCGCCAGCGCGGCCAAGGCGATAGGCGTCACAGAATGGCGTGCGCGGGTGACGCCGAAGGAGAAGACAGAGCATATCGAGAAACTGCGGGCCGAAGGCGTCAAAGTTGCGATGGTCGGCGACGGCCTCAATGACGCGCCCTCCCTCGCCGGCGCGCACGCCTCCCTGTCGCCGGGCGCCGCGGCGGACGCGAGCCAGGCCGCCGCCGACTTTGTCTATCAGGGCGAAGGCATCGCGCCGATCGTCGAGGCGGTTCTCGTCGCACGGCAGGCGCGCCGCCGTGTCGTTGAGAATTTCGCCTTCGCGGCGCTCTATAACGCCTGCGCCGTACCGCTTGCAGCGCTCGGCCTTGTCACGCCGCTGATCGCGGCGATCGCGATGTCAGGATCGTCCATGATCGTCACGCTGAACGCGCTACGGCTCTCGAAGGGCGCGAAGCCGTGACCGCTCTTGCCTTTCTCATTCCGATTGCGCTCTTACTCGGCGCTCTGGGGCTTGGCGCCTTCTTCTGGGCGCTCAAATCCGGGCAATTCGACGACCCCGACGGCGCGGCGGCGCGTGTCCTTCTCGATGATGATCTTGATGCAGACGATCAGCGCTGAGCCGAGATATCGCGATAAGCGTGCCACGTCGCATGCCCGACCAGCGGGAACACAATTGCAAGCCCTGCAAACAGCGTTGCAACGCCGCCGGCGACGAGGACCGCGATCAGCCACGCCCAGAGCAGCATGACGCCGGGCGACTTGCGGAACGCGTCAACGCCGGCTGCAATCGCAGTGAACGCGTCCGTGCGCTCGTTCATCAACATCGGGATTGAAACGACCGTCAGGAGATAGATGGCGAAGGCGATTGCGACGCCAAAAATCGACCCAATGACGATCATTGCAAGGCCCTGCGGCTCTGTGATTGCAAAGGTCAGGAACTCGCTTAGGGGAACATAGCTCCCCGCGCTGAAAAGCGCATAGAGCGCCATTGCAACAAGAACCCAGACCATCGTCGCAAAGAGGAGGAAGAAACCGATGAAGGCGATCTGCAGCGGCGAACGCGGCCCCGCGAACTTCACCGGGAAAAGCCGTGGGCCCTCGCCTGCCTGCAAGCGACGGCTCATCTCATATAGGCCGACGGCGAGGAGCGGCCCGAGCAAGGCGAATGCGCCGAACGCAACGGGGATGAGCGCTGACAGTCCGGCGCGCCAGAGCCCGACGACGATCAGAAGACCGCCGCCGACAACAAAGAGCCCATAACCGATCGACAGTACAGGCGCGGCGAGAAGGTCACGCCATCCCGCCCCAAGCCATCGCCAGGGGGCGTCGAGAGATAGCCGGTCCGAGGCGACCGGAGCCATGGACGTCGTGGACATGGCGAAATGGTAGGACGATTTTGCGTGAAGGCAAATCGTCCTGCGCACAGGGAATGCTCTTCAACAAAACCGGCGCCTTTCGGCGCCGGGTTCAATCTCTTGAATCAGAGCGGCCTATTCTTCCGTTTCGTCAACGATCGCCGGACCCGAATCAAGGCCCTTGGCCGCTTCGTCGCGGTCGACGAATTCAATGACCGCGAGCGGCGCGTTATCGCCATACCGGAAGCCGGCCTTCATGATGCGGATATAGCCGCCATTGCGATCGGCATAGCGCGGGCCGATCGTGTCGAAGAGCTTTTTCGCCTGCGTCTCGTCGCGAAGCCGCGACGTCGCAAGGCGGCGCAGATGCAATGCGCGCTTCGGGTCCTTCTTGGCGTTCTTCGCCATCGTCACATATTTCTCGACGATCGGACGAAGCTCCTTCGCCTTCGGCAGCGTTGTCGTGATCTGCTCATGCTTGATCAGCGCCGCAGCCATGTTGGCGAACATCGCCTTGCGATGTTCGTGCGTGCGGTTGAGTTTTCTCAGCGCAAAACCGTGGCGCATGGATCGTTCTCCGTTTGCGGGCCGGGGGCCTCTCAGCGGCCGGCCGCCCTTTCTACTGTTCGTACTTCTTCGCGAGATCTTCGATGTTTTCCGGCGGCCAGTCCGGCACGTCCATACCGAGGTGAAGGCCGAGACCGGCGAGAACTTCCTTGATTTCGTTGAGCGACTTCCGGCCGAAGTTCGGCGTGCGGAGCATTTCCGCCTCAGTCTTCTGGATGAGGTCGCCGATATAGACGATGTTGTCGTTCTTCAGACAGTTCGCCGAACGGACCGAAAGTTCGAGCTCATCGACTTTCTTCAGGAGCGCCGGGTTGAACGGAAGCTCTTCGCGAATGCCGCCGCCAAGGTCCTTCTTGGGCTCATCGAAGTTAACGAAGATCTGAAGCTGGTCCTGCAGGATGCGCGCGGCGTAGGCGACCGCGTCATCCGGCGAGAGCGAGCCGTCGGTCTCAACATCGAGAATGAGACGGTCGTAATCAAGCACCTGGCCTTCGCGGGTGTTCTCGACGCGGTAGGCGACGCGCTTGACCGGAGAGTAGAGGCTGTCGACCGGGATGAGGCCGATCGGGGCGTCTTCCGGACGATTGCGGTCCGCCGGCACATAGCCCTTGCCGGACTGCACGGTAAGCTCCATCCGAAGGCTCGCGCCTTCGTCGAGATGGCAAATGACCTGATGCCGGTCGAGGATGTCGACCGCCGAATTCGGCTCGATATCGCCGGCCGTCACGGGGCCTGGCGTTGACTTCTTGAGGACAAGCCGCTTCGGGCCGTCCGCATGCGTGCGGAGCGCGAGCTGCTTCACGTTGAGGACGATGTCGGTGACGTCTTCGCGAACGCCCGGGATCGACGAAAACTCATGCACGACGCCGTCGATCTGGATCGAGGTGACGGCGGCGCCCTGCAGCGATGACATCAGAATGCGTCGGAGCGAGTTGCCGAGCGTCAAGCCGAATCCGCGTTCGAGCGGCTGCGCGATCATCGTTGCGCGGCGCGCGGGATCGACGCCGGCCGAGACTTCAAGCTTGCTCGGGCGGATAAGTTCTTGCCAGTTCTTTTCTACGACCATTCGATATGCTCCAGCCGCCAAAATGCGGCGATGTTTAAGTCCAGCCGCATCGACGCGGCCGATGAAACTCGATCAGACCCGGCGGCGCTTGCGCGGGCGGCATCCGTTGTGCGGGATCGGCGTCACGTCGCGGATCATATTGACCGTGAGCCCGACAGATTGAAGCGCGCGAAGCGCGCTCTCGCGACCGGAACCCGGTCCCATGACTTCGACGTTGACGGTTTTGAGCCCGTGCTCCATCGCCTTTTTCGCCGCGTCTTCGGCTGCGAGCTGAGCGGCGTATGGCGTCGATTTCCGCGAGCCCTTGAACCCCATCGTGCCGGCGGAGGACCACGATACCGTGTTCCCCTGTTCGTCGGAGACCGTGATCATCGTGTTGTTGAAGGACGCGTTCACATGAACAACGCCCGACGTGATGTTCTTGCGTTCGCGGCGGCGGACGCGCGTTGCGCCTTCGGCCTTTGCGGGAGCTTTCGCCATGTTCCGTATACCTCGTTATTTCTTCGCAGTCGCCTGCTTCTTGCCGGCGATCGGTTTCGCCGGGCCCTTGCGGGTGCGGGCGTTGGTGTGCGTGCGCTGGCCGCGAACCGGCAGCCCGCGACGATGGCGAAGGCCCCGATAGCACCCCTGATCCATAAGGCGTTTGATGTTGACCGCCACTTCGCGGCGCAGATCGCCTTCGACCGTATAATCGGCGTCGATCGCTTCCCGGATCTGCAGGACTTCAGCGTCCGACAGTTCGTGCACGCGACGCTGCGGCGGGATGCCGACCTTGTCACAGATTTCTTGCGCAAGCGCCGGCCCGATGCCGTGAATGTAGCGAAGGGCGATAACGACGCGCTTGTTCGTCGGGATGTTGACGCCTGCAATACGAGCCACGGCTCTACCTCTTTTCTATCAGTCCGCCTAAGCCGGCCGACCCCAAAGGGACCGACCAAAACCTACAACACAAGGCCCGAACGCCCTTACCGGTGGTCCCGGCAAGGCGTTTCGAGCCGATCGCCTGTCTGGCGGAGGCGCGTAGATATATCCGCGCCGCCCCCGCCGTCAACACCATTCCCGCGGACTTTCGGCCCTAATCCGCGGCAAATTCGTCAAGAATTGCGTCGATCGCCGAGGCGACCGCCGCCACAGTCCCCATTCCGTCAACTTTCCGCAGCTTTCCCTGTTTTTCGTAATAGGGAATGAGCGGCGCCGTCTGTTCCCGGTAGACCGCTTGGCGCTTGCGAAAAGTCTCTTCGTTATCGTCCGGCCGGACTGGTTTTCCCGCCGCCTTTGCCTCGGCGATCCGGCGGTTAAGGCGGTTGACCAACTCCTGCTCGTCAACGACGAGCTCTATTACGACGTCGAGCGCACGCTTTTGCTTCTTAAGCGCCCGGTCGATCATTTTCGCCTGCCCGACCGTCCGGACCGCGCCGTCGAGGATAAACCCGCGCCGGCAGTCGGGCTCCTTAATGCGGGCCGTGATGATTTCTTCTATGATCTGGTCCGAGACGAGGTCGCCCCGATCCATGATCCCCTGCACCTTTTTACCAAGCGCCGACCCCGAGGCGATCGCAGCGCGCAACATGTCGCCGGTCGATAATTGCGGAATCTTTCGCATCGCAACAATGCGCTCGGCCTGTGTTCCCTTGCCCGCCCCCGGCGGCCCGAGAAGTATCAAGATCATTTCTTGCCGCCCCGGAGCTTCGATTTCTTGATCAGGCTCTCATATTGCTGGGCAAGCAGGTGTCCCTGAATCTGTCCGACCGTGTCGAGCGTCACCGAAACGACGATGAGGAGCGACGTGCCTCCAAGATAGACGGGGATCGACGGGTAAGCCGCCCGCAGGAACTCCGGCATAAGGCAGACAAAGGTGAGATAAAGGCCGCCGATCAAGGTAAGGCGCGTCAGGATGTAATCGAGGTGCTCGGCTGTGCGCGCGCCGGGGCGATAGCCCTGAATGAAGCCGCCATACTTCTTCAGATTGTCGGCGACATCCTGCGTGTTGAAGACGACAGAAGTGTAGACAAAGGTGAAGCCAAGAATGCCGGCCGCATAAAGCGCCATGTAAAGCGGTCGGCCGGGCGCAAACCATAGCTGCAGATTCTGCAGCCACTCGGGCGAATCCTGCCCGATCGCGCCCGCCGCCGTTGCGGGGAGGAGCAGCAGCGATGACGCGAAGATCGGCGGAATGACGCCGGCGGTGTTGAGTTTCAGCGGAAGATGCGATTTTTCGCCCTGCGTCATCCGCATGCCGACCTGGCGGCGCGGATACTGAACGACGATGCGCCGCTGCGAGCGCTCCATGAAGACGACGAATGTGATGAGCGCGAAAGCCATCACGATAACGAGGATGACGATGCCTACGGGCAGCGACTGTGCTCCCGCCGTGCCGCGGCCGAGTGCGAGGAGGCCCGCGGCCGCGCGCGGCAACTCTGCGACAATCCCGGCGAAAATGATAAGTGAGGTGCCATTGCCGATGCCGCGCGCCGTGATCTGCTCGCCGAGCCACAGGAGGAACATGACGCCGCCGACAAGCGTGACGACGGCCGTGATCAGGAAGAATGGCCCGGGCTCGGTCACGATCGGCACGCCGCCGGCCGAATTCTGCAGGTTGACTGCAATGAAATAGCCCTGGAGCGTCGCGAGGAAGACGGTCAGGTAGCGTGTGTATTGGTTGATCTGGCGGCGGCCCTGCTCGCCTTCCTTCTTAAGTTTTTCAAGAGTTGGAATGACGGACGTCATCAGCTGCACGATGATCGACGCCGAAATGTAGGGCATGATGTTGAGCGCGAAGATCGCCATGCGCTCGACGGCGCCGCCGGCGAAGATGTTGAGCGTGCCGAGGAGGCCGCCTGTCTGCGATTGGAACTGCTGCGAAAACGCCTCAGGATTAATGCCAGGCAGAGGGATGTAAGTGCCGAGCCGGTAGACGATCAGCGCGCCAAGCGTGAAGAGGAGGCGCTTTTTGAGTTCCTCCGCCTTCGCGAACGAAGACAGGTTGATATTCGACGCAAACTGTTCCGCTGCCGATGTCATAGGGGACCATTCTGCCCAGCTTGTGCGCCCATGGGCGCCGCAAAGCTTATCGAGGTGTCAAAACGCAACGGCGCACTGCAGACGCCTGTGTCCACACACGCAATTTCGGGGTTTCTGGTTTTCGCAAGGGACAAGTCGCCGAAACTCCGGTTGTTCTTCAGTTCCGGCGCAGCCGCAAAAAACCGGAAGCCGTATTACGCGCGCCGTGTCAGGCGATATGGCGCGCCATACCGGCATGCGCAACAGGCCCCCGCTATTCTTCCTTGCCTTTCTTGGCCGGCTTCTTGGCGGAAGGCTTCTTTTCTTCCGCCGGCGCCGCTTCGGCGCGCACTTCCGTCGCCGTGACGCTGCCCCCGGCTTTTTCGACCGCCTGACGGGCCCCCGCCGAAGCGTAAGCGACTTCGATATCAACCTTCGACTTTATTCCGCCGACGCCAAGAAGGCGCACACCATCTTGCGCCCGGCGCAAGACCCCGGCCGCGATCAGCGCCGCCGCATCGATTTTCGACTTGGCGTCGAGCTTGCCTGCGTCAATCGCCGCCTGAATGCGGCCGACATTGACCTCGGCGTATTTCGCGCGATTGGGCTTGTTGAAGCCGCGTTTCGGCATGCGCATGTAAAGAGGCATCTGGCCGCCTTCGAATTGGCGGATGCCCTTGACGCCGGAACGCGCAAGCTGGCCCTTGACGCCGCGTCCCGCCGTCTTGCCTTTGCCCGAACCGATGCCGCGCCCGACGCGCTTGAACTTGTAGCGCGCGCCCTTGTTGTCGGAAATTTCGTTGAGTTTCATGTCGTCTCCTTCGGACTTGCGACGCTCCGGAACGCTCCCGCTCCGCAGCGCCTCGCCCACTGAATGTCCCTACTCGACCACTTCGACGAGGTGCGAGACCTTGGCAATCATTCCGCGCACGGACGGGGTATCCTCAAGCACGCTTTCGCGTCCGATTTTGTTGAGCTTGAGGCCGACGAGCGTCGCGCGCTGCTCCTTGGGGCGCCGCGCCGGACTTCCCGTCTGACGGACCTTCACGGTCTTAGCTGCTTTTTTCGGCATCGTTCAGTTCCTCAGATCCTCACGCGGCGTCCGCGCCCGACTGCTCGCCGCCGCCAGTGCGGCCCGCGAGAATTTCAGAGACTTTCTTGCCGCGCTTGGCTGCGATTGCGCGTGGGTTCGTCTGCGCCTGGAGGGCCGCGATCGTTGCGCGCACCATGTTGTAGGGGTTCGACGAGCCGAGCGATTTCGCAACGACATCCTGAACGCCGAGCGTTTCGAAAACGGCGCGCATCGGACCGCCGGCGATGATGCCGGTTCCAGGCGCCGCCGCGCGCAAGAGAACCTTGCCCGCGCCCCAGCGACCCGCCGCGTCATGATGCAGCGTGCGGCCTTCGCGGAGGGGAACGCGGACGAGGCTGCG
>JBMOOR010000154.1:0-1676 GCA_049324555.1 Pseudomonadota bacterium | reverse complement strand
CGGGATCTGTCGCGATGGCGCCGCCAAGATCGATGACCGGCTTTTCGATCTGAAGATCGGTGAGGATTTGCTCGGGCATTTCCGGCGCGCGCCAGGCGGGGAGATAGACGTAAGCGACATCGCGCCCGGCAGCCTCCGCCAGCGCTTCGATCTTTTTGAGATAGTTGCGGGAAAAGCGGTATTCAAGCGCGCGGAGCGCCGCGGGAAGACTGAGGCGCGATGCTTTGGCGGCGCGCCGCTCGAAAGCGTCGTCAAGTTCGGCTTCATCCGCTGTTTCGAATCGTGAAACGACACGCCCGTCCGTGAGCCGCAAGGCGCGCGAGCGGTCGAGATCGTGTCCCTCATACAATGCGGGATCGAATTTCGCCCGCACGGCGGCGCGGCCCGTCAGCGTTCCAAACCACAAGAGCGCCTGGCGCCCGGGAAGGCGCGCGAGGTCGGAGAAGTAATTGAGATTGACGAGCATGGGCGCCGTCAGCACGTCTTCAGCGTCGGCGAGCACGACGAATCCGTTATGCGGTTTTCGCGTTTCGATCTCGTTGAGTTCGATGATGGTGAGCGCAGGCCTCTTCGCGCGCATCGCCTCCTTGGCGATGACGTAATGCATGTTGCGCCCCGTTTCCGGAATGGAGAGATTTGCAACGCGAATGCGCCGGCCTGTCGCTTTGCAATAGGCGGCTTCGATATCGGGGCCCGAGAGCCCGCTGCCCATGCGTGAGGTGCCGATGAGCGCGACGTCGATCGGCTCCGCATCGAAATGGAGGCGCTCGTAAATCCAGTCGGCCTTGCGCGTCGTGCCGGAATTATGCTCCTGCCAGCGGTAATAGGGGTCTTGCGGGGCGACGACGCTGACGCCGAGCAATGTCAGCGTAAAGACGAAGGCGGTGAACAGAAATCCGGCAGGCGAGAGCTGTCGTTCCATCGCCGCCTCAGAAGTTGAAATAGATGAAAACGGCGGGCCGCCACGCGACGGCGAGACCGCCCGCCAGCATAATTGCGGTCGCTGCAGCGGCCATCGGCGTCAGGCGGAGGAGGCGAACGTCTCGCGCCGCCGGTTGCGGCAAGGGTTTATCGATGGCCTCTGTATAGCCCGTGACTTCGAGACTGTTCGGCGCAAAGAGCGCAAGCGCCGCTGCAAACGTCATCAGGGCAAGGATCATCGGGTCGGGCGTGTAAGCGTCGATTGGGGTAAAGAGGCCGGCGAGGACGACGTGCGCAGCGCCAATCCCGTCCGCCCTGAAATAGACCCAGGCGAGCATGACGGCGGAGAGGAGGGCAGCGCGTTTCACGCCGTTCGCGACGGCGCCGGTCATGCGGTCGAGCTGAGGGAGGAAGAGCCTGGCGGCGTGATTAAGAGTGATGAGAGAGGCGTGAATCGCGCCCCAGATGACGAAGGTCCAGGCCGCGCCATGCCAGACGCCGCCGATCAGCATGGTTAGGAAAATGTTCCTGAGGCGGAAGGACGAGCCGCACTTGCTCCCGCCGAGCGGGATATAGACATAGTCGCGGAGGAATGCGGAAAGCGTCATGTGCCAGCGGCGCCAGAACTCGATGATCGATTTCGCGCGATAGGGCGAATTGAAATTGACAGGAAGGCGGACGCCGAAGAAGAGCCCCAATCCGATCGCCATATCGGAATAGCCGGAGAAGTCGAAATAGATCTGCAAGCTGTAGCC
>JBMOOR010000153.1:0-15045 GCA_049324555.1 Pseudomonadota bacterium | reverse complement strand
CGGCGAAACGACGGCCGCCCCTGACGGCGGAGCGGCGCCGGAAGCCGCGACCCCGGGCGGGGAAACCATTCAAACGATCGAAATGGGCCCCGAGCGGCCTTCCGCGCGAGAAAAGAACGCGGTCGACGCGCAGCTTCAGTTCGCGCTGCTCGTCGTGATTGTTCTCGCGACGCTCTATATCATCTTTGCACGGATTGACGATTGGTGGAGATATCGGCGGTGATGTGCGCTACCCTTTCCGCCGAGCCAATATCCTTGTCACCTGCAACTGCCCCGCCTTGATCGCGTCGAACCGTTCGGCCCAGAGATGCGCATACTGGGCAAGGAGGCGCACGAAGTCTGCGCGCCCGCGCCTGTCCGAGATCTCAACCGCTTGCGCATAGGCGCGCCGCCAGCGCGACCAGCCGCGCGAAACAAGCGGAAGAAAAGCGCGCGTTTCATCGACGCTGTCGGCGACGCGAAACCCGGATTTTTCGAGAAGCTCCGCCAGCTGATCTGATTGGCGCGGCGAGCCGCTCCATGGGCCTTCAAAGCAGGATTTGAGACGCGCGCCTTTTCGCGCAACCGTGAAATCGACGAAAGCGAACGGCGCATTCGGTTTGACGAGTTCGGCGGCGAAGAGCGCGATCATCGCCGGATCGGCATCGCGATGAAGCTCAAAAAAGCAAAGGCCCCCGTCCGCTGACGAGCGATTGATGCGCGACAGCGCGGCCTCATAGGGGATAATATCGAGGCCTTTGATTCGATCCTTGATCCGCGCATAGCCGGAAAGTTTCCAGCGCGTTCCGTTCTTCAGATCCCTGACCGGCCCGCCGAGCCCGGCGCCGAGAACGACGATCCCGGCTTTAAGGGCGACGCCAAGCGTGCGCGCATGGCGCATCGTCCATGCGGCGTCGCCAGGATCGAGCCGCCCCTCCCCCCAGATCGCCGTTGCGATCGCCTGATCATAGGGGCCGGAAGGATCATGCGCGCATTCGAACGTCGCTGCGATCGCCGCGCGCTCTTTTTCCGCGTCAAAGGCGAAGCCTTCCCACCAAGCGTTGAATCGCCGGCTTTCAAAGGCGAGCCTGTCGCGCCATGCGAGCGGCTCGGCCTGCGCTTTTGAGGCGGGGTTCGCCATCCGTTGAAATCCTGTAACCCTCAACCGGAATTCATCGCGCGTTAAGGCTGACAAGAGGTTAACGGAGCTTGATTCCCCCTTCCCCGGCGGAACTGGAATCAGCGCGTCAACAGATAGAGCCGCGAGGCGAGCAGGGTCGCCGCCGTGAAAAGCGCCAAGAGGAGCCCCCACCAGACGCCGACGGCGCCGATTTCCGTGCCGAGTCCAAGCCAGGCGGCGACCGGGAAGCCGACGACCCAATAGGCGATCCCGGTGATGACCATCGGCGCACGGACATCTTTAAGACCGCGAAGCGCCTGCGCCGAGGCGACTTGCGTTGCGTCGAACAGCATGAAGGCGGCGGCGATGATCAAGAACTTCGCGACGAGCGCGACGACGACGGCGTTCGCCGGATCGGCGCGGTTGAGATAAAGGCCGGCGGCGACGTGCGGCGCGATCATGACCGGAATGGCGACGCACATGATCGCCGCGATCGAGAGTGCGATCGTCAAGAATGCAGCCCGCCGGACACGCACCCTGTCCCCGGCTCCCGCCGCGAGCCCGACCCGAACGCTGCCAGCCATCGAAAACCCGAGGGGCGCCATGAAAGCGATCGAGGCGACATTGAGCGCGACCTGATACGCAGCGACTTCGTTGACGCCGATGCGTCCCATCAGAAAGACGCAGGCGTTGAACAGCATCCCTTCGAACGCAATTGCAACGCCGATCGGCCAGCCGAGCCGGACGACCTCCCTAAATCGCGGCCAGTGCGGCGTCAGAAAATCACGGAAGAGATGAAATCTCCTCGAACGTCTGTCCGCACGGATGAAGAATACGAGCGCCAGGAACCCGCCGGCGTTGACGATCGATGACGCGACGCCGGCGCCGACGAGCTCAAGTCTCGGAAATCCCCAGTTCCCGTAGATCAGCAGCCAGTTGAGGAATGCGTTCATCGCCGTCGCGCCAAGAACAATCACGAGCGGCGCGCGCGTCTCGCCGATCGCCGCGAGAAAATTGCGCAGGATGATGACACCCATCGCAAACGCCCATCCGGGCGCGAGCGCTATGACATAGGGCCCCGCCATCGCCGCAAGAGTCTCGGGCTGGCCGAGTGCGCGCGCGATGTCGCTCGCGAACAGGAATCCGAGCCACATCGCTGGCGCAAGAAATGCGATCGCCCATAGCGACATCCTGACCGAGATACGAACGTCGTCGTGATCGTCGGGATTGGCGCCGAGCGCCTGCGAGACGAGCGGCGAGACCGCCATCGCTGGACCGAAACCGATGAGCCATGCGGCGAAAAAAATCACAAGACCGAGAGATGAAGCGGCGAGCGGCTCAGGACCCAATCGCCCGATCATCAAGACGTCGACCGTCATCACCGAAAACTGGACAAGCTGCGTCGCGGCCATCGGGAGCCCGAGCGAAAGGAGCGCGGCGAATTCGCTTCGCCACGCCGCTCTTAAAGCTCCGTTCGTCGCAACCGCCGTTTCCACAGCCGTCAGTCCAATCGCAAAAGGGGCCGAGGCGTATGCCGCGGGGAAAATGAAGTCAATCAACAGGGGCGGCGCTTTGCCCATACATCGGCGGCGCCTATCATCACAGCAATTATCGAGGGGTTCAGACCATGAAGCGTATCCTGTTCGCCAGCGCCGCCGTCGCGGCTCTCATTGCGCCTGCACTCGCTGAAGAGGCGGAAAAGAAAGACGAGAAGAAATGGGATGTCGCAGCGCCTCCGATGGAGACGCGCAAGATTTCGATCGATGTCGATGAAGGCACCTGGATGAATATCGATGTCAGCCCGGACGGGAAGACGATCGCGTTCGATCTTATCGGCGACATTTACACGATGCCGATCGCGGGCGGCGCGGCGACGAGAATCGCCGAAGGCATTCCCTTCGAAATGCAGCCGCGATTTTCGCCGGATGGATCGAAGATCGCGTTCACGTCAGACCGCGGAGGCGGCGATAATCTCTGGATCATGAATCGCGACGGTACGGACAAGCGGCAGGTGACGAAAGAAACCTTCCGTCTCGTCACCGCGCCGGACTGGAGCGCCGATGGACAATATCTCATCGGCCGCAAGCATTTCACGACGACGCGCTCGCTCGGCACAGGCGAGATATGGATGTATCATTTGGGCGGCGGCGAGGGCGTCAAGCTCGTCGAACGCCCAAGCGAAACCTACCAGAAAGAACTCGGCGAGCCCGTCTTCGCCCCGGGCGGAAACTCGCTTTACTATTCGCACAACACGACGCCGGGCGAGATTTTCGAATACGCGCAGGATTCGAACGGGGAAGTCTTCGCGATCGAGCGCTTTGACATCGCGAGCGGCGAGACGACGCGCATCGCAGGAGGCGCCGGCGGCGCCGTTCGCCCCGCCCCGTCGCCTGACGGAAAATGGCTCGCCTTCGTCAAACGCGAGCGCGGCAAGTCGAAGCTTTATATTCAAGACCTTGAGACCGGCGCGCAGAAGAAACTCTATGACGCGCTCGATCTCGACATGCAGGAAGCCTGGGCGGTTCACGGCGTCTATCCGATGATAGACTGGACGCCGGATTCGCGCTCGGTCGTCTTCTGGGCGGGCGGGAAAATCCGCCGCGCGACGACGAACGGTGCAGCATCGGAAATTCCATTTCGCGTCAGCGACGATCGCATCGTCATCGATCCGCCGCGCCCCGCCGTTGAAGTCGCGCCGGATGAGGTCAGGACGAGCCTGCCGCGCTTTGCGGCCGTTTCGCCGGACGGGCGCACCGTCGTCTTTGAAACGCTCGGCAAGCTTTACGTGAAATCGCTGCCGAACGGCGCGCCGAGGCGGCTTACGGGATCTGGCGCAGGCATGGAACTGTTCCCGTCCTTTTCACGCGACGGCAAGCGCATTGTCTATGTGTCGTGGACGGACGATGGTCTTGGAGCCGTTCGCGTGACCTCGGTGAGCGGCGGCGCGGGCTCGGCGGTCACTTCGACTCCCGGAATTTATCGCCGTCCGCGCTTTTCGCCGGATGGGCGGACGATTGTCTTTGAGAAGAGCTCCAGCGGCTATCTTCTTTCCGACCGCTACGCCGAAGCGCCGGGCGTCTATCGCATACCGTCTTCGGGCGGCGCGATGGCGAAAGTCTCAGACAGCGGCGGCAATCCGCATTTCGGCGCCGGCGACGACCGCATCTTCATGACAGTTGTCGAGGATCGGCAGCAAAAGCTGATCAGCGTCGACCTCAACGGCGAGGCGAAGCGCACACACGCAAGCGGCGAACTCGCTACAGACTTCCAGGTTTCTCCTGACGGCCGCCATCTCGCCTTCCGCGAGAATTTCACCGCTTATGTGATGCCGGTTACGCCCGGCCCGCAGGAAATCGCCGCCGGCAAGTCCGCTTCCGCAACGCCGGTCGCCAAGGCGAGCGAGGGCGGTTCGACCTATCTCGGCTGGGCGGGCTCCGGCGCCGTCAGCTGGACGCTTGGAGCAACGCTCTATTCCGCCAGCGTCAAGGACATGATCCCAACAGCGCCCGCCCTTCCCGACGAAAAGGAGACGAAGAAATTCGCCGCTCCGGCGCAAGGCGTTTCGCTTTCCGTCACTGCGCCCGCAGACAAGCCGTCAGGATCGGTCGCTCTCGTCGGCGCGCGGATCATCACGATGGCCGGGGAAAACGGCGGCGTCATTGACGATGGCGTCATCGTCGTTTCAGGGAACCGCATCGCCGCGATCGGTCCGCGCAGCGGGGTTTCGATCCCGAAGGGCGCGCGCATCGTCGATGCCGCCGGCAAAACGATCACGCCCGGCTTCATCGACGCGCACGCGCATGGCGCGCAAGGCGAAGACGAGATCATTCCCGAACAAAACTGGTCGGCGATTGCGCATCTCGCGCTCGGCGTGACGACGATCCACGACCCCTCGAACAACGCATCCGAAATATTCCCCGCTGCGGAACTCCAGCGCACGGGCAAGATCATCGCCTCGCGGCTCTTTTCGACGGGCGATGTTGTCTACGGCGCGAAGGCGCCCGGATCGTTCGCAGAGATCGAGTCTTATGACGACGCTCTTGCCCATATTCGCCGCCTCAAAGCGCAAGGCGCCAAATCGATCAAGAATTACAATCAGCCGCGCCGCGATCAGCGCCAGCAAGTCGTCGCCGCGGCGAAAGCGGAGAACATGACCGTCGTCGCGGAGGGCGCCTCGCTCTTCACACAGGACATGACGCTCATCGCCGACGGCAACACCTCGCTCGAACACAACATCCCGCAAGCGCGTCTATACGAAGATGTCCGCTTGTTCTTTTCACAGACAAAAGTCGCCTACACGCCGACGCTCGTCGTCACCTATGGCGGCCTTTCGGGCGATCCCTACTGGCGCTACGCGACAGATGTGTGGACGCATCCGATCCTTTCCAAGCACGTCCCGCCGCATATCCTGCAGCCGAACTCTGTTCGCCGCACCAAGGCGCCGGAGGAGGATTTCGTCGATCAGTACAATGCGCGCGAGGCGAAGGCGCTCTCTGACCGCGGCGTCATGGTGTCGATCGGCGCCCACGGCCAGGAAGAAGGCCTCGGCTCGCACTGGGAAATTTGGTCCTTCGCGCGCGGCGGCATGAGCCCGCTCGAAGCCCTCAAGACGGCGACAGTGACGCCGGCGACGCATCTCGGCTACATCAAGGACATCGGCACGCTCGAGGAAGGAAAGCTCGCCGACCTCGTCATCCTCGACGCCAACCCGCTCGAGGACATCCGCAACACCGACAAGATCAGCGAGGTGATGCTGAACGGGCGCCTTTATGACGCCAAGACCATGGACGAAGTCGTCACCGGCGCGAAGAAACGCGTGAAATATTATTGGGAGTGAGGGTGCGCCTCACTCCTCAAACGCAGTCTGTCCACCCGGATGCGCAAGTATGATCGCCGCGAACAGTCTTTCTATCTGTTCGTCGGCGACTTCCGGCGACCCTTCCGTCGCGCGCTTCATCTGCGCTTCCATGCTTACGCCGCCGACCGTCGCGACCTGATGCGCAATGACAAGGTCGAGATAGGGAAAGACCATCAACAGGTGTCCGCGGTTGCCGGAGGCGATGTAATTCGGTTCGCGCGTTTTCAGGCCGATAAAGCGGCGCGCGCCCGGCCGGTCGATCTGCCAGAGATAGCCATAGTCGCCAAAACCCGTCTTCTTCCTTCCCTCCAGCCTTCCTTCGCGCGTGTCGGGTCCGACGATGCTTTCCAGAACCCATGATTTCGGCACGACCTCCTTGCCGCCCCATTTGCCGCAGTTCAGGTAAAGCAGCCCGTATCGCGCGAGGTCTCGCGTTGAAATGTTGAACACATAGGCGCGATGCGACGAAACGTTTCCGAACCTCTTTTCAGCCGGATGATCTGAAGTCGTGTATTCAACATCGGCGGCGTTGAAATCCTGCATCCGTGTCGGCTTCGCGATCCGCCGCTCGAACAGCGGGCCGATCTCTTCGCCGGCAGCTCTTTCAACGATCGTGCCGACAGCGTTGAAGTCCCAGTTGTTGTAAATCCAGTAGGCGCCAGGCGGGTAAAGATCGTAGCCTGCCGCCCGCTCCTCTTCGGCGAGCGCCTTGCGGTCGCGGGTCCAGCCGCCGACTTCATAGAGCGCCGAATGAAAGATGCCGGACCTGGAGCGAAGAAGATCGCGCAAGGTCGCCTTTCGCTCGCCGGCCGTCAGCGGCGGTTCGACATCGTCGATTCCCATCTCCTCGAGCGTCGCGCCCAGGTCGAGTTTCCGACTGGCGACAAGCTGTCCGACAAGGGACGAGACAAGACCCTTTCTGACCGATTGCGCCGTGTATCTATCGCCATTTGCTCCCCATTCCGCGATGAGCCGGCCGCGATGAACAACCATGACCGCTGCAGACGCCTGGCCTTCAAAAATCGTCTTTGCAGCAGCCAACCTGCTTTCGTCCCATCCGTATCGAGAAGGGTCAGCGGCCTTCCATTCCCGCGCCGGAAAGGAATCAACGCGCCCGCAAGCAGGCCAATCCGCCGACGCCGGTGTGGAGACAAGAGTAAAGCCCGCCAGTACGGCGGCTGCATTGCGCGAGTTCATCATCGCTCCCGGAAATAAACGCCCTCGCCCAAAGACCTGCCCCGGCCCGCGCCGTCTGGAAAGTTGCGCTTTGCGTCAAACCTGTCCGTTTTTCGTGTTCTGGACAGGTTATTCGCCAAGGCTTCGGCGGTAAGCGGCGGGCGACATGCCGACCTGTTCGCCGAACGCCTGATAGAACGCCGACCGCGATCCGAATCCCGCGAGGAGCCCGATCGCTTCCATCGACGTCCGCGCTTCAGCGGGATCGGCCAAAAGGCGCTGGGCTTCCTCCACACGAAGGCGCAGGAGGCGTGCAGGAAAACCGGCGCCTGTCACTGCACGAACGGCTTCGGTCAAAATTTCCGCCGGAACGCCAACCGACGCCGCCGCTTCCTGAACGGTCAGATCCGCTTTCTTGAGGAGACCGCACGAAAGCGCCGCCTCAAGGCGCGCGACCAGCAAACGCATGGCGTCGGTCGCGATGCGCGGCGGCTCGGTCAGCGCTTCCAGAAATCCAAGCCGCCCGCCGAAAAAGACGGCAGCCGAAAGCGCGAACAGAGCCGCAGACCCGACATAAGGAACGATGTCCCGGAAAAGCGGGGCGTCCGGCCAGAAGGTCCTGATGAGCTGCGCTGCATGCAGAATTGCGAGGCCCAAAATCGCAGCGATCACGGAATTGCGGCTTCGGGCGACTTTTCCTCTGACAGCGCCCGATCGCATCACGATTACGGCGGACATTGCAGTGAAAGCCATCTGAACGAGCACCAGCCGATCCGCTACAAGTTGAAGGGGATAAATGCTTGACGAAGCCATTGCTGCAACGGCGACAACGACAAGCGCAGCGGCGGGGATTCTCGCGTCGATGCGCGCGCCGACGCTCGCAGCGGCGAAGAGCAGGAACAATGGTCCCGACGCAAAGGTCAACGCGCCCTCGGCGAAAAACAAAGCCGTCGGCGATGCGCCAGAGCCGCCATGATCAATGGCGATAAGCGCGACGGCGGCGGCGGCTGTCGCGAGAAACGCCGCCGCGAAAAGTCCTGCCGGCGCCCGCTTCGGAAAGGATTGCGCGGCGAGGGCCGCTGCAAGCAGCGCAGCATTTATCGCAGCTGCGATTGGAATTGTTGTTTCCATGCCGGCACACTAATCTGCAGCCGGAATGAAGGCCAAGCCTACCCGCTCGCCTTCGCCGGTAGGGCGGCGTCGACCGGGCGGACAGAGCGAGGGTGGTCGCTCGCGCCGATAGACATTGACCGCCAAACGGTTAGTCTTGCGCGCGATCCGGCGACGGGGTGACGCTTGGACGGGACGAGATACGCCGCCTTCATCAGCTACAACAGCGTCGACAGGCCTGTCGCGCGCCGGCTGCAGCACGCGCTTGAATCCTACTCGATACCGCGCCCGCTCCGCGGACAGACAACGGCGTTCGGCGTCATCGGCGAGCGGATCGGCAAGGTCTGCCGCGACCGCACCGATTTCAAATCCGGCGAGAGCCTTAACGCCGCGCTTACAGAAGCGCTTAACCGCTCATCGGCGCTTGTCGTCCTTTGTTCGCCCGACAGCGCGCGATCAAAATGGGTGAACGCGGAGGTCGAGCACTTCAAGGCGTCGGGCCGGGCCGCACGCATATTTCCCGTCGTAGTGCGGACGGATGAAACCCGCGTCATCGTCAACTCCTATCCGCCGGCTCTCCGTCATGAAGACGGCGATGAAGCGATCGCCGCCGACCTGCAGCCTGCGGGCGACGGATGGCACGACGGCGTTCTCAAGGTTCTCGCGAGCATTCTCGACGTCGATTTTGACGCCTTGCGCCAGCGCGCGCTCGAAGCGGCGCGACGGCGCGCGCGCGCCGCTTACGGCGTCGCATCGACGATGGCGGCGCTGGCCGCGGTCGCGGTCGCGTCGAGCGTCATCGCGGTGCGCCAGCGCAATCAGAGTCTGAAGAATTTCGAGGACGCGATCCAGATCGCCGCGGGCGCGGCGAAGCGCACCAATGAACTTGCAAACGAGACCCAAGTGCCTCGCGAGACGATTTATGAGTTTCTGACCGGCACGGAGGCCGATCTTGAAAACATCAGCGCCATGGAGTCGCTCCGCCGCCATCCGCGCGCGCAGATCGTCGGCGTCGAGTTTCAGCTGTCGCTCGCCGAGCTATTCGGTGAAGTCGGCCGGCGCCAGGATCAGCTGGTCTCCGCGTTCGCCGCCGACGACGCGCTGTCGGACATTAAGACGACGGTCGAAAATCCGCTCAAACGATGGTTCGACGGTCTGCTCTTCGGCGAAACGAACCTGGAGTTCGCGTCCGAGGGCCTTGAAGGCGACGTAGCGGAATCGATGGGCAGGGCGTGGTTAAACTCAGGCGCGCTGACGAGCGCACAGGCCCAATTCGAGCGTTGCCGGAAGGCCCGCGCGGAATTTCTGGCGACTTGGGAGCTGGATCCCGAAGAAGAGGCTTTCGCAGCGAACGGCGTCCTTGCTTGCGCCGCGAACGAAGCGAACGTGCTCGCGATGTTGAACCGGCCGGGCGCGGCGATCGCCAATCTCGAAGCGGACATTCAAGCGGCGAATGAGTCGAACGCGGCGCGCGGCTTTGCGCGCCTCGTCCTGGCGCAACTCTACGCCGACAACGGACGGCTGGCGGAAGGAATCAAGGTCCTCGACGCGGAAATCGCGCGATACGGCGACACAATCCACAAGCGGCAGCCGCGAATAGAACTCGCAAAGCTTCTCGAAACGCGCGCCAAGGCGCTCGCCCTCGGCGGCAGAATCGCCGAAGCGAGCGCTGATCTTGAGCGCGCCGACGCGCTCCTGAAGGCGTTTCTCGCGGAAGATGGAAACGATCGGCGCGCGCTCCTGTTGCGCGGCGACCTGTTGACGACGACCGGGGAGATCGCGGCGTTCGGCGGCGAGCGGGCGCGCGCCGCCCTCACTTTTCGCGCGGCGGAAGATTTGTTGTCGCGCCTTGTCGAGTTCGACGGCACGTTTCGCGAATGGCGCCTGGCGCGCGCCCGGCTTTATCTCGCACGCGCCGATAACGCGCTAAGGCTTTATGAGGACGACGCGGGCAAGACGGCCGCGCTTGCGGCGGCGGAAAAATCGGCGCGCGCGGCGCTCGCCGATATCGAAGCGGTGACGGCGAACAAGGCGGACGTCGTCGCGGCGCGCCTCAGCGTCATCGCGCAGGTCTCGCTGGCCCGCACGTTGCGATTAAGGGGCGATGCGAAAGCGGCGCACGCACTTCTAGACGGGGCGGCGGCGCGCATTGCGACGGCCGAGGACAGCGCATCGGCTCTCCGGAACATCCTGAGCGCCGCTATCGCCGACGAGCGCGGCGACCTCGCGACGGCCGAAAGGAACTTCGAGGAGGCGCGGGCGAATTTCGATCGCTCGATCGTGCTGCAAAAAGAGTTCCTGAAGTCCGAACCGTCGGCGAGCCTTGTCGCGCGCGACCTCCTGTGGACGTCGATCGCCAGCGCGCGGAGCCTCAGAACGGCGGGCGACGGCGCCGCGCTGAAGGCGCGCCTCGCCGACGCGTGCGCGCTGAAGTCGGCGTCCACGCTTTCCGAATACAGCCTCTTCGCGCGCGACGCCGAAACGCTGGAGACGCTCGCGGCGGCGAACGGCGTGGCGTGCTGATCCTTAGGGGATCTTTGCGATGCTCGGCACTCGTGGCCCATCCTTCGTAACGCTTCCGCTTCGCTCCGGCTCTTCAGGATCAAGTTTTCCATATTTCATAAGGAGCTCTTCATACTGAGGAACGGCCCTCTTGGGCCGCGTCACGAAGGATATCCGCGCGGGCGCCGTTTGTGCGAAGGACTACGGCGTGAACCTCACGCCCGCGTAAACCGTCCGAGTGCGGAGATAATCGTGTGCGGCCGTCGTCTCGCCGCCGATGAACGCCTCGACGCCCTCGCCGATTCCGATCGCCGCGACGAGGCCGAAGACGCCGAACGCATTGTCGAGATTATCGACGCGATAGGTGAGGACATAAGGATCGGGGCGCAAATCCTCGACGAAGGTCGCGGTCCTCGTCGGCGTCGCGGAGCCGCCGGTCAGCACGAGATCGCCGTAGCCTTCGAGCCGGAAGCCGTCGAAGTCGCGGGAAAGCGCCCCGCCGAGGCGCGTCTCCGTCCATTTGTCCCTGAATTTGTCGTACGACAGCGCGAGACCGTTGTTGAACTGGTCGGTCGCGGACTCGTCATAGGCGTCCTGCCGGAAGTTGAAATAGGTGAACTCGACGCCGGGCGTCGCGACGAAACCGCCGAAGGGAATGCTCACCGACGCCGCGGCGGAAAAACCGTAATTGCGCGTGTCGTAGGCTCCCGAAAGATCGTCGGAGATCAACTGCTGACGGACGAAAGGCACGGGCGCGCCAGGCGCTCCGCCGATCACCTCCACGGCGTAAGTCGCCTGCCGCATGGTCATAAAGGTGCGCTCGGTCTCGCCGTCGCCTCCGCCGTAAAATCCTCCCGCTGCGAAATCGAGGGAGAGAGGCGCGCCGTTCGCCAAAGTTGAGAACGGAAATGACGCGATCAGAAATACGCTCCCTGTGTAGCTGTTCTCGGTAAAGTCATTGGCGCCGCCACTCGCGTTCGCGATGTCGAATTCGCCCCTAGACCGCTGATAGGCGAACGAACCAGCCGCGGCGAAATTCTCAGACAGCACCGCCGTAATCGATCCTTGTCCAAAAACCGAGTGTCCCTCGAAGCCGCCTTCTAGCGCAGTCGCATCACGGTCAATGTCCGTGTACCCGCCGCGCAGATCGATGAAGGTCTGCACGCCGAACGGTCCAACGCCGGCTGCATCCGCGATCATGGCGACGCCGCCTTCCGCGCTGGCGAGGCGAATGTAATCGTCGTCGTGAGAGCTGTTGCGATCTTCCCGCTTGCGTTTGCGCTTTTTCGCTTTCGATGACTGCTCGCGTGCGGAAGACAGGCTCGAAACGCTGCGACCCGATGCGCTGCTCGATCCGCCGCTAAAACCGGTCGCGCCGGCGTTATTGCCGTTTGAGTTGGTGCGCGCTTCGACAACCGTCCCGCACACTCCAGACAGACCCGTGCCGAACGCGCCGGAAGCAAAGCGGCTGATCGCCACCCGCTGAACGCCGGTTTGCCTAAAGAACGCGAAAAACTCCTCCTCGGTCATCGCCGCCGCGACGGCGGGGTCGAGCGTCACCGGCGTGCTTCGCCGAACTGAAAATAGCCTGCCGGCGCCGTCTGGAACGTCAAGCGGCGGCGACGCGATCGCAATGCCGCCTGTGTCGCCGTTAGTGACCTCGATCGTGTCGGGAAGCGGCGAGTTGTCGATCCACTGCCAAACGTCAGTGACACGACCGACGCCGGTCCCGAGCGCCGCGCAATTCTGACCGCTCGCATCCGGCGCTAACGCCGCATTGATCGCATCGCTGAGAGATTGGGCGCTCGCGGGCGCGGCGAGCGACATCGCCGCGAGGCACGTCGCCGCAAGGACGGTCTTGTTCATGTGTCATTTCCCCAAGAAGCCCGGGCGGCAGCGCTTCCGACAACACACACGATAAAGGTCGAAACCGCGGCGCGTCTCCCACTCAGCGCCCGGCGAAGAAAGTAGATATCGGAAAACCGGAGCCGTCAATGAGCGGCGCGGCGGCACGCAAGAGGCGGTGGCGCAATCGATGGAGACGGGGTAAAATCACGCATTTGCGACTGTGCGCGTTAGCGGGCGGCGAAGGCTGGGGCGAAAATGGGCGACCCTTATCGCTACAAGGCGTTCATAAGCTACAGCTGGGGCGACCGCCGCGCCAGCGAACGGCTCCATTACGGCCTTGAGACCTTCCGTACGCCAAAAGACCTCGCTGGTCAGCTGACGCCGCGCGGCCCGGCGCCGTCGCGCCTCGCGCCGATATTCAAGGACCGCGAGGAAGAACCGGCCGGCGGAAGCCTTCGCGCGCTGATCGAGACGGCGCTTGATGAATCCGAATTTCTTATCGTCATCTGTTCGCCCAATTCCGCGAGGAGCCGCTGGGTCAACAAGGAAATCGCCTATTTCAGGAAGCGGCGGGACCCCAACAACATCCTCCCCTATATCATCGCCGGTGAGCCGCAGGCTTCTCTGATCGCCGGACGCGAAGCGGAGGAATGCTTTCCGCCGGCGTTGATGTTTGAGACATCGATCGACGGCGAGCCAAACGAGACCGCCATCGAGGCCCCGCTCGCGGCCGACGCGCGTCCCGCTGGCGATGGTCCCCGGGCGGCGATGCTGAAAATCGCTGCGGCGATGCTTGGCGTCGGGCTTGATGCGCTTGTCCGCCGCGACGCGCAGCGGCGCGTCCGCAGAATGCGCATCGCTCTCGGCGCAGTAAGCTCCGTCGCGGTCTCGATGGTCGCGCTCGCCGGTTTCGCCTGGGTCCAGCGCAACGAGGCGCAACTTCAGCGCGGTATCGCTGACAGTGAGCGCGCGATCGCGGAGAGCGAACGCGCCAACGCAGAAAAGCAGCGCGACACGGCGAACGCCGCGCTCGACTATCTCGTCTCGATCTACAAGCTCGCCAATCCGGCGACGGAAAATCCAAAAACCATCACGGCGCTGACGATTCTTGAGCGTGGCGCAAAGCAAATTGAAACCGACTTAAGAAGCCAGCCTGAGACCCAGGCCAAACTGTATGAAGCGCTCGGCGGCGTTTATCAGAACCTCGGCGACATTGATGAGGCTGAGCGGCTCCTCACCCGCGCCGCGGCGATTCCATCTGCGTCTGCGGCTGACCGCCTGTCGAGCGAGGCTCAACTCGCATCCATAGATTTGAAGCGGCGAAGGCTCGATGCCGCGGGAGCCCGCCTCGACCGGATTGAAAAAGAAATCACCGATGCGGCCGCGGCCGGCGCGATCAACGGCGACAAGGCCCGCGACTTCCGGATGCGGATCGCCGAAAACCGCGCCCTCTTCGCCTATCTATCCGGAAAGCCCGACGACGCGGCGCGGCTTTATTCCGAGGCGCTTCAGCTTGTCGACCCGGTTCGTCCGGACTCCGTCATCGCCGCGGCGCGGATCGCCACCAATCGCGGCCTGATGCTGGTCGCACAGAATGACTTCGCCGCCGGGATTGCCGATCTCAATCGCGCAGAGTCGGCATTCCGCACTATCTACGGCGACGGTCATCTTCTGACCGCGAAGGCGACGCAAAATATCGCGTATGCGGATTTTCAGGCCAAAAAGTTCGATCCGTCGATCGCCACCATGAAGAAGGCGCTCGACGTTTATGAGACCGTGCTTGAACCGGAACATCCGGATCTTGCGAACGCCAGAAAGTTCTACGGGACGATACTGATCGAGGCGCAGCGCCTCGACCTTGCCGTGCCTGCCCTTGAAGCCGCAGCCGCCGGCTTCGAAGCCGCCTATGGGCCCGCTTATTACGATCTTGGCTACACGCTTGTTTATCTCGCGGTCGCCTACGCCGACACAGGCCGCGCCGACGCCGCAGCGGCGGCGATCGACAGGGCCGCCGCGATCTACGCAAAAAATTTCGAGCCGGGCGGCTTTGATTTCGGCGATCTCGATGTCTATCGCGGCATCGTGCTCGCGAAAGCGGGAAAGCGCGAGGAGGCGACGCGCCATTGCGCAGAGGGGCTCCGCATCCTCAAGGCGAATCTCGGCCCTGACGATCCCTATTTAGGCGAAATGTCGAGGAAATGCTCGGCGGCATGACGACGGGCGCTCGACGCCGGCCGTTCCGATCAAATAAAGGTGTCGGAAATTTCCGTAGGCGTGTTATCCTGCGCCGTTCACAGGGGAGAGGGTTGGGGATGTCAATCCGTTCATTGATCGCCGCGACAGTTGGCGCATTGGCGCTGGTTGGGGTCGCGCAAGCCGCAGTCGTCACCACATTCAGTTTTAGCGGACAGGGCAGCGCAGGGCAGAATTCCGCCTCGTTTAACGCATTTCC
>JBMOOR010000152.1:0-1686 GCA_049324555.1 Pseudomonadota bacterium | reverse complement strand
GGAGGCGATCACTCCATCACCTATCCGATCCTGAAAGCGATCCGTGCGAGACATGGGCCTGTCAATCTCCTCCACATCGACGCGCATCCCGATCTCCATGACAGTTTCGAGGGTGACCGCTACAGTCACGCCTGCCCGTTCGCGCGGGCGCATGAGGATGGGCTGATTGCGAAGCATGTCGTCGTGGGCGTCCGCTGCTGGGACACGCATCAGAAGGAACAGGCGACAAAGTTCGGCGTGATGATCCTGCGCGCCGATGAAGTTGGCGAAATTCCGGCCGAAATTTTTGCAGGTCCGCTTTACCTGTCGATCGATCTCGATGGATTTGACCCCGCGTTCGCGCCCGGCGTCTCGCATCCGGAACCCGGCGGACTCTCGACGCTTGATATACTTTCGATGGTACGGCGCATCAAAGGGCCCCTCGCCGGCGCCGATATCGTCGAACTCAATCCCGAACGCGATACGGGCCTTGCGACCGCGCGCGTGGTCGTCCGTCTCGTGAAGGAGCTTGCGGCGAAGCTGGCGAGATAAAGTGCGCCATGCGCGATGGTCGCTGCGTGCTGCGCAAGGCGATTGAAGCCGGCGCCGTTCTTCGCTCATAGTTGCAAGAAAGAGGGAGGGCGACATGGGCAGAGCGGCGGTCTTCATTGCGGCGACAGCGCTGGCGGTTCTTGGAATTGCGGCGGTTGGGATGCGTATTCCCGCCGTGCAGGACAGGTTGTTCGAATCCGCCCTTGCGAAAGCATTTTCGCCACGCTCGGCGCCGCTCTGGGAAAGCAACGGACTCAACGTGTTCTTCTGCGGCACGGGCTCGCCGCTGCCTTCAGGGAGGCGGGCGCAGAACTGCACCGCGGTGTTCGCCGGCGGGCGGTATTTTCTTGTCGATTCCGGCACCGGAAGCTGGGAGATCGTGCAGGGCGCTGGAATTCCTGGCGAGCGTCTCGCCGGAGTTTTCCTGACGCATCTTCATTCCGATCATATCGGGGATATCGGCGAAGCCGATCTCGGCTCGTGGGTCGCGGGGCGTTTGACGCAACTCAAGGTCTATGGTCCGGCGGGCGTTGAGAAAATCGTCAGCGGGCTGAATGAAGAATTCGCGCTCGATCACCAGTACCGCAACGCGCACCATGGGGATGCGATCGCAGATCCGCTGACTGCGGGCCTTGTCGCAGAGACCTTTAATGGCGATGCATCGCAGATCGTCTTCGAGTCGGATGGCCTCAAAGTCACGGCGTTTCCGGTGAAGCACGATCCGATCAAGCCCGCGGTCGGCTACCGTTTCGATTACGAAGGGCGGAGCGTCGTCATTTCTGGCGACACCGTTTATTCGGATGCCGTGATTGACGCTGCGCACGGCGCCGATGTCCTCATTCACGAAGCGCAAGCCAATCACATGGTCGCGAAAATGGCGTATGCGGCGAACGAAGCCGGCAACAAGCGCCTTGAAAAGATTCTCAGCGACATTCCGAGCTATCACACCAGTCCCGAGGAGGCGGCGCGCGCCGCCAATGAAGCGGAGGCCGAGTGGCTCTTTCTTTCGCATCTGACGCCGGCGCCCGACAATGCGATCGCCAAGCGCATCTTCATGCGCGGCGTTGCGGAAGTTCGTCCGTCCAGGGTTCGAATCGCCGAGGACGGAATGGCGGTTTTTCTGCCGCGCGGGGGCGGAGTGGAGTTCGGAGAGTA
>JBMOOR010000151.1:5727-15093 GCA_049324555.1 Pseudomonadota bacterium | reverse complement strand
AGCCTCGGCTTCTTCACGCTCGAACTGACGCATGCGCGCGCGGGCGAGCTGATGCAGGATCGCCTTTCGCTTGCGGGACTGACCGCCGCCAGCGCGATCGCCGCGGCGACGCTCCCTGAACGCGAGGCGCATCCTCGCGCCTATCATACGATGCGCATCCTCCTCGATCATTTGGGCGACATCGACATCTGGCCTGCGCTGATGGCGCGCTGGGAGTTGGGCCTTCTCGCCGAGCTTGGATTCGGGCTGACGCTCGATCGCTGCGCGGCGACGGGCGCCAAAGAAGACCTCATCTATGTCTCGCCGAAATCGGCGTCAGCGGTCTCACGCGAGGCGGGCGAACCCTATAAGGACCGCATGTTGCCGCTGCCGGCGTTCCTGCGCGAGGCTTCCGCTGAAGCGAGCCTCGCAGATGCGCTCGATGGGCTGAAGACCACCGGCCACTTCATCGAAACACGCATCCTTCACCTCGCCAACCAGGAATTGCCGGAAGCGCGGCGGCGGGTCACAGACCTCTTGCGCGCGGAGAACGCACGAAGGCTCGAACGGTCTTCTTCGTCAACCTAGAACAAGGGAGAAAGCCAATGCCCATCGCCCTCATCACCGGCGCGAGCCGCGGTCTCGGCCGAAACATGGCGACGCATCTCGCCGACAAGGGCGTTGATGTCATCATCACCTATCGCGACCGGAAGGACGCGGCGGATGACGCCGTCGGGGAGTTGTCGGCGCTCGGCCGGAAGGCGGCGGCGCTGCGCCTCGATACGGGCGCCGTCGCGACGTTCGACGACTTCGCAGGCAACGTGAAATCGTTGCTGGCGGAGCATTTCGGCGCGAAGCGCCTTGATTATCTCGTCAATAATGCGGGCATGGGCGCGAACACCGCAATCGCGACCGCAAGCGAAGCTGATTTCGACGCGCTCGTAAATGTTCATTTCAAGGGCGTGTTCTTCCTCACCCAAAAACTGCTGCCGCTGATGAATGACGGCGGGGCGATCCTGAACATTTCATCCGGCCTCTCGCGGTTTTCCTATCCGGGATACTCGGTTTACGGCGCGCTCAAGGGCGCGATCGACGTTGTGACGCGCTATCTCGCGCAGGAGCTCGGGCCCCGGCGCATCCGCGTCAATGCGCTCGCGCCGGGGGCGATCGAGACGGATTTCGGCGGCGGCGCCGTCCGCGACAACCCCGAAATCAACCGCTCGATCGCCGCGCAGACCGCCTTGGGCCGCGTCGGCGTTCCTGACGACATCGGCATGGCCGCGGCCTTCCTGTTGTCGGACGAGGCGGGGTGGATCAACGGCCAGAGAATTGAGGCGTCGGGCGGGATCCACCTCTGATCCTGTGGAATTTCCGGGCGGGAGGGCGCTGGCCTCAGCCCCAGACTCTGCTATTCCGCGCCCATGGCAAAGACAAAGACCCGGAAGGGCGGGGATGAACCGCCGAGGCCCGAAGAGATTTTCCTTGAGCCGTTCGACGACGCATTGTCGCGGCGCTATCTCGCCTATGCGCTCTCGACGATCACGGCGCGCGCGCTTCCCGACGTTCGCGATGGGCTGAAACCCGTTCACCGGCGCATCCTCTACGCGATGCGCCAGATGCGCTTGAACCCCAAGGGCGGGTTCAAAAAGTCGGCGAAGGTCGTCGGCGAGGTGATGGGCAATTATCACCCGCATGGCGACCAGGCGATCTACGACGCGATGGTCCGCCTTGTGCAGGATTTCTCCGTACGCGTTCCATTGATCGACGGGCAGGGGAATTTCGGCAACATCGACGGCGATAACGCCGCCGCGATGCGTTACACCGAAAGCAGGCTCACCGAAGCGGCCGCGCTCCTCCTCGAAGGGATCGACGAGGACGCCGTCGATTTTCGCGGCACCTACGACGGCGAAGGCTCGGAGCCGATCGTTCTTCCCGCCGCGTTCCCGAACATGCTCGCGAATGGGGCCAATGGCATCGCCGTCGGCATGGCGACGTCGATCCCGCCGCACAATCCGGCCGAACTCATCGACGCGTGTCTCCATCTCATCAAGACGCCGAATGCGCGCACCGAAACGCTGCTGTCCTATGTGAAAGGCCCGGACTTTCCGACCGGCGGCGTTCTCGTCGAGCCGCATGCGTCGATGATCGAATCCTACGCGACGGGACGCGGCGGGTTTCGGCTTCGCGCGCGCTGGCGGGCCGAGGATCTCGGCCGCGGCCGCTACCAGATCGTCATCACCGAGATTCCCTACCAGGTCCAGAAGTCGAAACTCATCGAGCGCATCGCCGAGCTCATCCAGACGAAGAAGCTCCCCGCCGTCGCCGACGTGCGCGATGAAAGCGCGGAAGACATCCGCCTCATTCTTGAACCGCGCGCGGGAACGATCGACGCCGCCGCGCTGATGGAAAGCGTCTTCCGCCAGACCGAACTTGAAGTCCGCTTCCCGCTCAATCTGAACGTGCTCGACGCTTCGGGCGCCCCGCGCGTCATGGGCCTTCGCGAGGCGCTCGTCGCCTATAACGAACACCGCAAGGACGTTCTCGTCCGCCGAATGAGGCATCGTCTCGCAAAGATCGCCGAACGGCTCGAAATCCTCGAAGGCCTCCTCGTCGCTTATCTCAATCTCGACGAGGTCATCAGGATCATCCGCTATGAGGATGATCCGAAAGCCGAATTGATCAAAAAGTTCAAGCTGACGGATGCGCAGGCGGAGGCGATCCTCAACATGCGCCTGCGCAATCTGCGCAAGCTTGAGGAAATGGAGATCAAGGGCGAGCACGCCGATCTCAAGAAAGAGCAGAAAGAGCTTCAGGCGCTTCTTAAATCCGACGACGCGCAGTGGAAGAAGATCGCCGATGAACTGCGCGACGTCAGGAAGATATTCGATCCGAAATCAGACGCCGGCAAACGCCGCACCAGCGTTGAGGATGCGCCGGCTGCGGAGGAAATCGACCTCGAACAGCTTATCGAAAAGGAGCCGGTGACGGTCATTCTTTCCGAAAAAGGCTGGATACGGACGATGCGGGGCCACGCCCCGAACAAGGCCGACATCAAATACAAGGAAGGCGACGACGAGGCGTTCGTCATTCCGGCGATGACGACCGACAAGCTGATGCTTTTCGGAACGGACGGAAAATTCTACACGCTCGACGTGAAGGACCTTCCCGGCGGCCGGGGACATGGTGAGCCGATCCGCCTGATGGTCGATCTCGGCAACGATCAGACCGCGACCGCGGCGTTCATTTACAAGGGCGAGCGCAAATTTCTGGTCGCTTCGACGACCGGGCACGGCTTCATCGTGAAGGAAGAAGATTGCCTCTCCTCGACGCGCAAGGGCAAGCAGGTGCTGAATATCGCGGCGGACGCGGAAGCATCCGTCTGTCGACCCGCCGACGGCGACATGGTCGCGTCGGTCGGCGACAACAAGAAATTCCTTGTTTTTGCGCTCGATGAACTCCCTGAGATGTCGCGCGGCAAGGGCGTCGCCATCCAGAAATTCCAGTCCGGCGGTCTTGCGGACGCCAAGGTCTTTTCGAAAAAGGAAGGCCTGACCTGGGTCGACAGATCAGGACGCATACAGACGATCGACGACTGGAAGTCCTACGCCGGCAAGCGCGCGCAAACGGGAAAGATCGCACCGAAGGGCTTCCCGTCGAACAAGAAGTTCGGGCCGTGGTGAGGCTTGGGCTGCACTCCCCCTATGGGGCCGGGCGGTCGCATGCGCTCCTTACGCTCTCCCGCTTGCGGGAGAGGGCGGGGTGAGAGCGCGTGAACAACAGCGACTTTGTCCGTGTACGGTCCCTCACCCCCTGCCCGTCGGACGCATGGTCCGACCCCGCAAGCGGGAGAGGGGAGAAGAGGCGCCGCTCGGCGCGGGCGGCTAACCCCTTCCCCAGAGGAGAGGGGAATGGCTTGCTCGAATGCGACAGCGCTGCGCCGGGAGGGGAGGCGAATTCCAGCGTGGGCGCTCAACCGCCAAGCGAAAAAATTCCTCTGTCAGATCAGCGGGTTGAAGATTCCGGGCGATGTTATCCCACCACTTATCCGACACCTTCGCGGAGGGCTTAAGGTGTCCGTCATTCTGGAGCCGCATCGCGCGACCGCACGCGTCTGGCGATCAAGAGCGAGGAAAGGAGGACGGACATGACTGCGCATCAAACGACCGCGACGCCGCTTGCTGGCTTCCCGGAATGCAAGCCGCTAAAGACGCGCGCCATGCGCGTTGACGAATTCGATTTTGACCTCCCCGAAAGCCGGATCGCATTGAAGCCCGCCGCCCCACGCGACGCCGCGCGGCTTCTTCGCGTCGCTGGCGAAGCGTTCGAGGATTTCAAAGTCTCCGACCTGCCGCGCCTCTTGAAGCGCGGCGACATGCTCGTCCTTAACGATACCCGCGTCATCCCGGCGCAGCTTACAGGTCGCCGCGCCGCCCGCGCCGGGGATGGCTCCATTCCGATCGACGCAACGCTCGTCAAACGCCTCATCGGCGATCCGGGCCTTGGCGCGCGCTGGCTCGCCTTCGTCCGCCCGGCGAAGCGGCTGAAGGCGGGGGATATCGTCGAGTTTGGCGCAGGACTCAACGCAAGCATCGAGCGCCGCGACGGCGCCGAGGCCGTGCTCGCCTTCAACATGAACGGCGAGGCCTTCGATAAGGCGCTCGGCGAAGCCGGCGCGCCGCCGTTGCCGCCCTATATCGCGCGAAAGCGCAAGGCGACTGCGGAAGACGCGCGCGCCTATCAGACGGTCTTTGCGATGGAGCAAGGGTCCGTCGCCGCGCCGACCGCTGGACTTCATTTCACGGCGGATCTTTTCAAACGACTGCGCGAAGCCGGCATTGAGACGGAGACGATCACGCTCCACGTCGGGGCAGGAACCTTTCTTCCCGTTACGGCGGAGGACACGCGCGACCACGTCATGCACGCCGAATGGGGCGAGATCACGCCGGAGCAGGCGTCGCGCATTAACGCCGCGAAGCGGGACGGCGGGCGCATCGTCGCGGTCGGCACGACGAGCCTTCGCCTTCTTGAGAGCGCCGCAGATGGGGCGGGCGTCATTCATCCTTTCACGGACGAGACCGCGATCTTCATAACGCCGGGATACAGGTTCAAAGCGGTCGATGCGCTGATGACGAATTTCCACCTGCCGCGCTCGACGCTCTTCATGCTCGTTTGCGCCTTCGCCGGAACCGCGCGCATGAAGCTGGCTTACGCCGCAGCGATCGAGCGCGGATACCGGTTCTATTCCTATGGCGATGCTTGCTTGCTGGAGCGCGCGCAGGCATGACACGCAAGATTGCGCTCCTTCGCGGCGTCAATGTCGGCGGCAACAACAAGCTGCCGATGAAGACGCTCGTCTCGATCTTCGAAAAGCTCGGCTGCGAGAATGTTCACACCTATATCCAGAGCGGCAATGCGGTCTTTGACGGAGCGGCAAGCGCAAATGACATCGCAGACGGGATCAAGAAACTCGCAGGATTTCGTCCGCATGTTTTCGTGCTGACCGCTGCGGCCATGAGGAAGGCCGCCTTGAAATGTCCTTTTGCGAAGGAGGCGGAACGGGCGGGAAAATCGGTTCATCTGTTCTTTCTCGACGATGTTCCATCCGCCGACAGCGTCAACGCGCTCGGCGCGCTGAAATCTCCGCGCGAGGACTTCGCGATCATGGCGAAAACGCTTTATCTGCATGCCCAAGACGGGCTCAGCGCGTCGAAAATCGCGGACAGGATCGATCGCACCCTCAAAACGACGACGATCGCGCGCAACTGGAATACGGTTATGGCGCTTCTGGAGATGACCGGCGGAAGTAAATGACGCAATTCTCCTTCACCCCCCTCGCAACCGACGGCGCCGCCCGAACCGGCGTCATCTCGACGCCGCGCGGCGACATAAGAACGCCTGCCTTCATGCCGGTCGGGACGGCCGGAACAGTGAAGGCGATGTTTCCGGAGGATGTCGCGGCGACGGGCGCCGACATCATTCTCGGCAACACGTATCATTTGATGCTGCGCCCCGGCGCCGAACGCGTCGCAGCGCTCGGCGGGCTTCACAAATTCATGAACTGGCCGCGCCCGATTTTGACGGACAGCGGCGGCTATCAGGTGATGTCGCTCGCGTCCTTACGGAAACTCACGGAGGAAGGCGTCTCCTTCGCCTCGCATGTTGATGGTTCGCGGCATATGCTGACGCCCGAGCGCTCGATTGAGATTCAGTGCTTGCTCGGGTCCGACATCCAGATGCAGTTGGACGAATGCCCGGCGATCCCGATCGAACACGCAAAGGCGGCGGAATCGATGCGCCTCTCCTTGCGCTGGGCGGAGCGATCAAAGCGCGCCTTCGAAGAGAAATCGAAAGCGGGGCAAGCTCTCTTCGGCATCGTGCAGGGGGCCAATTACGAGGACCTTCGCCGCGAAAGCCTTGAGCGCCTGATGGCGATCGGCTTTCCGGGCTATTCGATCGGCGGCCTCGCCGTCGGCGAGGGGGGGGAGGAAATGTTCCGCGTCCTCGACTTCACGACGCCGCACATGGACCGGCTGAAACCGCGTTACCTGATGGGCGTCGGCAAGCCCGCTGACATCGTCGGCGCCGTCGCGCGCGGGATCGACATGTTCGACTGCGTCCTGCCGACGCGGGCGGGAAGACACGGTCAGGCGTGGACGCCGGAAGGGGCGATCACCATCACGAACGCGCGCTTTGCGGACGATACGGAGCCCCTCGACGCCGCCAGCGAGTGCCCCGCAAGCCGCGATTATTCAAAGGCCTATCTCCACCACCTCTTCAAGGCGGGCGAGTATCTGGGGCCGATGCTCCTTAGCTGGCACAATCTGCACTATTACCAGCAGTTGATGGCCGGCCTTCGCGCGGCGATCGCGGGCCGGCGCCTCGCCGATTTCATCGCCGAATTCCGCGCGCGAACGGGGGAGGAGACCTTGTGAAAAACTCCCGCAAATTCGCCGATTTTTCCCGATTGACCCATGGGGGCGGCGCCACTATGGTCCGCGCTCTTCGAGGCGTCCCCCGCTCCCGAAAGGGCGGTCCGGACGCCTTGTTGCGCAGGTCTTTCCGCAAGGCCTGCGGCATGTCGCGGCGGAAGTGGGCCCGTAGCTCAGCGGTAGAGCATCTGACTTTTAATCAGAGGGTCGATGGTTCGATCCCATCCGGGCTCACCACTTTCCTCATTTCATTCAATGGGTTGTGCATGCGTCGAATTTTCCGCCGCGCGCACGAAAAAAATTTGGAAGCAATTTGGAAGCAGGAGGGACGCGATTTGATCGTGGTTCGTTCTGCGGAAAAACTTCGCCGCGATGAGGCGGCGCGATCACGCGTAAGATCGCCCGACCATCGAACTGAACCGTCGGCGCGCAATTGGTCTATTGCGATACTCATCCGGAGACAGTCCGGAGATAGGCTCAGCTATCGGTCGAATAGGGAGCCGATAGGCGCGGAGATATGCAAGGCCTACCTCTCTCATACCTTTCGACTTTAATCGGTTTGAGAACCGAAGATGAAGCGCCGCATCAAACTCTGATTATCATATCAATAAAGTATCTGCTGAACGCTGGGTGGCGTTTGATGCCTGCGCTCTCCATATATTGACGCAAGAGCTCCTCGTGAATTTCCGGGGGGCGCAGCTTCATGATGTTCGGATGATCGCCTCCCGATAGGATTCGAGAATCAATATTCTCGAACGCGAGGTCAAATTCATGAAAGCTGACGCTCTGGCCCCAGCGCATCAAATACATGTGGATTCCGTCCCGCCCGCCTCCGTTCTCAAGCGCCCGAAGCATGCTTTCGCGAAAGTCGCTCCGCGGAGAGTGCGCTGCAACTTTCGCCTGCAATTCAATTGGCAGCATCTGAAAGAATGGAAGACGAGAAGTGTGGTTATCAAAGTAGACCAGCCGGTTCGGCGTTTCGCATATGATGATAATTCCCCCCGGCTTGACCACGCGCTGCGCTTCCGCCAGCGTTTCCAGCCGCTCATCTAAGGTCTGGTGTTCGAGAACGGCAAAGAGCAGTAGAATGTCGGGCGGCTTGTATTTGGAGTCGGCCGCTATTCTCGCCCAAATCTCATCAGCTTTCACCAGGTTGATGTCGGTTTTGTGCGCTAGGCCATGCGCTTCTAAACGGAGCTTTGCCCCTTCAACGGAGTCCGGAGAGATTTCATATGCGCCGACATGATCAACGAATTTTGCGAAGGCCGCCGTGCTTGACCCAGTGCCGCAGCCGACCTCAACAACGCGTTTGTCCTTCAGGGGAAAATACTGATTTACCCACGGGACGATAAATTTTACGGTCCGATCATGGCGGCGGTAGGCGTGTCTGATGATATCGGTTTCATATTTCTGCTCGCCGCCAGCGGCCCAACCAGGCAGCTTTGAAAATCGCTTTTCGATGACAATCTGCCGAAGGCGGGATGCGAGCGCAGCGTCGTTGCGCACGCAATGTTCAGAATAAAGTTCGAGCGCTCCAACAGTCATAGTGTCAACTTTGGTGTCCGGGTTGAGGGGGCCTCGCAGCATCATGTCTGAATCAAGTTTCTTGTCGAGTTCAATTTTTTTTCTTGACTTTGTCAGCTCACTCGATTTCACTTCCACACGGGTGCGGGGAGATTCATTCTTGTGGCGTTGGGGGGGTGTTTCATCTTAGGCCTCCGAACTCCTTAAATTGCTTGTCAGTTGAGTTTTCCTCATCGAGTAATTGGGGCTTTTTGCCGTACCTCGATTTCTCAACTATGAGTGTTTACAATCCAGTCAAGGCAAAAGGAATTGCAATGCGCATGTCAGCGAGTGTCGCCATGATTTTCGCCTTAGTTGCAAGCAGTTCGGCACATGCTGCAGGGGCGTCAAACTATGTGCACGTTACAGTCATCAAAGTCGCTCCAGCGGGCTTTACGATTTCAACTGATGGAACGGACGTGGCCGCAAATGATCCCGATTTGTGCGGAGATACCGCGTCCGGCGCCCATAACACCTATTATCTTGCAACATCTATTCTAAATTATGAATCAATGTACGCAGCCTTGCTAACAGCGCAGGCAAGTGGCCGCACAGCGAAGTTTTGGCTCAACACTTGTAACGGCACGCAGCCCAAAGTCGAAACTGTGTGGATCAGAAATCAGTAAGTTGCGGCTTATGTTTGATGCGGCGGCGTCCGCCGGATGGGGCAAACCGACATTGTCGGCGCGGCTCGGAGTTCAGTTCAGCGATTTCCGCATTGTGCCGATGAGAATTCGGAGCCGAGGCTGTGGTTTGATTCTGGCGCGGGGATTTTCATGATCAACACGCCGCGGGGAAGCGTCGCCATCGTGTGCTGGCGGAAAAGCTGTTCGGGCTTGCGAAGAGCGAGCTGCGCCGGCTCACACATAAAGCAGACCAGATACACTGGCCAACC
>JBMOOR010000151.1:0-5717 GCA_049324555.1 Pseudomonadota bacterium | reverse complement strand
GAATATGAGGGAGCGATCGCAGATGAAAAATGTTTGGCCCTTCGCACTCCGATTTCTGATTTTCTGGCTAGCCGTCGTATCGGCGCCAGCGTCTCAAGCGGCTGATGAGTTTACGTATGATGAATTGGGGCGATTGACGATCGTCGATTATGATGATGGATCAAGCGTTTCATTTCAGTACGACTCCGCCGGAAACCGCACTCAGATCACCGCCACGAGCACGAACTCGCCAGACCTTGACCCGAACCGTCCTGTGGCGGGAGTCGTCGTTGTGCCGCTGAACGGATTTTTGGTTATTCCGCTTGGGTAAATAGGGACCCGTCTCATTCGCCGCCAGCTTCGAGGCACAAAGAAAGATTGAAAAGAGAGTTGGGGAATTTGTTGTGATTAAACATAAAGCATCATTTTTGTTTGATTTTTTAGTTTATATCATCTGGTCTATTGCAGTCTTTACTTCAACTACTGCGTCTGCGCAGACATATGGGGAGGGGGACGATCTTAAGAAGCCTCTCTTCCAGCAGAGTGTCGATGAATTCTCTGTCGATATTAGTAGAAATCAGGTCGTCTACTCGACGGCCGGTGTCTCTGTTGGTGATTTAATATTTAGGATGACATACCAAGGCGGCGCGTTGCCGGTATTGATCGGAAATCAATACGTGGCAGGGCCATATTGGAGCGGGAGTCTTCATGGCAGCCTCTCCGGTAGCTATTCGGGCGGAATTCACAACTCCACATACCTCACCCTGGCTGAGACTTCGGAGCTGTTTACGGGAGAATTCGGCGCAATCACATCGACCGGTGCAACGTTGGCCTATGACTCCGCAAAGAAGGAGTATGTATATGAGGGGAAAGACGGAACACGCGCTTATTTCACGGAACAATTGAGGTCTGCTTACGGTCAGCGCCAGTTTGAACTATTCTCCACTGACCCGATTATAGCGACAACCGCCACGTTCACAACGAATACGGTCTACACGTTTCCAAATGGTTCGGAAGCGAACAAGGCGATATTATATAAAGTGATTAAGCCTGATGGTGTGCAGATAGACTACACGCACACGTGTATTCCTATAAATTTAAACTTCAACGTCGCAGACGCGGCGATTTGCAGATTACAAGCTGTCGTTGATAGTCACGGTCATCACATTCACTTCGAGTATGCAGCCAGTGTGCTGGGATTTTCTGATCCGGTTAACTTACTTTATAAGATCGTTAAAGTTACGGCATCAAACAACTTAGTAGAGTCATGCTCGAACATATCAAATTCTTGTGGATTCTCCTTGCAGTGGCCGGCACAAGCGTATCAATACTTTGGAAACTCCCATAACCTATTGGCTAACGTAACGGACGCCGCCGGCCGCCAAACTACTTTCAGTTATTATAGCAACAATAGGATCAAGTCGATAAAGTGGCCTGGCAGCCCAAACGACAACGTCGCCTATACTTATAATTCCGACACCGCTCGGTATTTTAGGGTCAATTCGGCGACAAAAGGGGCCGGCGCTTCTCTGGAAGCTCGCCAATACGCTTTTTATTTTTGCGATACGACTGACGCGTCGTTACCCGAGTGCGCGACCCATAATGCTTCGAGTAGCGGCGGATATAGGTACCTCTCGATTGCAACGGACGCCATCGGTCACCGCCGACAGACGTACGTAAAAGCGACGTTAAGCCCAATTGAGGCAAGCGCCACCATATTGGACTATTTTGTTACGCGAACGATCGATGAGAATGGTAGTCCCACCGATATAGAATACAAGATTGCAACTGGCTCCGGCGGCGACTTTGGCGTAAACTTTGGAAAAATCCGCCGTATCGTCAGTCCCAGCGGGCTTAAGACTGAATATGACTACGATAATCGCAGCAACATTACCGAAGTTCGCGAAATTTCAGCAACAACCGGAGCTATTGTTCGCTCAAATGCGACGTACGCGGATGGGGCAAGTTATATCTGCGCCAATCTTAAGACCTGCAACCAACCAACGACGACAACAGACGAACTCGGTCACATCACAATATACTCTTATGATTCGACCCATGGCGGGGTGACGAGCGTCAAGCGGCCAAGTTTCCAATTGGCGAGCGGCGCGACGGTGACGCCAGAGACACGAACGTTTTATTCCGACATCAATTCTTCGGGCATATACCTGCCGACCGAAACGACGCAATGCGCGAGTTCGAACTTTTCCGGGGCTTATAACGCCACCGCAACCAATGCCGCGAACAATTGCGTCGGCGGGACCGCCGACAAAGCGGTCACGGCGATGCTGTACGGCGCGAGCGGCGCGGATAAGTTCCTGCCGGTAAATATTATAAACAAGATCGCCGATAACTCAGTCATTTCGACGACGACGATGAATTACACGGTCCTCGGGGATCCGAATGAAGTCGACGGACCCCTTTCAGGTTCCGGAGACAAGACGCGGACGATCTACGACCCTTTACGCAGAGTTGTCGGCGTCATCGGTCCCGATCCCGATGGATCGGGACCGCTCAAATACCGAGCGACGCGAACTACCTATCACGCTTACGGCGGCGTTGCGACAATAGAGAGGGGAACGACAGCAGGCCTGACCGATTCCGCATGGAACGGCTTCGTGAGGCTGGAGCGTGCAGAGTCGCTTTACGATCCCCTGACAGGGCGCAAGACGACCGACCGCGTCTATGACGGCGCTTCCGCTACGATCATGGCGCTGACGCATTATAGCTACGACGCGGTCGGTCGCTTGGAGTGCTCCGCCGTCAGAATGAATGCGAACGTGTTCAACAATACGCCGCCTGCATCCGCCTGCACGCACATGACCGAGGGCGCATTTGGCAAAGACCGCATTACGAAGCAGACGTATACGGCGGCTGGCGAACCCTATCAGACCTACTCCGCTTGGGGGACGCCGCGTCAGCAGGCGACGTCGACGCGGACTTATACGCCGAACGGCAAGCTGGAGACGCTGACTGACGCAAAAGGCAATAAGACGACTTACGAGTATGACGGCTTCGATCGTCTCTGGAAGCGGCGCTATCCGGATAAGACGACCGCAGGCGTCTCATCGACGACCGATCTCGATATCTACGCCTATTTGGCTGATGGCAGCATCGATACGGCAAGCCTGCGTCGCAATGGCGACGGCAAGGTGTTCGACTATGCATACGACAGTCTCGGCCGTGTGACGCTCAAGGACGCGCCGTCGCCCGACCCGGACGTTCGCTATTGTTACGATGCGTTGGGCCGGGTCACGCACACGGCGCAGGGAGGCACTTCGTGTTCGACCGGCGAGGTCATTCAGAATCAGTACGACGCGCTCGGCCGGATGACGAAGGAAATATCGCCAATCGGCGCAGTTGAGAACGGCTATGATGCGGCGGGCCGCCGCCTGTGGATGAAATGGCCGGACGGACAAAGTGTCGCTTTCGGCTATGACGAAGCAAGTCAACTGACCCGCATTTGCGGCGTCGGGTCGGGCGTTACAACCTGCGCGGCGAATGCGAACAATATTTTGGCGAGTTATTCCTATGACGACCTCGTCCGAAGAGATGCGATTGCGTGGGCCAACGGCCTGGTTTCCGATTACGCCTATGATGGGCTGTCGCGGCTGTCGACACTGAGCCATGACGCGTCGGGCGCCGGGAAGGATTTTTCCGTCGGGCCTCTCGCCTACAATCCGGCGAACCAGATCATCACCCGTCCCGTCTCGGCGCCCTATCGCTGGATCACCCCGTCAACCGCAAGCGACACCCTGACGCCGAACGGCCTCAATCAATATGACGCCGCGAACGGCGTTTCGATCGGCTACGATCCACGAGGAAACATGGCGGACCACGCCGGAGGGGCGCTCGTTTACGACGCGTCCAATCGGCTGACGAGCGCGAACGGCGGCGTCAATGTCGCGCTCGCTTATGACGCGGCGAGCCGCCTCTATCAAACAACCGGCTCGTCGACGATGCGCTATCTCTATGACGGCGCGAACATCATCGGCGAATATTCCTCGACGAACACGCTGCAGCGCCGCTACGTGCACGGGCCGGGCGTCGACAACCCGATTCTCTGCCTGGCTTCGGGAACAAACAAATGCCACGCCCTCGCCGCGGCGGGCGCAAAGAGCTGGATGCTCGGCGATGAGCGCGGCACGGTCATCGCCTACACCGACGATTCCGGCGCGATCGAGCAGATCAACAATTACGACATCTTCGGCCAGCAGAAGAGCTGGAACAGCGGCCTCTTCGGCTACACCGGCCAGATCTGGCTCTCCGACGCCGGCCTCTACCACTTCAAGGCCCGCGCCTACTCGCCCGACTTCGGCCGTTTCATGCAGACCGATCCGCTTGAATATCAGGATCAGATGAACCTCTACGCCTATGTCCACAATGATCCGGTGAACCTAGCCGATCCGTCAGGCTTGTTCCTCGGGAGCATCGGGAATTTCTTCCAGGGGCTTTTCGGCTCCAGGCCCGATCAGCTACAGGCGCGCTATGACAGCCTCGCCGCCTCCGTGCCGGGACAGGGCGTCAATCTCGTCACCTCGCAAGGCGAGGCAGGTCTGCAAATTCGTTTTGATGGGGAACCAGGCAACATAAACGCCAACGAAATGGCCGTTCTAAGCAATGTCTTCCCTGCTGCGCTTAGCGTGGCAGGCGGAGGAATCGGCACGAGAAGCTCGGCAACTCGCTTAGCAACGTCCTCGGTAGCCAGGTTTGAAGCGGCCGCGACCGCAGAGTCAGCATCACCGGCGATTACAAGAGCCTATGTGCGCCCTAACAACGCAACTACGGCGGCTCAACGAGCATCGGTACAGGGTCAACCGTGCGTAGATTGCGGCGCCACAGCCGCTGTTCAGAGGGCAAATCACATTACGCCCCTAGTCGTGGAGTATTACACGACGGGCTCCATCAACATTCAGCGCGCTCGAAGCCTTGGCGCCATCAACGCGCACTGTCCAACATGTTCGGCTCGACAAGGCGCCGATCTTGCCCGATATTCTATTCAGCAGCGTCACCGCTTAGGTTTGGATCCACCGTGAAGATAGAACAGGACCAAAGAGCTCTCTGTAAGAAGTACGGTGCGGACTTCCTGGAGTCTCCGGGGCACATGAAGATTGGCATCTCAAGAACGGTGCTGGAAAATCTTCAGCCGTTGAATGGCCTTCGCCATTCACCTGAAGGTGATACCACCGGCTGGTATATTTGGGCCGGCGAAGAGTTCTCCGACGACCCAGATTTCTTTAAGCCGCTGCACGTTGAACATGTCGACCAATGGTCGCCGTTGATTAGAAAATATCTCGGTCTTGGACCGGGGTGGCGCTTCGTGGCGACGGACGATTACGAGGACGTTTGGTTCGACGAATCCTTGCTGAATACCTGAGCAAGATGCACGATTTTTGGGCGGAGCGCCTTCTGGCGCTATGTTCTCGGCCATGAAGCTCTTCGTCGGTAAGCACGTCCGGGGAACGTCGCCTTACGGTAAGCGTCATTCCGCGACCCTTTTGATCTCGACTTGACGGCGATCACGTCTTTCGGCGCTTTGGCTTCCATTTTTCGGCAAGGGCGTCGACAGCGGCGTCGAGGGCTTTTCTGTTGAAGGCGGCGGGGTTGAAGTGTGAGCGATGGGGTGGACGCCCCTTGACGGCATCGATGTGCCAGAGTGGCGGTGTTGAAGACCGCAGCAAAGGAGGCGTCCGTGAGCGAGGTTAGCATTATCGGATTGGATTTGGCGAAGAGAGTGA
>JBMOOR010000150.1:0-15151 GCA_049324555.1 Pseudomonadota bacterium | reverse complement strand
CGATCTGCCGCTCTTCATGTATCGCGCGCTCCGCAAGGAAATCCCGGATGCGCGCCTCCTTGACGCGGCGGCGCTCATCGCGCCGATCCGCGCGAGGAAGTCACCCGCGGAAATCGCGCTGATGCGGCACGCAAAGCGCATCACGCTCGAAACGCAGCGCCGCGCGCATGCGCAACTCGCCGAAGGAATGCTTGCGAGCGAGGTCGCGCGGTTCATCGACGGGACGCATCGCGCGCTTGGATCGTCGGGCGGCAGCACGTTCTGCATCGTCGCCTTCGGCGAAGACACCTCGCTCCCGCACGGGCCGGAAAAGGATCGTGCGCTCAAACGCAACGATGTCGTCCTCATCGACACCGGCTGCCGCATCGACGGCTATAATTCGGACATCACGCGCACCTATGTCTTCGGCGATCCGACGGCGGAATTCCGCGCGGCGTGGGATGCGGAAAAAGAGGCGCAGGCCGCCGCGTTCGAAGCGGCCCGTCGCGGCGCGCTCTGCGAAAGCGTCGACGCCGCCGCGCGCCGCTCGCTTGAACGGCGCGGGTTCGGTCCCGGCTATCTCCTCCCCGGACTTCCCCATCGCACCGGGCACGGCATCGGCCTCGACATCCACGAATCGCCGAACCTCGTCAAAAGCGACAAGACCCCGCTCGATATCGGCATGTGCTTTTCCAATGAGCCGATGATCGTCGTTCCGGGGAAGTTCGGCGTCCGCCACGAGGATCACTTCCACATGGCGCCCGACGGCCCGCGCTGGTTCACCGAACCGGCGGCCAGTCTCGATGAGCCCTTTGCTAATGCGCCGGCGTTCGGCTGATCTTGTCCGTTTACGGGCGAGGAAAAGCGCGCCAAGGTTCAGTCAGGCTCCGAAGAAACACAATGCCATCGCTCAACCTCGCCCTCGCCTCGACTGACGATTACAGGCGCATCGCCGAGCGGCGGTTGCCGCGCGCGCTCTTCGACTATATTGACGGCGGCGCCGGCGCTGAGGCGACGCTGCGGGCGAATGTCGAGGACTTTTCAAGGCTCAGACTGAAACAGCGCGTGATGCGCGATGTTTCCAATCTCGACACGGCGACAACGCTCTTCGGCGAAACGCTGTCGATGCCGCTCGCGCTTGCGCCGATCGGCATGGGCGGCATGATGCGAAAGCGCGCCGAAACGCAGGCGGTCAGAGCCGCCGACGCGCTCGGCGTTCCGTTCTGTCTTTCGACTGTCGGCATCTGTTCGCTTGAGGAAGTCGCGAAGGCAGCCAGGCGCCCCTTCTGGTTCCAGCTCTACATGCTGAAAGATCGAGGGGCGGTGCGCGAACTCTTGCAGCGCGCGAAAGCGGTCGGCGTGAGGACGCTCCTCTTCACCGTCGATCTTGCGGTCGTCGGCGCGCGCTATCGCGATATTCGCAATGGGCTCAGCGGCGGCGGCGCCTACACGCGCCTGCGCGCCGGCCTCATCGATTATCTCCTGCATCCCGCCTGGCTTTTCGACGTCGGCGTCGGCGGCAAGCCGCACGTTTTCGGCAACCTCCAGAGCTATGTGCCGAACGCAACGACGCCTTCGGATTTTCGCCGATGGGTCGACGGCCAGTTTGATCAGAGCGTCACCTGGAAAGACATTGAAGCGCTTCGCCGCGACTGGAACGGCGCGCTCGTCATTAAGGGCGTCCTCACCGCCGAAGACGCGATCGCGGCGGCGAATGCGGGCGCTGATGGCGTCATCGTCTCCAATCACGGGGGGCGGCAGCTTGACGGCGTCGCTTCGGGCCTTTCCGCGTTGCCTGCGATCGCCGAGGCGTTGAAAGGCCGCGCGAAAGTCCTCGTCGACGGCGGCGTCAGGAGCGGTCAGGACATTGTCCGCGCCGTTGCGAGCGGAGCCGACGCCGCGCTGATCGGCAGGCCTTGGATCTATGCGATCGCCGCCGAGGGCGAAGCGGGCCTCAAACGCTACCTCTCGCTCGCCAAACATGACCTCAGCGTCGCGATGGCGCTGACCGGGACGACGCGCATTTCCGAGATCGGCGCCGACGTTATCGATCGTCAGGCCTCGGACTGACTGCAGCAGGGATAAGCGGGATCACGCCCGCTTCAGCGAGTAGGCGATGAATACGCCAAGAAGCGCGGCGGCAAGGCCGAACCAGGTTAGCGCATATTCGAAGTGCCGGTTCGGGAGGTCGACGCGGGTGAGCCCGCCTTTCGGCCAGGGACCTGCGCTCTCGCGTCCGAAACTGTCGATATAAAATCGCGGAACATCGATTGTATGCCGGGCGGCGAGAATGCGCGGATCGCGGACGAAATAGAGATTGTCCGCTGGCTGATCTTTCGGAGCAAGCCACTTTTCGAACCCTCTCTTTTCCTCGGCGGAGCGGAACAGCCCCTCAACGCGCAATTGTCCGGCCGCGAGCCCCTCGCCGCGCGTTTGAGGATCGCGAAAGTCCTGCGGCGCGAACCCGCGGTTGACGTAGACGAAGCGCCGCCCGCCTGTCGCGGGATCGGCGGCGTCGAGCGGCGTGAAGACGTAGACGCCCGGCCTCCCCTCATAGGTTCCGAATACCGCCGATTCGAGATCGTGGGCGTAAGCGCCGGCGAGATAGACAGGCTGGTAATCCATGCGCTCGCCGCCGACAGCGCGGGCGAGCGCCTCGTCAAAGGCGATTGGCGCCGCGGCCAGACGCTCATTCATCGCTTCGATGAGATCGCGCTTCCATTCAAGTCGCTGAAACTGCCAGGTCCCGAGCGAGACGAGGATGGCGAGCGCGACGAGGACGGCTGCGAGAAGGCCCGGACTGAGGCGGAATGTCATTCCTCGAGACGGCCTTCTTCGGCTTTGTGCCGGTACTGGAGTGCGATGAGCGTCGCCTTGAACGGGCGCAACAGTCCGAGCGAGAGGCCGATCGCGACAGTCCCTGAAATCAGGAACGCCGTCAGGATCGGCGCGTACCAGACAAAGCGCGCAACGAACGCGACGGCGACGGATACGAAGCCGACGATGAACATGATGAAAACGGCGGGCCCGTCGCCTGCGTCCGCCTTTGAATAATCGAGACCGCAGGCCTCGCAGCGGTCCTTCAGTCCGAGGAAGGATTTGAAAAGCGCGCCCTGCCCGCAGCGCGGACACTTGCCGCGCAACCCCGCTGCGTATGGATTGACCGGCGGATAATAGGTCATTGCGGGGTCGCGGACGGCGTCAGCTTCACCCAGTTCTGGTCGGCGACTTCGCCGCCGATATAGGCCTTCGCCGCAACGACGACGGCGGACGCCGATTTCGCCGTGCAGGTCTGATAGCGCTCATCGGCTTCAACGCCGCCGTCCTCGATGAGCTTGTCGACGAGCGAGCGCGGAAGGTCCTCGCACCAGATCATGACGAGCGTCACGGAATCGCCCGCCTTGCGGCCCCAGTAATACTGATATTCCTCGCCGTCGCCGTCATCGATCTGAACGGCATAGTCGTCTTCATCGATCGGCAAGAAGCGCGCAAGCATCCGGTCATCCTCAACCGCGAACGAATAGAGCCCGTCCGCGGTGACGCTGACCGTCATCGGATTGCACTCGACCGCTTCGTCATCCGTCGATCCGGAGCAGACGTCATAGTCGCCTGCGCCAAGCGGGATCGCCGACGCATTCCCGGCGTTGAGCAGCGGCGCATCGGAAACGAAGCACCCGGCGAGCGCGAGGAGGAAAACCGGCGCCAGCGACACGCGTAGGAGGGCGCTCATGCAAAGCCCCTTTCCTGAACCGCCTGCAGTCCTTTGGGCGCGGCTAAAGCGAAAAACCGGCTTCCACTTTTTCGCGCCGCGCCTCAGGAGAGCAGGCCCTGATTGCCGAGAACGTAGATGAAGGCGAACAGGAACAGCCAGACAACGTCGACGAAGTGCCAATACCACGCCGCCGCCTCAAAGCCAAAATGGCGTTCCGGCGTAAAATGGCCCGCAAGCGCGCGGAAAAGGCAGACAGTCAGGAAGATCGTGCCGATGATGACGTGCATGCCGTGAAAGCCCGTCGCCATGAAGAACGCCGCGCCATAGATGCCGCCGCCCGAAAACTTGAACATGCCGGTCGTCAGCGCTTCCGAATATTCGCTCGCCTGCAGCAACGTGAAGAACGCGCCGAGGACGATCGTGAAGACGAGGCCCTGAATGAGGCCTTTTTGATCGTTGTGCTGGATCGCGTGATGCGCCCAGGTGACCGTCGTCCCCGAAAGCAGGAGGATCAGCGTGTTGATGAGCGGCAGGCCCCAGGGATCAAGCGGCTCGATCCCCGTCGGCGGCCACACGCCGCCGGTTGAATGGAGGCGCGCGTCGTTGCCGATGAACGCCGGATCGCCGTTGATGTTCGTCATCTGCGCGCCGTCGGCGAGCGTCACCGGATCGAATGCGCCCGGAAAAAGCGCCGCGCCGAAAAACGCCCAGAACCAGGCGACGAAGAACATCACCTCGGAGGCGATGAAGAGCACCATGCCGTAGCGAAGGCCGAGACGGACGACCGTCGAGGTGTTTTCGCCGCGAAGGCTTTCCTTGATGACGTCGCGCCACCAGCCGACCATGGTGGTCAGCACGCCGGCGAGGCCCAGAAGGAAGAGCCAGTTGCCCTTGAGGGAGAAGGCGTATTCGCCGCTGGCGTCGGGCTGTCCAAGCACGAGCCCTGTCTCGCCGGCGCCGGATTTCATCCAAACGACGGCGCCGGCCATCATCATCACCGCGGCGAGAGAGCCGATAATCGGCCACGGGCTCGGATTGACGAGATGGTATTCGTGCTTGACCTCAGCGCCGGCCATAAGATCGCCCTCTAAGACTTGATTTGGCGTCGTCTATAGCCCTCTGCGGGGCAGGTTTCCAAGCCCTCGGGCGCCGCCATCGGCTGCGACAAATCCCGCCGCTCAGGACCCCGGCTCAACTTCCTCCGCCTCATCCCACGGGAAAAACGTGTAGGCGAGTGTGATCGTTGAGACGTCATCGAGATTGGGGTCCTCGGCGATTTTCGGGTCGATGAAATAGGTGACCGGCATCGACGCCTTTTCGCCGGGTTTCAGCGTCTGCTCGGTGAAGCAGAAGCACTCGATTTTCTTGAAGTAAATCCCGGCCTTCGCCGGCTGCACATTGAACGTCGCCCGGCCGGTGACGCGCCGGTCGGTCAGGTTCTCGGCCCGGTAGAAGGCAAGTCCCGTTTCGCCGATATGTAGCGTCTGGTCGACCTGCTCGGGCTTGAAAGCCCAGTCGAGGCCCTCATTCACCGTCGCATCGAAGCGAATGGTGATCTTGCGCTCGAGCATGCGGTCCGCCGCCTTCTCCGCGCGCTGGGTCGTGCCGTCAAAACCTGTGACCTGGCAAAAGGCGCGATAGGCCGGGACCGCGGCGAAGGAGAGGCCGACCATCCCCGCAACGACGCCCGCGACGATGATCGCCGTCCGCCTGTTCTTCTCTGCTTGATCGCCGCTCATCAGGATGCGCCGCCGATATTGCCGCTGATCTTCAGGATCGTCACGAGGTAGACGACGAGAATGAAGGCGGCGAGGCCGAGCGCAATCGCCGCATTGCGCTGATTGCGGCGCTTTTTATTCTCCGGCGAAAGTTCGGTTTTGTTCTCAGCCATAGAGCGCAAAAAGATCCTCGGCGAGCAGAGCTGCAAACAGCGTGAAGAGATAGAGGATCGAAAAGGCGAAGAGCTGCTTGGGCGCGTCTTTCGACCCCGGCGCCGATTTAAGGACTCGCCAGGCGAGCATCAAGAAGCCGGCGCCGAAGGCCGATGAAATCGCGAGATAGGCGGCGCCGCCAAGGCCCGTTGCATAGGGCGCCACCCCCGCAACGACGAGCATGATCGAATAGCCGAAAATCTGCCGTTTCGTCGAAGTCTCGCCGGCGACATTCGGCATCATGGGAATTCCCGCGCGCGCATAATCGCCCTCGCGATAGAGTGCGAGCGCCCAGAAATGCGGCGGCGTCCACAGGAAGATGATCGTGAAGAGAATCCAGGCGTCGAGCGGCGCCGCGCCTGACGCCGCCGCCCATGCGACGACCGGCGGCAGCGCGCCGGCGGCGCCGCCGATCACGATGTTCTGCGGCGTCGATCGCTTCAGCCACATCGAGTAGACGACGACATAAAAGAAGATCGTGAAAGCAAGGAGCCCCGCCGCGACATAATTCGATGCGAGCGCGAGCAGCGCGACCGAGAGCGCGCTTAAAAGCAGTCCAAATCCCGCCGCTTCCGGTCTCGGCACAAGCCCTCGCGGAATCGGACGCGAGATCGTCCGCGCCATCACTGCGTCAATGTCGGCGTCCCACCACATGTTGAGCGCGCCCGAGGCGCCGGCGCCGACGGCGATCGCAAGCAGCGATGCGGCGGCAAGGCCCGGATGGATCGAGGCGCCGTCGGCGACCGCGGCGATCATGCCGACCAGCGCTGTAAAAATGACGAGCGACATGACGCGCGGTTTCAGCAGCGCGAAATAGTCTTTTGGCCCGGCGATCGGGGATGACGTCGGCATCGCTCTCACGGGAGCGGCTTATGCCTCAAGCCCCCGCCTGTTTCAAATGCCCTGTTCGAATGTGAAGGGGCCGCAGATTCCCCCGCGGCCCCGCTTATCCGGTTTAGCCGGCGATTAGCCGCGATTGAGGGCGGCCTTCACGCCGAAAACGAGGAAGATGAGCAGCATGAATGCGATGAAATAGGCGAGCAGCGTTCCTGCCGAGAGGTCATAGAACTGGCCGATGCTGGCGTTGATCTGGCTGACCGCGCGCCCGCCGGTCTGGCTGGCGACGGATCCCCCGTCCGAAGCGACTGGTCCGCGCATTACGCCGCGAACGAACCCGCCGAACGCGAAAAGGATGAGCGCAAGCAGGGTCATCGACCCTATCTGCGCGCCTCGCTGCATCACAAAGGCGGCGACGACGATCGCGCCGACAGCAATCACGATGCTGATGAGATCGCCGCCCATGAACGTCGATTTGAAGATCGAGATGACGTCGTTGAGAATTGTCGAAAGCATGAAGCCCCTCCGTTCGCGCCGAATTCGACCGCGGCCGACCCCCGGCCGCGTCGCGCAAAGTTAACGACATTCGGCTGCTTCTGCCAGAATCAATCTTTTCCGCATTGCAGCAAAAAAACCCCGGCGGTCGCCCGCCGGGGTTGTCGTATTCCGCGACCTTAGGAGGATCAGTGGAAAGCGTGAGCCTCGCCCTTGTCGAAGCGCGGCAGCTCGTTGAACTGGTGGAACGGCGGCGGCGAGGGCAGCGTCCATTCAAGCGTCGTTGCGCCGACGCCCCACGGATTGGCCGCCGCTTTTTTCCGGTAGAGGAAGAACGCATCGAACATGCAGACCGCGAAGACGCCCATGCCGACCAGCGTCACCGCGTAGCCGTAGGACGAGACAAGGTTCCAGTCGGCGTAAGCGAGCGGATAGTCGATATAGCGGCGCGGCATCCCCTGAAGGCCGAGGAAGTGCTGCGGGAAGAACACCATGTTGACGCCGACGAACATGAACAGAAAGTGCAGATTGCCGAGCCATTCGCGGTACATCTTCCCCGTCATTTTCGGGAACCAATAATACCAGGCGGCGAAGATCGACCACACGGCCCCCAAGGACATCGTGTAGTGGAAATGCGCGACGACATAATAGGTGTCGTGCAGGAAGTGATCGACGCCGGCGTTGGCGAGAACGACGCCCGTGACGCCGCCGACCGTGAAGAGGAAGATGAAGCCGATCGCCCAGATCATCGGCGTCCTGAACTCGATCGAGCCGCCCCACATCGTCGCAATCCACGAAAAGATTTTGATGCCGGTCGGCACGGCGATGACCATCGTCGCCGCGACGAAATAAGCTTTCATGTTCACGGTGAGGCCGACCGTATACATGTGGTGCGCCCAAACGATGAAGCCGACGAAACCGATCGCGACCATCGCGTAAGCCATGCCGAGATAGCCGAAGATCGGCTTCTTCGAGAAGGTCGAAACGATGTGCGAGATGACGCCGAAGCCCGGAAGAATGAGGATGTAGACTTCCGGATGGCCGAAGAACCAGAAGAGATGCTGGAAGAGGAGCGGATCGCCCCCTTCAGCCGGGTTGAAGAACGCCGTGTTGAAGTTGCGATCCGTCAGCAGCATCGTGATCGCGCCGGCGAGAACGGGGAGCGACAGGACGAGCAGAAACGCCGTCACCAGCACCGACCAGGCGAACAGCGGCATCTTGTGCAGCGTCATCCCCGGCGCGCGCATGTTGAAGATCGTCGTGATGAAGTTGATGGCGCCCAGGATCGAGGAGGCGCCCGCAAGATGGATGGATAGAATCAAGAGATCCATCGCCGGACCCGGATGGCCGGTGTTCGACGATAGAGGCGGATAAAGCACCCACCCGCCGGCGAAACCGAGATACTGGCCGTAGCCCGGCGCGAACATCGACATCGTGGCGAGAATGCCGGCCGCGACATAGAGCCAGAACGAAATGTTGTTCATGCGCGGGAAGGCCATGTCCGGCGCGCCGATCATGATCGGCACGAACCAGTTGCCGAATCCGCCGATCAGCGCCGGCATCACCATGAAGAAGATCATGATGAGGCCGTGATAGGTGATGAGCACGTTATAGAAGTTTTCCGCTTCCGCTTCGCTTCCCGATGCGACGAACGCGGTGAGGATTTGAATGCCCGGCTCGGCAAGTTCAGCGCGCATCAGACCCGACAGCGCGCCGCCGAAGAGGCCCGCGAAGATCGCAAAGAGCAGATAGAGCGTGCCGATGTCCTTGTGGTTCGTCGAAAAGAGCCAGCGAACGAGGAACGGCGGCTTGTGATCATGCGCATGCGAGTGGTCATGCGCGTCGCCGTGGGCATGCCCATGCCCCTGATCCGGACCGTCATGTGAGTGTGCGTGAGCCATGGAAATTCTTCGTCCTTGCCTGATTACTGCGCCTGACCGTTCGCGGCGGCGACGGCCGCGACGCGCGACGGCGTCTCGATTGCTGCAACGGCGCCGAACATCGGCTCCATGCCGGCCTCGGCGCGCTTCTGATTGACCCACGCCTCGAACGCCGGGCGTGAAACGACTTCAACCGCGATCGGCATCGCCGAGTGACGCACGCCGCAGATTTCCGAGCACTGGCCGTAATAGACGCCTTCCTTGTCCGCCTTGAACCAGGTCTCGTTAAGGCGGCCCGGAACGGCGTCGACCTTGATTGCAAAATTCGGAAGCGCCCACGCGTGGATAACGTCCCGCGCCGTCGTCACGACGCGGATCGTCTCGCCGACCGGAACGACGATGTGGTTGTCCGCCTCGAAGCGGTAGAGCTCGGGCGTCGTTTCTTCCTTCTTCTTCAAGTTTGCGGTGAATTCGAAATCGCCGAAATCGGGATAGGAATAGGTCCAGCCCCACTGGAAGCCGATCGCTTTCAGCGTCACCGTCGGCGCGAGCGCGATTTCCTTGTTCGCGCCGGCGCCGACGAGGCTGCGGCCCATGCGAACGACAAGGCGGTCGCCCGCCTTCGGCGTTTCGGAGAGCGTCACCGAAACCTTCGGCGTTCCAAGGCCTCCGAGCGTATAGTCCTTGCCCGGAACGAGGCCGGCGACGCCCGCCGCGGATCCGAGAAAAACCTGAACGTGGCGGTCGGCGGCGGCCATCCGGCTCGCCGGGAAATCGTTGTCGAATGCAAAGACATTGGTGGACCCGTCCGCTTCGGCGACGATCTGCTTGCCGTCCGGAATGACGTCTTCCTTGAACAGAAGGTCGAAGGAAAAGAGCGCGATCACGAGGAGGATGAGGATCGGAATGCCGGTCCAGATGATTTCGACCAACGTGTTGTGGCTGAATTTGCGAGGGGTGGGGTTCGTCTTCGCGTTATAGCGAATCATCACCCAGAGGAGGAGCGCGAGGATGAGGAGGCTGATCCCGATCGTGATCGGCAGAAGCACATCATTATGGAAGAAGTGCACTTCTTCCGCGAGCTTCGATGCGGCTGGGATCATCCCGATATCGCCGTTCACGGGCATGTAATCCGTTTGAGCGGCCGCTGCGCCGAATATCGCTGCAGCAGACGCAAGCACCGCAAGAATTGTCTTCATGAAGCCCTCGAAAATCCGATTCCGCCCGGCGATCGCTTGGCGCCGCCGGCCGAAAACGTCAATGGTCGGGGATGGCTTATAGGCCCTTCCGGCGGCGGGCGTCACCCGCACGCCCGAAGGAAAAAAGGTCGCAGAGCGCCTCACGTCCGCCATTGCCTAAGCCGCTGGCGCCGCTTACCTCTTCGCCATGACCCAATCCCTGTTTTTCCAGAAGTCGGGCCTCGATCGCGCCCGCACGCAGTCAATTCTCGATGACGCGCTTAAAGGCGCGGACGACGGCGAACTCTATCTCGAATACGCGCAGTCGGAGGCGTTCGTCTTCGACGACAACCGGCTGAAAACGGCGAGCTATAATGTCGATCAGGGATTCGGCCTCAGGGCCGTTTGCGGCGAATCAACCGGCTACGCGCACGCCTCCGACCTGTCGGAAGAAGCGCTAAGGCGCGCTGCGAGCGCCGTTCAGGCGGTCAAGACCGGGCGCGGAGGCGTGATCGCCTCTGGTCCCGCGCGCACCAACGTGAAGCTCTATCCAGACGATAATCCCCTCGACACGCTTCCCTTTGAGACGAAGGCGAAACTTCTTGCCGACATCAACGAATACGCCCGGTCAAAGGACACCCGCGTCCGTCAGGTCTCGGCGTCTCTTTCCGGCGAATGGTCGGCGGTCGAGATCGTTCGTCCCGGCGGCGAAATCATCCGCGATGTAAGGCCGCTCGTCCGGCTCAATGTCTCGGTCACCGCCGGCGAGGGCAACCGTCAGGAATCCGGGAGCTACGGCGCCGGCGGGCGCGAAGGCTACGCGCGCTACATCACGCCGGACGCATGGCGGGGTTATGTCGACGAGGCGCTTCGCCAAGCGCTCGTCAATCTTGACGCCGAGCCTGCGCCGGCGGGCGAGATGGAGGTCGTCCTTGGCTCGGGCTGGACCGGCATCCTTCTCCATGAAGCGGTCGGCCATGGGCTTGAAGGCGATTTCAACCGCAAGAAGACGTCGGCGTTCGCGGGCCGTCTCGGCGAGCGGGTCGCATCGCCGGGCGTCACCGTCATTGACGACGGAACGCTCCAGGGCCGGCGCGGATCGCTCTCGGTCGACGATGAGGGAACGCCGACCTCGCGCACTGTTCTCATCGAAGACGGCATCCTCAAAGGCTACATGCAGGACCGCCTCAACGCGCGCCTTATGGGCGTCGCCCCAACCGGCAACGGCCGGCGCGAGAGCTTTGCGCACCAGCCGATGCCGCGCATGACCAACACGATCATGCTTGCGGGCGAGCGCTCGCCGGAGGAAATCATCCATAGCGTGAAAGACGGCGTTTACGCCGTCAACTTCTCCGGCGGGCAGGTCGACATCACCTCCGGCAAATTCGTCTTCAACTGCACCGAGGCCTATCGCGTGAAAAATGGAAAGATCGGCGCGCCGTTGAAGAACGCCGCGCTCATCGGCGACGGGCCGAGCGTCCTGACGCGCGTTTCGATGATCGGGAACGACTTCGCGCTTGATCCCGGCATCGGCGTTTGCGGCAAGGCGGGGCAAGGCGTTCCGGTTGGCGTCGGCCAGCCGACGATCAAGATCGATCGCCTGACCGTCGGCGGTGCCGGCGTTTAGAAATGTCAGGCGGCGCGAACGCTCGCCCGCCTTGCCGTTCTATCGGCCTTTCACCAGCAAATGCCTGACTTTCTGGGTAAGGATGATCAACGCCAGAGCGAGCGTGACAGCGTTCGAGGCGATGATCGGCTTGCTGGCGATCAAGAACCCGTAGACGCCCCAAAGAGCGACGCCGCCTGTGAAGAGGAGATACATCGTCAGTGAGATCGCCGCGGTGTCGCCCGTCCGGATGACGCGAAACGCCTGCGGCACGAAGGATATGGTAGTCAATATAGCGGCGATCGATCCGATCAGGTCGACATTCATGGCGTCGGGGCCTCGACTAACACGGCGCTGCGCTAGCATGGCGATGGCGGCTCGGCATAGGCGCCGCAGCGGCGCCGACGGTCAATTTTCTCGGAGACTGCTCAAAAGTCCTCTGCAGGGTTCGCGTTCGCCGGCCAATCCCGCTAGGCTGCCTTGGCTTCGCCATCCCCTCCCCCCGTGACCAACACCGTCTTTTTCGTCGTTCTCCTGTCGGCGCTCATGCACGCCGGATGGAATGCGCTCATCAAGGAGCGCGGAGACCGGTTCTTTTCGATCTCCGTTCTCGGGGTCGCGCAGGGGCTTATCGCGCTTGCCTTTCTTCCCTTCGTTGCGGTTCCTTCCGGCGCGACATGGGCGTGGATTCTTGCGTCCGCAACGCTTCACACCGGCTACAAGCTCTTCCTCATCCGCGCCTACACCGCAGGCGATCTCGGGCAGGTCTATCCGCTCGCGCGCGGAACGGCGCCGCTCCTTTCCTCGCTCGTTGCGCTTTTCATCCTCCATGAAACGCTTGGCCCTTTTCTCTGGGCGGGCGTCGTGACGCTTTCGGTCGGCATCGGCCTCATGTCGATGAAAGGCGGGACCGCGATTGTCGGGCTCGACCGCAAGGCCGTCTTCTGGGCTCTCGCGACATCCGTCTTCATTTCCGGGTACACGATTGTTGATGCGATCGGCGCGCGCGGCGCCGTCTCGCCGTCGAGTTATATCGCCTGGATGTTCGTCTTCGACGGGTTGACGATCGGCGCCGTCTACGCAGCCGTCCGGCGAGGCGCCGTGCGCGCGGTCGCGAAGGAACTCCCCTTCGGCGCGCTCGCTGCGCTGATGTCGCTCGGCGCCTATTGGCTCATCATCTGGGCGATGACCAAGGCGCCGATCGGCGCCGTCGCCGCGCTGCGCGAGTCGAGCATTCTCTTTGCGCTTGCGATTTCGGTCCTCTTTCTGCGCGAGCGCGCATCCGGGTGGCGGATCGGTTCGGCGGCTCTTATTCTTGGCGGCGTCGCGCTAATGCGGATCGGCTAACGTCGCCGACGCATGTCGATCATCTTCCGAACAAGCACAACGGAACCGAAGGCGCAATTGACGACATTGGCGATGATGACCGGCGCGCTCGCGATGAGGACGCCGTAGGACGCCCAGAGCAGCGTCGAAACGACGACGATGAGATAGGTCGTCAGCGAAATCGCCGATGTATCCCCGGTCCGGATCACGCGGATCGCCTGCGGCAGAAAGGTGAACATCGAGAGCGCCGCGGCGAGCGAGCCGATGAAATCGTGCGCCGCCATGTCGCTACGCCGCCGCCCGCCAGATCTGGTTCGCAATGATCGATCCGACCACGGAACTGAGGATGACGAGATAGAAAAGCCCCGCAAAGGCGGCCGAATAAACCGTCTTCGCCCAGCCGCGCTTGTAAGCGCGTTTCAGCGCCGCAATGAAATAGACGCCGAGCGCCGCCATCGCCGCGGGAAAGACATGGGGAACGCCGAATTGCCCCAAAAGGATCGCAAGGCCGATGATCGCGAACCCTGTCGCATGGCTATAGAGCGACAAAACGAGATGATCGAACAAGAGCGCGTCGCGGCCGCGAATGAAGAACGCCAGAATGAGCGCGAGAATCGGCGCCATGAAGAACATGACGCGTGGAAGCCAGACATTGATCTCGCTGTTGAAGGCGGCTGGATTGGCGATGAGAAGATCGACGCCGCCGAGCACCCGCTTGAAGCCTTGCTCGAAATTTTCGTCAGCAGGCTCATTCGCCGCCGGCGCAGTCCTCTCCTCGGCGCTATTGACCGCCATCTCAAATTGCGCAGCCTTGAACAGGCTTGTGGAACAGGCGCGCCACCTTTCCTCATCGACCTCAACATCCTGCGGTCTCACAAAAAAGCGCGTCGCGACCTTGATATCGCAGTCGACCGGCTGCCCATCGATCACGACGGCGCCCTCGCTCGACGCGCTGGCGGTCTCGATCGCCTTTTTCGCTTCTGGTCCCGCCTCGCGCATCGCTTCTTCAAACGCCGCCTTGTCGGCGGCGATTTCACCAGGCGTCTTCGCTCTAACCTCGACGGCGACAAACATCGTGTGCGTAACGCCGAGAACGAGAAAAAAGAGAAAGCTCACCACCAGAAAGAGACGCACGGGCGGCGTATAGCGTGAGCGTTTGCCGTGGCTGTAATTTGTCGGCACGGCGCCCGGCGCCGCCGCCATCAGGCCGAGCGTTCGCCACATGCGCGAATCGAAAGCAAATGTGTCCTTTACAAAGTCCGCGGCGAGGACAAACAAGCTGCGCCGCATATCGTCGTTCTTCTGGCCGCAATTGGCGCAATAGGACCCGATGATCGCCGCACTGCAGGACAGGCACGCAACCGCAGCGCCTGTTGCAATCGCCGCACCGATCACTCCGCCCGCAGGCGGCGCATCGGCGACGCCGCCGTCTTCGCCCGGATCAATCTCAGGTGTGTCGCTCGCCATGCCCCTCGCCCCTTCGACACGCTCTCTATAGCGCGCGTCGCGCCCTGACGCCAAACGGGCGATAGAGCGTACGGGCGAGCCATGCTAATTGGCGTCGCCAATGCCGCCATTCGTCACCCGCTTTGCGCCGTCGCCGACCGGGCTCCTTCATCTTGGGCACGCCTATTCCGCACTCTCAGCCTATCGCGCGGCGCGCGATGCGAGCGGGCGATTCCTGCTGCGGATCGAAGACATCGACAGGACGCGTTGCCGGCCGGAATTCGAAACGGCGATCCATGAGGATCTCCGCTGGATCGGAATCGGGTGGGAAGAGCCCGTTCGTCGGCAGTCGGATCATTTCGCCGATTATAAGACGGCGCTCGGGACGCTGATCGCAAAAGGCGTCGTCTATCGCTGTTTCAGAACCCGCAAGGAAATCCTCGACGACATTGCGCGCGCGCCGCACCTCTCCGTCAACGGTCCGGAAGGGCCTGCCTTCGTCGGCGCGCCGCTCGCCGCGGCTGAAGAACGGTCGCTGATCGAAAACGGCGCTCCATTCGCCTGGAGACTCTCGATCGCCGCCGCGCGACGCGCGCTCGGCCCAACATTTGAAGCGCTGACATTCGTCGAGGAAGATCTGGGCGGCGGCGGATCGCGCGAAGTCCGCGCGATGCCGGAAATCTTCGGCGACGCAATCATTGCGCGCAAGGACGCAGGAACAAGTTATCATCTCGCCTCCGTTCATGACGACGCCCTGCAGG
>JBMOOR010000149.1:0-15481 GCA_049324555.1 Pseudomonadota bacterium | reverse complement strand
GAATGCCGAATGTCCTTCATTCATCGCGCCATCTCCTCACGACTCATACGGCTCATTACGGAAGATCGTAGTTGAGAAAATTTTCACGGCGCCGCCCTTCGCGCGCTCGAGATTGAGCCCGAAGCCGGGATTGAAGCTCTTGTGCAGGTAACAGACGCGGACGCGAACGATGTCGCGCGCCGCGCCCGTTTCGTAGGGGATGGCGTCTACGGCGTCCGGGTCCGCATCGCGGCAAACGGGGGCGGCGACATCGGCGGCGAGTTCAGCGAAGGTTGAAAAACGCGCCACGTCGACGGTGAGGCGCTCGGCGCAGTCGCCGAACAATTGCACGACATCGCAGATCTCGTCGAAAAACGCGTCGCGCGAGATCGCCCCGGTTTGCGCCTGACCCGTGCGGATGAGGCGCGCAGCCTTCGCGTTTGCGGCGTTGACGGCGGAATCGATGAAAAAGAAATAGCCGCTCTCGATCACGGAAAATGTCAGCGCCAGGAACAATGGCGCAATAAGCGCGAACTCGACGGCGGATGAGCCGCGGCGGCAGGACACAAACCGCTGGCCGGCTTGAGGATGTCTTGCTTTTCCCATTTTGGCCCAACTCCCGCCGGCGTTCACCCGGCGCAACCTTCTGGAGAATTGGAGAAGCAAAATTCGCGCCGAGGCGTTTATTCCCGATTAGAAGCAATTTGCACAAATCCGGTTAACCGCGTGCGAAGCCTCGTCATTAACGAGGCGTGAACGCAGAACGTAAAAAAAAGGCGGCCCGAAGGCCGCCTTTTCCGCCAAGACGAAGGACGTTTCTAGAACGTCATGTTGAGACCGAAGCCCCAGCGGCGCGGCTCCAGAATAAAGAGATTCTGGAAGTTGCCGGCGCCCTGGCCGACATCGAATGCGCCGGTGATGGCGTCGTTGTTTGTGACGTTCTGCATGAAGAAGCGGAATGACCAGTTGCCCTCGGTCGGGCCGAACTTCACCATGGCGTTCATATAGGCGTAGCCGTCGATGAGGTCCTGCTGCGTGTTGAAGATGTTGGAATACATCTCCGTTTGATAGAACACGTCGACGCGGGGCGTCAGGATGTGATTGGCGCCCAATGGCATCTCATACTGAACGCCGCCGCCGATCTTGAATTCCGGCGAGCCGGGAAGTTCATTGCCTGTGGCGTCCGTCGCAATGCCGTCGACGACGGCGTAGCCGTTGACGCCGCCAGTGGCGAGATTGATCAATCCGATATTCGCCGCGAGCTGACTGCAGACCGAGAACGGCGAGGCGAGCAGCGGATTGAGGGCGGCGAATGGCCCGCCGAGCACGGTGCCGATGAGCGGCGTCGCGCTGGTGCGCGTCACGACGCAGTTTGAACCGTTGGTGATGTCGGCGAAAAGGTCGACATCAGTGCGCCCGGCGGTCGGGTTGCGAACATCGATCGTGGCGAAATCGCCGACCTTCGTGTGGAGATAGGACGCATTCATGTTCATGATCAGGCGGTCGGTCGCCCGCCACACGAATTCGCCCTCGATCCCGTAGACTTTGGCGTTGACGTTGTCGTTGACCGAAGTGTTGGAGACAATGCGCGACACCTGCAGGCCGGAGTAGTCATAGTAGAAACCGGTGAGGTTCGCGGTGAGGTCGCCGATCTGCGATTTGATGCCGGCTTCATACGCGTTGATGATTTCCGGTTCGAACGTGAGCGGCACGGAGGCGGAGTTTGTCCGGGGATTGAAGCCGCCCGGCTTGTAGCCTCGTGTCCATGATGCATAGACCTGCGCGTTGTCCGTCGGCGTCCATTGCAGAACGGCGCGCCCCGTTGTCGCATTGAAGTCGCCCTCGGCGACGCGGAAGTCCTCAACCGCGCCGGGCGTGCCTTCGGTCAGCTCATCCGGATCGAGCAGCGGGCGTACGGACGGCGTGCCGAAAGGAACAATCGCGAGCAGCCCGGCATTAGTGGAAGTTAGCAGCGCTTCGCGGTCGCGAACGCCCTTCGTATCCCAATTATGGCGGATGCCGCCGGTCAGCCTCAGCTGGTCGGTGATGTCAACGTAGATCTCGCCAAACACGGACGTCGAATCGAGGAACGCATCGTCCGTATCATTCCAGAAATATGGGACATAGAACGAATAGCCTGTCGAGGCGGCTCCGGGAATGCCGGCGCCGACTGCCGACAATGTGCCGAGCGTATAGGCGAAATAGTCAAGGCCTGTCGTCGCCACCGCGTAGTCGGCGTATCCGTTGTTCTCGGCGTGATTGACGCCGAGGAGGAAGTTGAATGCGCCGTCAAAGTCGGTGTTGACGATGCCTTCAACCGACCAGTAGTCGGTCTCGCCGATTGAAAGGTCTATAGCGCGATAATTCGCGGCGCGGTCTTGGATATTGCCGCCGATGACGCCGACAAGGCCGTTATTGCCGCTCGTGATGCCGACGTCGAAAGCGGAGACCGGGAAGGTGACAGGGCCTGCCGCGCCGCCGGTCAGATTGCAGATCGCAGGAAGGCCGCCGAAAGCTTCCGGCGCGCAGATCACTGCCGGGCGCGTCAGGGTCGGGCCTACGCCGGCGTCGAAATCCTGCCTGGAGGCGACCTTCGAATTGCCCCAGCCGCCGTTGAGCTTAAACGACCAGTTTTCGAAGTCATGCTTGAAGTTCAGCATGAAGATCGATTCTTCGGCTGCATATTCCGGGCGGGTGTCGATCGCGACCTGACGCAGATCGGCCGGCTGAGCGGCGCCGAAGACCGGGCCCGATGCGAGCGAGAAGAGTCCGTAGGCCGCCGCTGCCGGATTGCCGCTCGCAAGCGCCATTGTCTCGGCGGATGTGTTGGCGAAGAAAGTGGCGCGAAGGTCCATCGGATCGAAGCTGCGCGGCCCGTTGGGGTCGCAGCCGAGGAGCGGTTGCAAAGGCCCAGCTTCGCAGGCCTGTTTCTGCGAGCGCGTGCGGCTGTCGTCTTCGCGCATGTAGCTCGCGACAAAATCGATCGTCGTGTTGTCGGTCGGCGTCCACCGGGCCGAGCCGCGCAGCGCGTAGATGTTGCGGTCGTCAATATCCGACCCGTCATAGACGTTCTCGGTGTAGCCGTCGCGCTGGATCGTGGTGCCGGCGAGCCGCACGGCGAGCGTATCCGAGAGCGGCAGGTTCAGAGCGCCCTGCACTTTCACCGAATTGTAGGTGCCATATTCCGCGTCTACGTAGCCGCCGACGCCGTCGGTCGACGCCTTGTTGGTGATGACGTTGATGACGCCGCCGGTCGCGTTGCGGCCGAACAGCGTCCCTTGCGGGCCGCGCAGGATTTCGAGCCGCTCGACATCGAAGAATTCGGTTTCAAAGAGGCGGGGCGCCTGAATGTAGATATCGTTGATGTGGATTGATGTTGAGGGTTCCGTCGAGGCGCCGACTGCGAGAGCGCCGATGCCGCGGATCGAGATCGACGATGACGTGAACTGAGATTTCGAGAACGCAAAGTTCGGGATGTTGAACTGTATGTCCTGAAAGCTCTCAAGCTGGCGCGAGGAAAGATCCTCGCCGCCGAAAGCCGAGACTGCGATCGGAACATCCTGCGCCGACTGTTCCTGGCGCTGGGCGGTGACGACGATCTCATCGCTGATCGACTGAGCGGAAGCGGCGGACGCCGCAATGGCGCCGACGGCGGCGCCGCAAAGGAGACGTCCCGTCATCGCGACGAGACCTTTGGACACTTTCATGATTAACCCCTTTTTGCGCCCCTCCCTGACGGGGCAGTGTGGCGTCCCGCTCATCTCGCGACGGCAGGCCCTGATTTCACAGTATTTGCGCGCCAATGAGTCTGCGTAAAGTAAACGCGCGCACGACATATGCGCCGCCAGACCGACCGTGCCAAATTTGCAACAAGCAGTTTACCAGTCGGCGCGCCTGTATTGTTGCGCTGCAACATGATCCGACTCCGCGCCCGCGCGGCGAGATTTCATCAGCAAGCGGACTATGTGCGCGTTGACGATGCGGTGGGCCGACGCCTCGTCAATACGAAAAGATGTCAGCATGAGGCGGCCGGCCTGTCGAATTCTCCGACAGACCTGGCGGTCGTGGACGGCGACGACAGTCTCCGGTCAATCGAATGCGATCGCTAAACAACAAGGGTTTCAATGCGATACATCCGAATCTAACAATTGGTTCATTTTGGCACGTTTCCTGCATTAACCATGATGACGCGGACGGGTTCACCGCCCGCAGTCTGCTCTGCGGCAGCCTGCGCTCTTTGGGGGCTCAGGAGCGCTTGGCCGGGCGTTTTGAAACCGAAAGCAGTTAGGAGATTTACGCCGTGAAGAAGATTTTTTTGACTACGATCGCGACGACGGCGATCCTCGCCTATTCAGGATTGGCGGTTGCGGAAAACGCGTCGGGCGCCGGCGCCACCGCGACCGGGACGAACTCCGAGGCCGGCGAAGGCAGCCAGACGGTTGAGGACAATTCGACCACGACCACGACCACGACAACCGCGACGACCGACGCCTCGAACTCGTCCAGCGCCGACAATGGGGCTGCGAACAACGGATCGGCGGTCGACAATTCGGTGAACACGGTAACGACTGACGCCTCGACGGACGCTTCTTCGGCGACGAACGGCGGCGCCAACAACGGCTCGACCAACAGCTCGATCGCCGACAACGGCTCGGCGAACAACGGATCTGCGGTCGACAATTCCGATAACTCGGCCGACGGTTCGAACAATTCCGACGCGACGGCCGACAACAGCTCGAACGCCGCCAACAATGGCTCGACGATCGCCAACACCTCGACCGTGGCGACGACGACCACGACGACGACGACAGACGCTTCGCTGGAACTTAATATCGGCGACGTTCAATTGAACCTGACCGATCTCCAGAGCGCCGTCTCCGGCATCGCGATTACAAACACCGCCGGCACGGACCAGTCAGGTGCGACATTCCAGACTGGAAACATCGAAGGCGCGTCGATCGAAAATTCCCGCGGCGTGTTCATCTCCAACAACAACACCGGGATCGGAAGTTTCTCGAACTCGCAGTCGTTCAACGTGAACAACTCGAGCGCTCAATAATCGCTAGACCGGGCGCGCCCCGCTGTGACGGGGCGCGCAGCCCGCAACGACAGACTGCGCCGGTAGAAAACGCGGTCCGTCGGCGGTCAATTCAGGAGAATGCGAATGTTGAGTGTCCTCATTTTGGCGGCGTCGGCGGCCATCGGCGCGCCTTCTCCCCCGGCGCCCGGATCGGTTCTATCGTCGCAAACGGCGATTGAAGCCGATCCGTTCGTCCGCGAACCGCCGTTGAGCAATGCGGCGATGAGCAAGATCGCCGGCGGCGAAGAAACCGCCGTCGACATCAGCCAGTTGGGGCTTAACGTCTCATCGTCGAACGGCGTCATTTCCGGAGTGAATGTCGGCGACGGCTCAGGCACCGGCGCCATTGCTGACAATATTGTCAACGGCAACAGCGGGATAACCGCGGTCTTCAACAACACCGGCAACGGGGTCATATTCCAGAATACAATTCAGGTGAATGTCTTCCTCAATGGCCCGCAATAACGTTACCGGATTTATTGGCGGCGTCGGCGCGGCTGTTGCGCTCGCGTTATCGGCGGCGGCCCCCGCGCATGCAGGCGATCTCGTCTTGCACTCGGGCGGCGGGGCGAGCCGCATCAAGGTCCAGAGCCTCCTTGAGCGCAGATACGCAACGGTCGTTCGCCAACAGTTCGATTTCAGCTGCGGGTCCGCTGCGATCGCCACGCTGCTGACGCACCATTACAACCGTCCGACCACTGAAAGCGACGCGTTTCGCGCCATGTGGGAGGCGGGCGACCAGGCGCGGATTCGCGAGCTCGGCTTTTCGCTACTCGAGATGAAGAACTTCCTCGAGGCGGGCGGCCTTCGCGCCGACGGCTTCAATCTGACGCTCGATCGCGTCGCCGAAATCGGCGTGCCGGGAATCGCGCTGATCGATGAGGGCGGCTATCGTCATTTTGTCGTCGTCAAGGGTCTCGCGCGCGGAAAGATTCTTCTTGGCGATCCGGCGCGGGGCCTGAGGACTGTGTCGTCGAAAAAATTCCGGCAAGTTTGGGACGGCACGATCCTGTTTGTCCGCAGCGATCTTACGACGGGAAAAGAAGGTTTCAACCACGCGCGCGACTGGAAATTGACGCCGATAGGACCCTCCGACCGCGCGCTTGATCGCGAGCCGCTGCAGGCGGCGCATCTCGATCAGACGCGATCTTCCTTCTCCGGCTTCGCCATCATCGCAACGGGAGCGCCAATCCGATGAATGTGCGCGCGCTGTTTATTGCGCTCTCAATCGCCAGCGCACCGCTTGCCGCACGCGCCGAAGCTGCGACGGCGGCGGATCCTTTCGAGGCGGAGCCGCCGATGAGCGATGCGGCGCTCGCCGCAGCGCGCGGCGGGCTGGTCGTCAATGGATTCCTGATCGATTTCGCCGTGCAGACGACCCTCATTATCGACACCGCCGGCGCGCTATCAGGGCATTCAACGCCCATCGCGTTCGAGTTCGACCCGTCCGTAAATTCGCTGATTATCAACAATTCCGTCGACGGCGTTGAAATCACAAGAATCGTGGCGCTCGATGTCGCAGTCAGGAATTTCACCAGTGAGCTGTCAAGCGTGATGGCGGCGAGTGCAGGCGCCGGCGCGTCCATTGCGCGCCTCAGTCTCAACGGTTTCTGACCTCTGCGCCGCCTTCATCGACATTTTCCTCGGCATGCGGCGATGACAAGCACGGCGCGATTTCGAATTTACGCCCGGCGTGTTAATCAGCGAGCTTGATCTGCGCACGCAGCAAAAGGCGCATGTCAGGCGCTTCGTCCGTCGCGCCGAACGCCGTGTTGAGCGTGAGGCGCAACGTCTCGTTGACATAGTAGGAGCCGCCGATCCCGAACGAGCCGACCGTCACTCTCGGCTGACGCGCGCTCGTAAGAATGACGGCTCCGGTATCGGCGTCGATCGATTCGACAAGCAGGCGCGTCCGGAAATACTGGCTTTGGTCGTAACCGAAATTGAGAGAAAGCCGCTCATTCAGCGCAAGGCCGACACCGAGACTGGCGCGCACCGCGTCGCCCGGTTCGTATTCGCGCACGATAGAGGCGCCGACCCGCTCATCAGGGGAGACGCCGAAGTTTTTCTGATAGCCGAGGTTGGCGTAAAAGACGGCCGGGTCGGTCGGAAAAATGAAAGTCATGCTCGGCTCGACGGTCCAGAAGCCAGATCCGGTTGCGGCGTCAAGTTCAACGCCCGCCGAATTCCGGTCGACATCGAACGGCCCTTCGCCGGTCGGCGCCTTGGCGCGAATGTTCGCGATCGCGTAAGGAAGGCGCACGCCGTCGGTTAGCTGATAATGGAGGCCGACTTCGACGTCGCCGAGACCCGCCCCGCGCTGGTCCCGTACGAATTCGGTCGAATCATCAAGCGCGACGCCGGAAACGCGGTCGTCACGGTAAACGAATGGGACCTTGGCGTCGATTTCAAGGCGGTCAGTGACGCCGTAACGAAGACCGCCGCGCGCGACCAGCGCCATTCGATCCGTGTCCGTTGCTTCAATGACGCCGATGAGGATCGCGTCAATGATCTCCGTGCCGCTGAAAAAGAAGCGGTTCTCCGAAGAATTCGAGTAGTCGAGTTCCGGCTCGAAAAACAGGGAACCCTTCGGCGTCAAGATTCCGCCGACGTCGGATGCGAGCGCCAGATACGGTTCGTTGAGGTCTCCCTCAGGCCGCAAGCCAACCTCGCTTGGCGCCGGCGGCGGGCCGGCGTCACCCGCTTTCGTCGGCGGCGCTGTTTGCGCTTGCGGCTGCTCCGCGGCGGTCGCTGTGATTTCGGGCGTCGGCGCGGGGCGTTCGGCCGCGGCGATCCTCGCCGGCGTTTCGCGCGCGCCCGGGATGACGAGCACCTGACCGGTCTTCAAGCTCTGTGGCGAAGCGATTCCGTTTTCGCGCATCAGCCTGTCGACGCTGACGCCATTATTGCGCGCAATGCGATAAAGCGTTTCGCCGGCCTGAACGACATAAACGCCCCGACCGGACTCGCCGGGCGCGATTTCGGCGGTCTTGCGCATCCCGAGTTCGGCTTCGAGGGTCTTGATGCGTCGGCTTTGTTCGTCGGTCAGTCCGTCAAGCCGCCTGATTGTCTGTTCGGCTTCTTCGAGCCGCAGGATCTGCACGGCCATCATGCCGCGGAGGCGGACGAATTCCTCCTCAATGGTGGGCGGCGGCGCAAGCCTTGTTTCGCCGGCGGGCGTGTTCGGCGTCTGTGCGGATGCAAGGCTCGCTGCGGTCGAAATCGCCGCCGACAAAAACAGGGCCTTCCTGAGCGACCTCTTTCCGACCATTTTTGAGATTCTCCAATTGCCGCCGCATTGAGCATCAAAAGGCCAGCAGGCGCTTCAAGTCCTCGCGCAGGCGCGCAGAACTGGAACCGTCTTCGGCGAGCAGCCTGCTGATTTCGCCGCACTTTTCCCGATTGATTTCGAGACGCCTCGCCGCGGCGAGAATGACGCCGTTTTCTTCCTCGAGGGCCCTTGCGGCGAGATAACGCGTGAGAAGGTCGGTCGCCGTGCGGACGTTCGGCATCGCACTCGTCTGAGCGCGCTCCTGAACCGTCAGATTGTCGGCATTGATGACGCCTTCCCGAACATGGATGGCCGCGCGGCGCAGCGCGTTGCGCAGTTCGCGGACATTGCCGGGCCATGCGTGCGAGCGGATCGCATCCCTGGCCTCGACGGAGAGAATGAAGGAAGCGTCTCGCTCCATGGAAATCTGCCGAACCATGAATTCCGCTATTTCGACGCAGTCATCGCCGCGATCGCGCAAAGGAGGCACGTCAATGCGCAGCGCTGCGAGACGATAATAAAGGTCCTTGCGGAATGTTCCGTTCATCGACGCCGCCGCCAGATCGGCGTTTGTGGCGGCGATCGTTCTCACGTCGACGCTGAGCGGCGTTGACGGTCCAAGCGGCGTCACGACGCCGTCCTCGATAACCCGAAGCAGGTTCGCCTGAAGTTCAACTGGCAGCTCGGCGATTTCGTCGAGGTGCAGCGATCCCCGGTGCGCCTGTTCAAACAGTCCTGCTCGCCGTTCGAGTGCGCCCGTGAACGCCCCTCGCGCATGTCCGAAAAAATCGGCGCCGGCGAGGTCTCGGTCAACGCGCCCTACGTTGCGGACAATAAAGGGAAACGGCTTTCGCGGACTCTGTAAATGAAGCCTGCGCGCGACGGCTTCTTTCCCGACGCCGGACTCGCCGCAGATGAGAACGGGGTCAGACTCCGGAGCGTAAAGCGCGATCTGCTCGCGGACAGCGCAAATCGCCGCCGACGAGCCGATAATCTCCTCGCGCGCATCGACCCGCCAGATCGGCTTCTTCGGGCGCGGCAACTTCGGCGAAAACAGGGATTGCGGGTTAGCGTGCGCCGCCGATCCATTGCCGTTCGCACCGGCGATAGTGATTGCAACGGCGTCGCCCTCGAGCGCAGCGCCGTCCCCGCTGATATCGCGCACATACCGTGTCAACCCGCTTCTCCCCAAGCCGAGTTTTTGAGCGCGCGGACTATAAGCCCGAACGCGGCGGGAAAATTGGATCGCAAAGCGGACGCTGCTCAACCGCCGCTCCTGACGCAACGCCAAGAATCGGCCTCTTCGGTCAACCCCCAAGTCTCCCAAAAATCAGCTTACCAAATAATTACCACCCCGTCATCTCGAATCTTGGCGTGACGCGGCGCAGTCAACAGGAGACCTGTGATGGAAAGAAAGTGCTCAAGAAAATAAATGACGAACGATTGCTGGGTCTAGTACGCGTCCTTCGTGCGTCAATTCTGACCATCGTCATCCTTGACGGGCGAGAGTTCCGAATAGGGGTGCGACAATTGCGCCTTGGGCGCGCCATCGAGAGGTCCGCCTCCTAAAATCCGCGGCTGGCGCCGGGAATCGGAGCTTCCACGGGCGTCTTCGCTGATGGTGGGCGCGGCAGGGTTCGAACCTGCGACCCCTACGGTGTGAACACCATAAAAAACAAGGACTTACGCCAAAAGGCGAGGCCGCTTCGCGTCATTAGCACTCCCAAAAAACAAGGAGATAGCTAATGGTGCGTGCTAGAAGCGTGTCAGCAGTAACACGCAGTTGCTTAGTCAGTCCGGAGACTGACAAAAAAGAAAAGCCCCGCGGGGGAGTTGCGGGGCCTTTCCAACAAAGAGATTTCGGCGGCGTGTCAAATTCCGCCGACGCGATTTTTGCCAGCATTCTCAGCACGATTCAAGCCCGGAGGACGGTCGCAGAGATCATCGAAGTCAATGCGCTGTTCGTCGATGCGTCGGCGGAAGGCGCGGAACGATGGTCGCAGATCTGGAAGCGAGATCGCGACGGGCGCGGATTTCCGTCGCGACGTTTCGCTGAGAAGGTCTACCGCGAAGCGTGGGCCATTTACTCAGTCTGTTTTGCGACAAGCATCCGGCGCGAATTTGAGGCGCTTTTCGGCTCTCCCTTTGGCGACTTCGAAAATGCAGTCGATAGCATGGGGTGGATATTGGCGACGCCCGAAGCGCAGGCGCGGGCGTGGAATTCGCCGGCGACGATCTTGACGCCGGGAGACCTGGCCCATGAGTGAGCCGCTGAAACCCACCTATGCGGCGATCCCGCTGCGGGCGCTGCAAGATCCGGCGCTTTCCGGGGCCGACATCCGCACGCTTGGCGCCGTCGCCGCGTTCGATCGGTTCGCCAAGAATTGCACGGGCTGCTTCGCCAGCTATCAGAAGATCGCTCAAATCGCAGGGCTCGCCATCGAAACCCTCAAGCGTTCGGTCGCGAAGCTCATTGAGCTGGGCTATCTGCGGTCGGAAGCGAACCCGATGGATGCGCGCCGGCGAATCCTCTTCGTCGAATACACCGAAGCCGATGCCGCCGCGATGCGTGGGGACGGCCGTTCTTTCACGAAGCCGGCGAGGCTGAAGCTCGCGCCGGCTCCCGAGATCGGTGACCAAATGGTCACCAAAAATATGGTCGCGGCTCGGCCTGTTGAAAACCTGCGCCGCCCGAAAGTCGGTGACGAAACGGTCACCGATTCGGGCGAGATCGGTGACCGTCGAAAATGTCAACCTGTTGATTCTGTTGATCGATCGGAAAGGAATATATTCTGCGAAGCAGATAAGAGATTGGGCGAAGCCCTAGAGGCTCGGGAAAAAGCGGTGAACGCGGCGCCGCCGGGCGTGATGGCGGACGCCGAGCGCGCGGCGAGGGATGCGATTTCAGGAAGGATCGACGTTGGGGAGGGCGTTGATCGGCTGCGACGGATCATCGGACGGATGCGATCTTACGGCGACATTGCCGGCGAGCGGCGGGCGGTGGCGATGGTTGACGCGGTGATCGCGGATGCGCCGCGACGGGAGCCGAGACCGGCGCGCGGGCCGCTCGCGTCGCCGATCGAAATGCAGGCCATCCGTGAGGCGCGAGAGCGCGGCGAGCCGCCTCCGGGATGGGTGAGGCCGGAAGTGCGGGGCGCGGCATGAGCGGCGAACCTGACGCCATGGAGACGCTCTCCGCCGCGCTCGGTTTCGCGCGGTATCAACTTGCTATCGCGGCCGGATCGCTGCGCCGCGCCGAAGAGCTGGCACGCGGCTTCGCCCTGGGTGACGTGACGGTCGAAGAGGCGAGGGCCGATCTTGGCTTTGAAAAAAATCTCTCAGAGCTGAGATAGGCCTCGACCCACGTCCCTTACATCCGGAGATTTTTTTCTTCGTTTGTGAGTTTTTCGCCGGGAGTTGACGCGGGATGGTCGAAAACCTTGGCGCAGATTTTCGATGCGTCCCGCGAACGGCAAGCGGTTGATCTTTATGCGGAATTATTTTCGCGCGTCACGCAGCGGCCGGATCGGACTCCGGTTCGATTACGGTCATGAAGCCTAGGGCGGGGATGACGATGGGCGCCCCGACGCAAGGTCCTACTTGACCTCAGCAACCATCCAATTGCTGTTCTGGATGACGAGTAGGGCAACGGAATGTGCCCCCTCGATGAACAGGCGAAGCGTCCGCAACTCGTCTTCCGACAACTGCTGATAGGCTTTTCTTGCGTCTAGCAGTCCTCTTTGGGCGGCGGCCCGAGAAAATGGACCTAAAGCCTCATTCGCGAGCGACACGGGCTGACGGGAAAGATTCTGAGCTGCAAACAGGGCGACGAACGTATGCTGCAGGTCGTGCCATGTCGCCTCGATCGCAGCCCAGCGGTGGCCCGCTAAATAGGCTTCGTGCAGCTTATCCTTCGATGACGGATGAGCGAACCACCAGCGCTTTTCGCGCTCGTCGCGCTCACGGACCAAGGCGTCCAAGCGGTCCTTTTCGATGTAAAGCGTTGTCACCTGTTCACCTTTGGCGTTTGGGTCGTGGCGAGCGCGCCCATAACCCATAGATTGCTGATTCGGTCGGCCCGCAGCGAGCGGGACCGATCGGAGATGCCTAGTCCAAGTGTTTTATTCCCAAAATTCCCAGCCGAGGATATTGACAATCTTTGAATGTATCGATACTCGCTTGAGTATGAAAACCACGATTTCCGCCAGTGAGCCGATTTTCACGCACGGCGATGCGCAAAAAATCGCTGGAATTTCAGCGAAATCGCTGAGTCAATGGCACCAACGCGATCAACTGCCGGGCGTCGGCACGATGAGCCGATCCGGCAGGCGGCTTTACTCCCTCATTGATCTCTGGCGGTTGAAACTCACGGACGAACTCGTCGGTCAGACAGGCGCGCCGCCGGGCGAAGCCTGCCGCCTCGCCCTCGCGCTGATTCAAGAGTTCGGAAAATTGGCGGCGGAAGAAGGCGATCAGACGCCGGCCGACGCCGACAATCGTTTTTTTGTAATAATTGTGCGCCGGGCGGACGGCGAATTGAGCGGATATCTGATCAGGTCAGAGAGCTTAGTAATCATGGCGGCGAGCCGCCACGAGCGCGGCTTCACCGTTATTCCGTTCACTGATTTTCTGTGGGTTGTCGGCGTCAAAGCAATGGCCGCCTTGGCGGCGGAAGACGGGGCGGAGATCGTTGCCCCGGACAAAACGGCCGGTGCGGACCTTGATCCGCAATGGTTCGAAAAATTTCTGGCCGCGTTCGAACGCGGGCTGAAAATGACGTCGGAGGGCGAGCAATGATCCCCTTGCATGACGACTCCATAGACCTCGAAGCCATCGAAATTTACTTGGGAAGCCCGGAGTTTCGCGATGCGGTCTCCGAAGATGATTTCGAAGCCCGGTGCGTCGCGCTTTTCCAGCGCATGGACGCCGGCGAATTGTTCACTTTGCAGAGCATCGCCGAATTCCTTCGGATGCGGTGGGAAGCGGTCGGGGTCCTCTTCGCCATGTTCGCGCCTTCCTACCTGCCGCCGATGCCGGGGAGGGCGATGCAATGAAAATAGAGGTCGAATTCCGCTCCGACATGAGCCGCGCCGAAACTTTCAAGGCGCTGCGCATCACGCTCGAAGCCTGCGCCCGTCTTGCGCATCGCATGTCGCCGGCGGAACTGCAAAAAGTCGAAAATTTCGGCGCGGCGCTGATCGCGGTCGCCGACACTGAGAGAAAGTCGCGACGCGAATCGCTACAGGGCGTCGCGCAAATCAACACGTTCCGTATCGAGACATTCGACCCGGAACAGCGTGGAATCGAATTCGCCGGCGGCGACGGCCCCGGCGATAGGGGCGGCGCCGCCGGCGTTACGGCATTTTAGCCGCCCCCCGGATTGGGCCGCGCCGGGCCCGTCTCGAAAGAGAGAACGCCGCCGCACACGGACTGCCAGCGTCGCGATGACGCCGGGTCCCTTAGATGGAAAGGCTAATTAGCCATGACTAAACTGCGCGAGCTCCGCGAAAAGCGCGCCCGCCTCGTCGGCGGAATTCGAGCTATCGCAGACAAGCCGGATGGCGATGCGGGCGCGCCGAGCGAACCCCAAGAAAAACGTTTCGAAGTGCTGAAAGGCGAGCTGACGCTCGTCGAAAAATCGATCGAAAAGCAGGAGATGATCGACGAAGCCGACAAGCGCGCGGCGGGTCAGCCGATCGGCCGCGAGGGCGATGGCGATTTTGAAGCCGAATGCCGCGCCTTCTCCTTGACGCGCGCAATCGCCGCAGCGTCCGGCCTTGGCGTCGATAACGGCCGCGAACGGGAAGTGAGCGCCGAACTTCAGCGGCGCAGCGGCAACAGGTTTCAGGGGATCGCGGTCCCGATGGAGGTTTTTCAGCGCCGCGTGACCCGGCGCGATCTTGAAAAGCGCGTCATCACGACTGCCGCGCCGGCGGGCGGGCCGGGCGCCAACATTATCGCGACGGATTTTCGCGGCGACCAATTCATCGACGTGTTGCGGGCGAAGCTCGTCACCACCGAACTCGGCGCGACAGTCCTTTCCGGTCTCGTCGGCAATGTCGATGTTCCAAGATTGAAGGCGAGCGCGGCGACGGGATGGGTCGCCGAGAACGCGGCGATCACGCCCTCCGATCATCAATCCGACAAGGTGAGCCTGACGCCGAAGCATGTCGGCTGCATCACCGAATTCTCGCGGAACATGCTGTTGCAGACCGCGCCGGCGATCGAAGGGCTCATCCGCGACGACTTCGCGAAGATCCTCGCCCAGGCGCTTGACGCCGCCGCGATCAAGGGCGGCGGCTCGAATGAACCGGACGGCGTTCTCTCGCAAGCCGGGCTCGATACGACGGTCAGCATGGCGACGCCGAGCTGGGCGAAGGTCCTCGACCTCATCGATATCGTCGAAGAGGCCGACGCGGTCGGAACCGGCTTTCTCATGCGCCCGCTCGCCGCGAAAAAATTGCGCCAGACCGTGCGCGTCGCTTCGACGGATTCGCGGTTCGTGATGGAAGAACCCGACAAGCTCGCAGACTATATGGCGGTGCGCTCGACCTTGGTCCCGATCGACACGGTTCCGACGCCTTACGCGACCTCGATCATCTTCGGTCAGTGGTCTGATCTTCTGATCGGTTACTGGTCGGCCTTCGATCTTCTCGTCAATCCTTACGAGTCGACAGCCTACAGCAAGGGCAACGTCTCGGTGCGCGGGATGCTGACGGCCGATATCGCGGTCCGCCATGTCGAGAGCTTCGCGGCCGCGACCGACTTCCCGGCGGCGTAAGGGGAGGCGATGCAATGACGACGCCGAAACTCGAATTGCGCCGCGCCGAGCTGCGGCTCGAAAGCCGGGGGAACGCGCGCCGGCTGGTCGGCTACGCCGCGCGCTACGGCGTCGTCGCCGATATCGGAAATTTTCGCGAGCGCATCGCCGCCGGCGCTTTCGCGAAATCGGTCGAGGAGGGCGAGGATATTCTCGCCCTCCTCGATCACGATCCGTCGCGCGTCTTGGGCCGCACACGGAGCAAAACCCTGACGCTTGACGACGACGACAAGGGCCTCGCCTTCGAAATCGCCGTCCCGGATACTTCCGCCGGCCGGGATGCGCTGACGCTCGCCGAACGCGGCGACCTCGGCGGCGCATCGATCGGATT
>JBMOOR010000148.1:12802-15503 GCA_049324555.1 Pseudomonadota bacterium | reverse complement strand
CGCAAAAATCCTTCATCCTGAGGAGGCGCCCCCGGGTCCGGCCGAAGGCCGGCCCGAGGATAAACTCCGCGCCGTCACGAAGGACATGAAGGATTTTTGCTCCTCCCGCCTTCGCGGCGCGCCAAAGCGCCGCTACGGCGCGGCGGCGGCAGGATGAAGCGATTCAGAAGAATTGCGCTCTGCTCTAGATATCCGCGACTCGCCACGCTTTAAGCGTGGCGTCCATCTCCGAAGCAATAGGCGAGGAACGGCGGCGAGGGCGCCGCGCGTCATTCTGATCGGCGTAATCGTTTCAACCGCAGGAGCTGGACCCCACGCTTAAAGCGTGGGGAGTCGCTGACGGAAAGGGTGGTCTTCTGGGCCATCGGCATTATGTCGACGCCGCTGCTTCAACGGTGATGAAGTGAATGAACGAAACTTGTTAAGCCGCCTTCTTCTGCTGCAGCGAAGCGTCGAGATCCGCGAGAGCCTTTGTAAGATCGCTCTTCCTGACGGCCGCGACTTCCCGCGCGAGGCGGTCGAGCGCGGCTTCAAAAAGCTGGCGCTCAGAATAGCTCTGTTCTGGCTGATCGGTCGCGCGGTAAAGATCGCGAACGACTTCCGCGACGGCGATGATGTCGCCGGAGTTGATTTTCGCTTCATACTCCTGCGCGCGGCGGCTCCACATCGTGCGCTTGATCCGCGCCCGTCCTTTGAGGACATCGATCGCCTTCTTGACGAGCGGTTCGTCGGAGAGCGCACGCATGCCGCTCGAAATCGCTTTCGCCGTCGGCACTTTGAGCTTCAGCTTTTCCTGTTCGAAATCGAGCACGAAGAGTTCGTTCGTGATGCCGGCGATCACCTGTTTTTCAATGCCGACGATGCGGCCGACGCCGTGCGCCGGATAGACGACATGATCGTTGACCTTGAAGGTCTGCTTGGCTTCCTTTGAGGCGGGCGAGGGCTTGGGCGCGCTCGTTGTTTCCGCCTCGCTCTCGCGGCCCGCAGGCGCAAAGCCCTGCGGCTTCAGCGGAAGATTGGTCGGCTCCGAACGAGGCTTCTGGCCGACATTGAGCATTTTTTTCTTCGGCGCTTCCTTGACCGGTGCGGACTTGGCTTTCACTGAGGGCTTTTCATTTGGCGTCGATGACTTTCCCTTCGCTGCAGCCGGGACGGGTTTTGCAGCCGCCTTCGCTGGCGCAGTCTTCACGGGCTGTGACTTCGCCGCGGCTTTGGGCGCGAGTTTCGCCTTGGCGGCCGGCGCCGGCTTGCCGGCGGGCTTTGCAGGCGGCTGTTTCGGCGCCGGCTTCTTTGTCGCCGGTTTTGCGGTTTTTGCCGATTTCGTCGGCGCCGCCGTTTTTTTGGCGGGCTTGGCGGGGGCCTTCTTTGAAACCATCTTCATTCTCTCAAGCCGATCTCCGGGCCGCACGCCGCCGTCAGCAACTCCCGGTAAGGGGCGTCGACCGTCGGCGTCAGGCGATTCGGGGCGATTGTTGCTTTCCTTGTCCGGACCACCGGTCCGCATGCGGCGACGGTTGCAGCCTTCAACCTCGTCGAGCCATGAACACCGGCAAAAACCCTATCAGAAACAGGGCCCTATCCATGAATCTTGAGGTTTTTGCCGAGTAATTCCCGTCGGTCGCCAGCGGCGGTGCTCATTTCGGCTAAGAACATAGCACGAAATACCGCGCTACGCCACCGCGCCGCGGCAATTTGAGACAGAATGTCCACGGCCCTCCGGTCAGCTGCCTTTGCCGGGCTTGGGGCTGAAGTATTTTTCGAGCTTCCCCTTCTCCTTGGCGAACGCATCCGCGTCGGACGGGGCCTCGATTTTCTCCGTGATGTTCGGCCATTCGGCGGAATATTTGGCGTTGAGTTCCGTCCATTTGCCTTCCGAGTCGTCAGTGTCGGGGACGATCGCTTCAACCGGGCATCGCAGACGCCGCAATCAATGCACTCGTCAGGACTGATCACGAGCATATTCTCGCCTTCGTAGAAGCAGTCGACCGGACACACCTCGACGCAGTCGGTGTATTTGCATTTGATGCAGGCGTCCGTGACGACGTAGGTCATTTCTTGCTCCTTGGGCCCCGTTTTGCGCCTTTCTAGAGCGCCGTGCGCAAAAGTGGAACCCGGTTTTGCGCACAACGGCGCGACAAAATAGAGATTGGCGCGAGGGCTTAATGCTCGTCAGCCCTGGCGCCGGCGTTATCGCGGCGGCTTGCAAGCGGAAGGGTCGGAGTAAAGCGCTCTTGCAGCCTCCGGCGATCCGCGGCGTTCGGCGAAACCCTCGACCGTCAGGACGACGATCCGCTCGCCTGCGAGATAGGATACCTGATCGCCCTTGCGCAATGCGAAAGCGGGCTTGTCGACGCGCTGCGTCGTTCCCTCGCGTGTTACGCGAACGCCGCCGTCTGAAACGATCCTCGCGGCAAGCGATCGCGTCTTGAAGCGTCGCGCGCACCAGAGCCATTTGTCGATGCGTTGCGACGGCGCGTCGCGCTCTGACGGCGCCTCGTTCACTCCGGTTTGGAATCGCCGCCTGTCATGCTGGCTCTCAAGGCGGCGAGGACGGCGAACGGGGAATTCGGATCAGGCTCGCGGCCGCGGCGCGGCTCGCTCGTGAAGCGGCGCGGCGGCGCTTCGCCGCCTTTGCGGAACGGCTTCTTGCCATCATGCCGCCCTTGCTCCTTGCCGCGTCGCGGCGGGCGGCTGTCGCGCG
>JBMOOR010000148.1:0-12792 GCA_049324555.1 Pseudomonadota bacterium | reverse complement strand
CCTTGGGCCGGCGCGCCGCCATTGGCTTCGCGTTCGGCGCGCTTCGGCGGGCGTTTGGCGACGGGCGGCCGGCGCGGCGCCATCCGCCACACGGTGATTTCGATTTCGCTGACGACGACAGCCTCGGCAGGCGGCGCCGCGATCTCGGCGGAAGGCTCGACAGCGATCTGTGGCGCAGCGTCGCTTGCCGCTTCCGGAGCGACAGGCGCCGCGGCGATATCGCCTTCCGTTGCGGGCGCTTCCGGCTGAACTTCGACTTGCGGCGCAATTGCGTCGGCCGCGGCAGCGTCCGCTGGCGGCGCATCAGCCGGCGGCGCTTGCTCCGTAGCCGGAGCGGCGGCGGGCCGCTTTACCGTCTGCTTGCGATAGCCGAGCGAGCGCAGGATGCTTTCAAATTCCTCGCCCGAGCAGCCGACGAGAGACATCATCTGCGAGGTCGCAACAAAGCCCTCGCGCGCATCCGGCGCGTTGCGCGCCGTGCGGATCTGCTGGGCGAGCCGCTCAAGCATGTCGATGCGAACGGCGCGATCGCCGGACGGGCGATAGCCGAGCGCGTAATAGTATGCGTGCGGAAGATCCTGCGATGACGGTATCGAGACAAGGCCGGGCTTCGGCAAATGAAGTTCGTGCGCATTCTTGTCCGCCCAGAGCGCCCAGAGGAGCGTCATCAGCCGCGCCGCCGCAGGTTTGAGGAGCGAGGGCATGTGCAGCGTGTATTCGCCGAAGCGGACGCCGAGATTCCTGAGCCTGGCCCGTTCGTCCTGGCCGAGCTGTTTCAGCTCTTCGCCGAATTGCGAGCGCGACATCGCGCCGAAATTTTCAACGAGGCGGAACGCGATGCCGCGCGCCTGGCCGGGAAGTCCCTCCGCATCCGGCGCATCCGCCGCGCGTTTCAATGCGATGAGTTCGGCGAGCAGGACTTCGATGCGTGCGGCGACATAGGCCGTGTGGCGATCGGCGACGCGCCCGCGCAGATTGGGCGAGATCGCATCGAGACCGCGGATGACGACGTCAGGGCGCAGCATCGTCGGCCCCTTGCGCAATTGCGCGACCGCCGACGAACGCCACCAGACGGCGCCGTCGTCCTTGAGCTGCAATTCGCTCTCGGCGGCGTTTGCGAGTGCGGCGGCGCGCGCCGCGAGAACCGGGGCGAGCGCGCGTTCCGCGGCGCCGCGCATGCGCTTGGCGTCAAGCCCCCTTGCGCGCGGATCGACCGCAAATTCAAACCCGAGCAGCCGGCCGACAAACTGGCCTTCCACGATCACGTCTCCGTCGTCAGTGACCCCGGCGAGGATCGGCGCATCATCGCGCAGTTTCTTCAAGAGGACCGAGGTGCGGCGATCGACAAATCTCTGCGTGAGTTTTTCATGCAAAGCGTCGGAAAGGGCATCTTCTATCTCCCGAGTTCTGCCTTGCCAATAGCCGGCGTTTTCAACCCATTGCGCGCGATGGGAGAGATAGGTCCAGGTCCTGACATGCGCGATACGGGTTGAAATCGTATCGATGTCGCCTTCGGTGTCGGCGAGCCGCTCGACGCGCGAGGAGAGCCAGGCGTCTCCGACCCTTCCGCCGTCGACGATCTGTTCGTGGAGTTCGCCGAGAAGCCGCAGGTGCTGGTCGGATGAGACTTTCCGGAAATCGGGGATCTGGCAGACCTGCCAGAGAAGTTCGATCGCGGCCCGCCCGCGCGTCCGCGGGGCAAGATCGGGATCGCGGCAAAGCCCGATCAGCGCATCCTCATCCTCATCGGGCCGCGCGCGCTGAAACTCGGGGCGCGGAGAGGGGCGTTCGAGCGACTGGCGCAGCGCCGCAATCGATGTGAAATCGAGCGCCTCTGAGCGCCATTGCAGCGCTTCGACCGGGTCGAACTGGTGATTTTCGATCGCGGCGACGACATCTTCATCGAACGGCGCGCAGTCCGCGGTCACGCCGAACGCGCCGTCGCGGATGTGACGTCCCGCCCTTCCGGCGATCTGCGCGAGTTCATGAGGCTTCAAATCGCGAAAGCCGCGGCCGTCGAATTTGCGCGCAGCGGAAAAGGCGACATGGTCGATGTCCATGTTAAGGCCCATGCCGATCGCATCGGTCGCGACGAGATAATCAACCTCGCCCGACTGATAAAGCCCGGCCTGGGCGTTGCGCGTCCGCGGGGACAAGGCGCCGAGGACGACGGCGGCGCCGCCGCGCTGGCGGCGCACAAGTTCAGCGATCGCATAGACGGTGTCGGCTGAAAATCCGACAATCGCGGTTCTCCGCGGCAGGCGCGTCACCTTTTTCGAGCCGGCGTAGGAGAGCGATGAAAACCTTTCCTTCGACTGGAATGAAATTTCGGGGAAAAGGCGCCTGAGGATCGGGCGCATGGTCGCGGAGCCGAGAAACATCGTCTCGCGCGTTCCCCGCGCATGAAGGAGGCGAGATGTGAAGATGCGTCCCCGTTCGGGATCCGCCGCAAGCTGGACTTCGTCGACCGCGAGGAATTCCGTCTTCTGGTCAAGCGGCATCGCCTCGACGGTCGAGACCCAATAGGAGGGAGAGGGCGGGACGATTTTTTCCTCGCCCGTGACAAGCGCGACCTCGCCCGCAGGCTTCCTTTCGAGGAGGCGGTCATAGACCTCGCGTGCGAGAAGGCGGAGCGGCAGGCCGATCATGCCCGTCTTGTGCGCGAGCATCCGGTCGATTGCGTGATGGGTCTTGCCTGTGTTTGTCGGTCCCAAAAGCGCGACAAGGCTCGCCCCCGACGGCTCTGTCGAAAGGTTGATTTCGTGGGGCCTTAGCTTGCGGCGGGTCATGTCTGATGCGTCGGCTCGGCTGCGGGCCGCTTCATGCGATTTGAGCTTGGCGATCGAATGCCCTTCGATCCGCGCTAAACGTCCGGTCCGAGCGCGAACGGATTTTGAATCTGCATCTGCCCTATTCGTTGTCCGTGCTGCAGGTCCTCTGAATACAGCGTGTCCGCCCCAAGCCGGAGCGCCACAGCCACGATAAGACTGTCGAACCACCTGAAACGATATCGTTCGGCGATTGCGACCGCCGCGACTTGATCGTCGACGGTCACGCACTCTATGTCGCAGGCTTCCCGAAAGGTCTCGACATAGATGCGGATGTCGCTCCAATCAAGCGGCGTTTTTTTTCGTACGAAGTTTATAAACTCACCGACCACTTGCGTTGACATCAGGCGCGTCAAGCCTTTGTCCCGCAGCATCCGGTCGGTCACAGCGGCCTTGCGCGCATCGTCGCTTAGAAGATATCCGAGAACATTGGTGTCGATGAAGACGCGACTAGCGCTCATTCGCCTCATCCCGGTCGAACCGGAAGGCGCCGCCGAAGCGATCGCGAAACCGCTGAAGAATGTCGAGGCGCTCATCCAGCGTCAGAGGCCGGTTGACCCCGAACAGCTTTTCGCCGAGCACGCAAAATTCGATATCGTCGCCTTCCTTTAGACCCAGCGCCTCGACGACGGCGGCCGGCAGCCGGACCGCCAGGCTGTTTCCCCATTTTGCGACTTGCATGGCGCCTGTTCCTGTTCCCGCACATGATATACATTAATTAGAAATGTATATCATTTCTGGCGAGGTTCAAGGGCCCCATGCGCGCTAAAATCCGAAAAACAGAAAATCGAGGGCGTCGGTGATTTCCTTCCGTGCTGTCGCAATTGGCGATAACGGCGGCGCGACGCGCGTCGCGAGATCAGCGAGGGGGATTCCGCCTGGGCATCGACGACAAGCGGCGCTGAAGCGTTCGCAAAGCGGTAGGCATCAAACGCGCCACGGGAGCGTCAGCCGTGGCGATCGAGCGCCCAGTCAGGCGTCAAAAGCGGGCCGGATTTTTCGACGCGCTCATTGTGGGCTCCCAAGGCGCCGGCGTTTTCCGCGAGCCAACTTCGCGCCTGATGCTCTTTCACAGCCTGAAGAATGCCCGCCTCGGCTGCTTGCGACGCATTTACGCCGAGCGCTTTTGCAGCGTCGATAATGTCCTCGCGCACCGTCAGATTAACCCCCCGGCGCTTCGGGCCGGTCGCACGTTTGGCCATATTTGTTCCAAAAAGATGCGCATATAAGATAATGGTGCTATATGCTGATGGTCAATGGCGGAGCCTCGACGGGAGCGCCATCGCCATGCTTGACACCCGCCAAAGGCTCGACTAGACGCGCGGCTCTTGTGAATTCGCGCCTTCCGGGGCGCCCGAAAGCTCGAAAAGCAAGGTTAATCTTATGGCTCGCCGGTGTGAACTGACAGGCGTCGGCCCGATGGTCGGACACAACGTTTCGCACGCCAACAACAAGACGAAGCGCCGGTTTTTGCCGAATCTGTGCGATGTCACCCTGCATTCGGACAAGCTCGGCCGCGGCTACAAGCTGCGCGTCACGGCGGCGGCGCTCCGCACGATCGACCATGTCGGCGGGCTCGACGCCTTCCTCGCCAAGGCCGACGACAAGACGCTCTCGACCGGCGCGAAAAAGATCAAGCGCGAGCTTGCGAAGGCCTCGTAAGGGCGGCTCTGCATTCAATCAAGCTCGTAAATCCTTGCCCGTTTTTGAATGGGCGAGACACTCCCCCGCGCGCAGTTAACCCTCTCCCGCAGGCGGGAGAGGGGAGAAGCGCAGGGCCCTGATTGCGTCGGACGGTGACGCGGCCCAGAATCGCGCCCGATGTCATGAGTTGAGGAACGAAAGCCGTGGAAGCCGTGTCCGCCGTCGAGATGCGACGGCCGATCAAGGAAACGCCTCTTCAAAAGCTTGGACGGGAGGCGCGCAATTTCGCCGCCGCGCTCATCCGCGTCGCGGCTCTGTCGGCGCTCTTGACGCCGGTGCTCGTATTTTCGTTTCTGACCGTCGATCTTCCGTTCCGCGGCTTCGATCATTTTTTTGACGCGGCGCCCGTCAAACCGGGCAACTGGCTTTCCGTCGGCTATTTCCTGATGGCGGCTGGGCCGGCGATTATCATTTTGATCGCGCGCCGGTTCGGCGGCGAGGAAGCCTCGCGCGTCGTCACGGCGTCGTGGGCGGTCGCCGCCTTTGCAGCGTTCGCGGGCGTCTCCTACCTCTCGCCCGAACTCGAACAAGGAGACCTCCCGAGCGTCGCTTTCGTTGTCGCCTTCGTCGGCTCGTCAATCCTCGCGCAGTTTGCGGCCGCCTTCGTTTACGATCTGACGCGCGGGCGCGAGGCGTGGTGGCGCGCCCCCTTTTTCGCCGCGCTCGCCGCCGCTCTCATCCAGACGTTTCTCTATTTCCCAGTAGCCTACTGGGCCTCCGTCGCGCCCTGGCCGAACTGGATGGTCGAGGATATCGCCCTGAAAGCGCTGCTCATCGTCGGTTTTCTGGGGATATACCGTGTGCTGATGAAGAGACTGAAGCCGCGGGGCGGGTTTGGGGGGTAGAGGCTGCTGGCAAAGAATGTTTGATGAGCACCGATAGCAGGAAATCTTTTCCCTTCGAGCTTGCCGCATGTTCGAAAAGGATGGCTAGCAAGCCGGCGCGCGACCGGCAGGAGCCCCACTGCCACGCTGACACGCGGATGGTTGTGTTTATCAGGGGCGAAATGCTGGAGCAGGGATTTTCCGGCGTGCGCGACTATGCAGTCGGCGACTTCGTGCTTCGTCCGCCATACTTTCTCCATGCAGATGAGGCCGGTGCCGGCGGCGCTTTGTTCCTACGCCTCTCTGTTTCCCGGGAGCGTTGGCGATTGTTGCGCGAACGTCGCGGGTGGCGACCGGTTAGCGGGTCTTTTGAGATTTCAGCCGCTGAATGGGCCGGCGCGCTCAGTTACGAGTTCGGCGGGGATTTCCTGCTCGATCGCGCGAAAATACGCGAGCAAGAAACGTATGATCGGACAAAGGCCATGAATGAGGCTGCCGAAAGAATTGCGGGCGGCCACGCCGCCATCTCCGTTCTCGCGGATGCCATGAACATGCCTCTCTATGAGTTCTCGCGGCGCTTTCTCCGGGCGCAGGGATCATCACCGGCTGAATTTCGCCGAAATGCGAAGCTGCAACGCGGCATGAAAATGCTCGCCGAAACCGATGATTCTCTCAGCGCAGTTGCGCAAGACTGCGGCTTTTTCGATCAAAGTCATTTCAGCAGAGAATTAAAGCGCGCTACGAGCCTCAGCCCGCGCGCTTTTCGGCGGTGGGCCGACGTGAATTGACCTGCAAGCAGATACAATACCGACAATCGGCGCTCGCGTAACGTGCCGGCTCCCGGGCCTGTCAGCGAGTTGGAAATGCGCGCGATTGCATCTTTTTTAATCATTCTCTTTTGCATCGTTCCGATCGATGGGATGCAAGGCGTTTCGGCTGAAACGGCGTCAATTGTGGTTCAGGCGCCGTTTGACCGTAAGGCGTGGATGGATGATTACGGTCAACTGAAACGGGCGCTCGAATCGTCTTATTCGCATCTTGCTTGGTTCGCTTCGCCCGAGAGCGGCGTCGATCTTCCTTCGGTTGACCGGCAAGCTCTCGATTCCCTCAAGAAAGCCCGATCCAACGCCGAAGCGAAAGACGCGATCATCGCTTTCGTTGCGAGTTTTCGTGACGGGCATTTCGCTCAGGTAGGCGCTCCCTTAACCGCGCCTCAATTGCCAGACCCGCCTCTCGCTGACGCGTTTGCCAGTGGGCGCGCGGCTTGCGCAGCCTTCGGTTATGCGCAGAAGACAAGCATTTCGTTCTCGCAGCCATTCGAGTCCTTGAGAGGCTTTCATCTCGCAACGGACGGTACTGCTGATGAATTCCGAACGGGAATCATTGATGTTGATGGCATTCAGGTTGGGATCATTCGCATCCCACGTTTTCGCGCCAGCGAGTTCCCGGGCGTATGCGCCGGATTGTGGGAAAGCCTGCATAGGGAAGGCCTTTCGGGCGGTCCTGACACCATTACAGATAGTGTGGGCCGGGCGTGGCTCGAAGCGCTGGCCGGGAGGCTTCGTTATTTACGCATGCTCGGCGCGCAGTTCTTGCTGGTGGATATCGGCGGCAATGGTGGCGGCAATGATCTCGGCGACTGGACCGTGAGGCTCTTTTCATCCGAACCCGTGCATTCTGCGCCTCTGCTGGTTACCGCCGGCCAAGCGGGCGTTCCATTTCTTGAGGAGCAGATCGAGAACCTCAAAACAGCGATCAACAAGAACGAAAACCTTCCGGAAGCGACAATAACAGCTATTGAGCGGGCGATTTCTGACTTCGAACGTAGGAAGTCCGTCGCACTTTCAGGCTCGTGCGACATGTCGTGGGTCTGGAGGGAACGGCGCAAATGGGGCTCGCCCGGCTGCAATCGCCTCGTCGATGCAGGCTTCGCGAGCGGTGAGTACGATTACGTCGACGAGGGGAGTCTTGATAGCCGGGTTGCAGGAGCGCTCTATTGGGCGAGCAGCGCCGACGGATTACGCGGCGCGTGGGAAGGGCCAGTTTATCTGCTTGTCGACGATAAGACCGGCTCCGCCGCCGAGATGTTTGCCGCATTGATGCGTGACCGCGACATCGCACGAGTCGTTGGGGTTCACACATTCGGTGACGGCTGCGGTTTCATGGTTTCATCCGGGCCGCTGATTCTAACCCATTCAAGGCTCGCGTTCGCGGTCCCTAACTGTGTACGTTTGCGCAGTGACGGAACAGACGAGGTTGCGGGCATACGCCCCGATCTCGACGCCGCACCCTTGCCAGGCGAAGGGTCGAGAGCACGCGCAGTTCGAATTCTCACGATGGCGGTCTCAGACTTTAGGCGTTGATCTCACGGCGAAGGTCTCAGTGCGAAGCTTTCCTTTCCAACCCCTTCGCCTCGACCCAAAGCGCCTCCATCTCCTCAAGACTCGCTTCGCCCAAACGCCCCTCATCGCCGAGGCGCTGTTCGATGTGCCGGAAGCGCCTTGAGAACTTTTCGTTGGCGCGGCGGAGCGCCGCTTCGGGATCGACGTTCAGATGGCGTGAGAGATTGGCGATGACGAACAACAAGTCGCCGAATTCATCCTCGATCCGGTCCTGATTTCCGCTGTCGATCACGTCGACGAGTTCCTCTGTCTCCTCCGCGATCTTGTCGAGAACGTCGCGCGGGTTTTTCCAGTCAAAGCCGATGCGTGCCGCGCGCCTTTGCAGCTTCACCGCACGGGTGAGGCCCGGAAGGCCGACCGGCACGTCGTCAAGGAGGCCGTGAGCGCCCTTCGCGGCGCGCTCTTCGGCTTTTTTCGCCTCCCATTGGCGCGTCTGTTCCTCGGCGTCGCGCGCCTCGGCTTGCCCAAAGACATGCGGGTGGCGGCTTTTCATCTTCTCGGTGACCGCGCGCGCGACATCCTCGAAATTAAAGGCGCCTTCTTCCTCCGCCATGCGCGCGTGAAAGACCGTCTGGAAGAGGAGGTCGCCAAGCTCGCCCTTCAATTCTGTCATGTCGCCGCGTTCGATCGCGTCGGCGACCTCATAGGCCTCTTCAATCGTGTACGGAGCAATCGTGCGGAAGCTCTGCTCGAGGTCCCACGGACAGCCCGTCCCCGGCGTCCTGAGCGTCGCCATCAGCGACAGGAGGTCTTCAATCGATTTTCCGGCCGTCATGTCCGCCCTCGCCTGATAGCGCATTCGCGCGCGATTCGGCGCTCCTATGGCGAAATTCAGCGCATCTGGCGAGATCGGCGGCGGAATTTCGCGAATTTCGGCGAAGAGGGGCGGGGCGCTGGCCCCGCCCGCCGGCCGGCGTTATGACATCGAGGCGCACGATGCGCGCGGAGGAGCCTTCATGCCGATCAAGGAAGCTGAATACATCTGGAGCAATGGCGAACTCATTCCCTGGGGCGAGGCCAAGGTCCATGTGATGAGCCACGCGCTCCATTACGCGACCTCCGTCTTTGAAGGCATGCGCGCTTATGAAACGAAGCATAAGGGCACGGTCGTCTTCCGGAATTTCGATCACATCAAGCGGCTCTTTTATTCCGCGCGCGTCTACCGCCTGCCGTTAAAGCACACGATCGAAGAGATCATGCAGGGCTGCCGCGACGTCGTGCGCGAGAACGCCCTCAAGGCCGCCTATATCCGCCCGCTCGTTTTCCTCGGCTATGGCGAGATGGGGATCTCGGCGCCGCACGATAAGTCCGAGGCGATCATCTCCGCTTTCCCCTGGGGCGCCTATCTCGGCGAGGAAGGGCTGAAGAACGGCGTTGACGCTTGCGTCTCGAGCTGGCGGCGGCTTGCGCCCGATACGATGCCGGCGGGCGTCAAGGCCTCCGGGAATTATCTCTCAAGCCGCCTCATCGCGCTTGAAGCGCGCGAGCGCGGCTTTGCGGAAGGGATCGGCCTCGACGCCTCGGGCCTTGTCAGCGAAGGCGCCGGCGAGAATCTTTTCATCGTTGTGAACGGCAAGCTGATAACGCCGCCGGGCGCCTCATCGATCCTGATGGGGATCACGCGCGACACGATCATGACGCTCGCAAAGTCGCGCGGCTATGAGGTGATCGAACAACCGATCGCGCGCGAGGCGCTTTATGCGGCGGACGAAATGTTCATGGCGGGGACGGCGGTCGAGGTGACGCCCGTCCGCTCCGTCGACCGCCTGCCCGTCGGCTCCGGCAAACGTCCGGTGACGGAAGAAATCCAGAGCGCGTTCTTCGGCCTCTTCACCGGCGAGACGCGGGACGAGTGGGGCTGGCTCGATCCGGTGTAGGTGTTAGGTTTTAGGTGTTGGGGTTCCCTAAAACCTAAAACCCAACACCTAAAACCCGATAATTATTCTCCCGCCCGCTTCCTCAGCGAGAGCGCATCGTCGATCACGTGAAAGATGTAACTCTGCTCGACGACGCCGCCGAAGAGATAGGCGCGCGGGCCTTTGGCGTAGATCGTCACGTCCTGTCCGCCATGCGTTTCAGAGCCTGACGGCACGGTCGATTGCTGGCGATAGTTAAGATCTTTGACTTCTTCCGCAGTCGGTTCATGCCGCTCGCCCGCCTTCGCCTGACCGGCAAGGATCGTTCCGGGGCCGTTGGCGTAGCCGAGCGTCGTATAGGTCTTGCCGTCGCCGGCGCGCGCGTAGCCGTCCTCGCCCGCCGCGTCTTCGAGCGTCGCTGTCGCAAGGCCCAATATGTCGCCGCCTTTCCTTGGATAGCCGGCGAAGGTGAGCGTGTGGCCGTGATCGGCGGTGACGATGATGAGCGTATCCTTGTCATCCGTCATAGCATCCGCCGCCGCGACCGCCGCGGAGAGCGCCTGCGCATCCTTCAGCGCGCGCGCGGCGTTGCCGGCGTGATGGGCGTGATCGATGCGCCCCGCCTCGACCATCAGGAAAAATCCGTCCTTGTCCTGACGAAGAATGTCGATCGCTTTCGTCGTCATGTCGGCGAGCGAGGGCTCGCCCGCGGCGTCGCTCGCGCGGTCGGCTTCATATTCCATATGCGAGCGTTCAAAGAGGCCGAGAAGCTTCGGCGAGGTCTTCGGATCGACCGCGTCGAACCCTGACTTGTTCCAGACATAGGGGCGATTGTTCCCCTTCGCCGTCCATTCCTCCGCGAGGTTGCGTCCGTCCTTGCGGCCGCCTTTCTCGTCCGCGTCTTCGGGATCGGCGAGTTCGGCGGGAAGGAAGTTCGACCGGCCGCCGCCCATCGCGACCTCAAGACCGTCTCCATACGGAAATTCAATGAGCTGGCGCGCGATGTCCCTGCAGCCGTTGCTGATCGCTTCTTCGGAAAGGTTCGTGTCGCGCTCCCAGTCGCGGTCCGCGGCATGGGCGTAGACGGCGGCGGGCGTTGCGTGAGTGAGGCGCGCGGTTGAGACGACGCCGGTTGCAAGCCCCGCCTTTTCGGAAAGTTCGCCGAGCGTTTCGACCATCGCGCCGTTGCTCGTCGCGCAGGCGCCGACGTCCGCCGCGTCGGAGAGAGAGATGATCCCCATTTTGGTTTTGACGCCGGTCATCATCGCCGACATCGTTCCGGCGCTGTCCGGCGTCTGGGCGTTCGTGTTGTAGGTCTTGGCGAGCGCAACATTCGGGAAGCGCTCGAAGCTCAGGAAATTTTCCTCCCCTTCCTCGCCGCGGGTCTGGCCGTCAAAGATTCGCGCAGCGGTGATCGTCGTCAGGTCCATGCCGTCGCCGACGAAAACGATGACGTTTTTCGCGTTCTTCGTGTTCGGCTTCGCCGCGCGGCGCTGGGCGAGCGTTTCCTGCCCGTTCCGGAAATAGGGATCGCCCTCGACCGCCGGAGGCGCCGCCAGGGCGGCCGCGCCAAGCGTGGGGAGGGCGGCGAGACCGCAGGAAAGGAGGGCGAGGCGGCGGATGGACGATGCTGACATTCTGGTCTCCGATGGAACGGCGCTCTTTGCTGCGCATATCGCTCGATTGCGCGCGCGAAACAAAGCATGATCGCAAGGCTCGGAATAGCCATGGAATTATGACAGGGCGATGATGATGAGGATGATCCGCATAGCGATCGGGCTTCTGGTCCTTGCGTCCGGCGCGGCAGCCTTCTGGCTCTGGACGCCCGCCCCGCCGCCTTTTGACGCAGAAGCGGCGAGGGAGGCGGCGAGACTCTATGACGCGCGGATCATCCGCGACAAATGGGGAGCGCCGCACATTTACGGCGCGCGCGACGCCGATGTCGCCTTCGGTCTCGCCTACGCGCATGCGGAGGATGACTGGAAGACCTTCGAGGAAGTGATCCTTTTCTCGCGCGGGCGCCTCGCCGAGCGGGCGGGAAAGGCCGCCGCCGTCACCGATTATCTCGTCGCCGCGCTCGGCGCGAACGAGGCGATCGCCGGGAAATATGAAAGCGATTTGTCGCCCGAGACACACGCGCTGCTTGAGGGGTATGCGGCGGGTCTTAATTTCTTCTGCGCCGAAGAAAAGGCGCGCTGCGCCAAAGGCGTCGCGCCGGTGACGACGGCGGACATCGTCGCCGGGTTTGCGGCGAGAACGCCGTTCTTCTATGGGCTCGAAGAGGAGCTGAAGAAGGTCTTTGAAAACGACGAAGCGAAGACCGCCGGGCTCGACTGGGTGCGCGAAGCGTTCCTCGGCGTGACGCCGGAGATCGAACTCGGCTCGAACGCCATGGCGGTCGCGCCCTCACGCTCCGCAGACGGAGCAACGCGCCTTCTCGTCAATTCGCATCAACCCTTTACGGGGCCCGTCGCCTGGTATGAGGCGCGCGTCAAGTCGGAGGAAGGCTGGGACATGATCGGCGGCGTTTTCCCCGGCGCTCCTGTCATCCTTCATGGCGTTGCGCCGGACTTCGGCTGGGCGTTCACCGTCAACAAGCCGGACCTCGTTGATGTTTACGCGCTTGAGGTCGACGATCCGAAGAGGCCGGCGAAATACCGCTTCGAGGGTGAGTGGCGCGACTTCGGGCGCGGCGTTGCGCGCTTTCGGGTGAAGCTCTGGGGCCCGTTCAGCCTTCCCGTGACCCGGCCGGTCCTTCGCTCCGTCCACGGACCGGTCTTTGAAACGCCGAACGGCTGGCGCGCCGTTTCTTTCGCCGGCGACGGCGACATCCGCGCGATCGAGCAATGGCGGCGGATGAACAAGGCGGCGGGATTTGACGGCTGGCGCGCGGCGATGACAATGCAGGCGATCCCCTCATTCAACGTCGTCTTTGCGGACCGGAGCGGAAAAATCGCCTATTTCTACAACATGGCGGCGCCCGACCGTTCGCCGGACTGGGACTGGTCGAAACCGGCGCCTGGCGATCGCGCCGATCTTGTCTGGAAGGGCGTTCTTCCCTTCGGTTCGGCGCCCTTTGTGATCGCCCCGCGATCCGGCTTTGTCGTCAACGCCAATAACGAGCCATGGAAGGCGTCTTCAGCGGAAGACAGTCCGAAGGCGGAAGATTACCCCGCCC
>JBMOOR010000147.1:1548-15518 GCA_049324555.1 Pseudomonadota bacterium | reverse complement strand
CTTGAGCTTTACCGGACGCCAAAAGCGCTTGTCGGCGGCGCAACGCCTATCGGCGCCGTTCCCGCGAGCCTGCATCCGATTTTCAAGGACCGCGAGGAGGAAGCGGCGGGCCACGGCGTCGGCGCGGCGATCGAGGCGGCGCTCGCCGCGTCGGAATTCCTGATCGTCATCTGCAGCCCGCGTTCGGCGGCGTCGACCTGGGTCAATCGCGAAATCGCCTGGTTCAAGACGCACAAGGACAAATCCCGCATCCTCGCGCTCATCGTCGATGGCGAACCCGGCGCATCGGCGACCCTCGGGCGCGAGGCGGAGGAGTGTTTCCCCAAAACGCTGACGCGCAAGGTCGGCGCCGATCTTCAGCCGACGGAGGAATGGGAGGACGCCCCGCTCGCCGCCGACGCGAGGCCCGAAGGGGACGGGAAGCGTGGCGCGAAACTGAAACTCGCCGCCGCGCTTCTGGGCGTCGGGCTCGACGCTCTCGTCCGCCGCGACGAACGCCGCCGGACCATTCGCCGCCGCCTCGTCACCAGCGCCGCCTTCGCCCTCGCCGCCGTGCTCGGCGGGCTCTCGATCTTCGCGTTCAACCAGCGCGACGCGGCGGTCTTCGCCCGCAATGACGCCGTGAAAGCCCGCGACGACGCCGAGGGCCTCATCGAGATCATCCTCACAGATTTGAAGTCGGACCTTGAAGGCTACGGCACCTTGAAATCGGTGACGGCGATCGGCAACCGCGCCATCGGCTATTACGAGGGGCAGGACGTGAAGGCCTTGACCCCCGACCAGCTTGGCCGGCGCGCGCGCGTCCTCCTGATGCTTGGGGAAGCCGACAACAAGCGCGGCGACCTCAACGCCGCCCTCGCCCGCTACGAGACGGCGGCGGCGACGACCGGCGAGCAGCTCGCCCGCGATCCTGAAAATCCGCAACGCATCTTCGACCACGCGCAGTCGGTCTTCTGGGTCGGTTATATCGCCTGGCAGCGCGGCGACCGCGAAAAGGCGAAGCGTCAGTTTACGGACTATCACGATTACGCCCAACGCCTCGTCGCGATCGACCCCGCGAACGAGGACTGGCAGGCGGAACTCGACTACGCCTACTCAAACCTCGGTACCCTCGCGATGGACGCGGGCGACGCGGCGGAGGCGGAAGCGTGGTTTCGAAAGTCGCTGGCAGTCGCGCTCAAGCGGATCGAGACGGCGCCGGACGACATCGAGCCGGTTCTGTCAGCGGGGCAGGCTTACGCGTGGCTCGCGGATTCCCAGTATGCGCAGGTCCGCATTAACGACGCGAATATTACCCGACGCGAGGAAGCGGCTCTTTACGCGGTAGCTCTGGCATCGCACGCCGGGAAACGCGACATCGAAATCGCACAAGCGACGAATTACGGCGCGCAAAGCCGCATTCTGATCGGATTGGGGAAGCTTGACGACGCCGTCGCAATGGCGGAACGCGCCGCGCAAATCGCCGACGCGCTGCTGAAGGCCGACCCGAACAACAGCATAAATGTCGACCGCGCGTCGATGGCGCAGTCGCGAGTCGGCGAAGCGCACGTCTATGTCGGCGCGTGCGACCGGGCTCAGCGCGCGCTCACCGAGGCCATCGGCTTGGCGCGAACACTCATCAATAAGGACAATAACGTTTCCCGCTGGAACGCGAAACTTTTAGCCCACCCACTGCTTTTCGTTGCGCGCTGCGACGCTGACGCGGGCCGGGCGCTCGCAGCGGAACAGCGCTTCGACGAAGTGGCGGCGTTGTTGCAGCCGGCGATCGCTAGCCAAACCAGCGACCGTATCAACCTTCGCCGATACGTCATGGCCATCGCCGGCAAGGCGCGGATGTCGCCTCAGGGCGGCAATTCCTGGAAAGAGGTCGTCCGCCTTTTGGCAGACAACAGGAACCGGCTGGAGCCCGAGCTTCAAACGCTTCTAGCCGAGGCTTATATTGGCCTTGAGCGGCCCGACCAAGCGACACCGCTCCTTAAGCGGTTGAAGTCCGCCGGCTTTCGCCATCCAGACTTGATGGCCCTTGAGGACCGTTGACGGCGCTTATTTGTCGTGCGTGCCATTCTGAATCTTCGGATCCATGACCACCATCGACCCGTCCGATCGAACGAGCTGGATCGAATATTCGTACGCCTGCTGATCGTCTTCCTTGTCAACGAAGGTGAGCGAGGAGCCCGAAACGCTCGGCGCGTCGAATTCGGCGGGCCAGTTCGCCTGGCCGAAGACGGGGATGGGTGATGTCACCGTGCCCGGCGGTATGACGACGATCGCGACCGCCTGATAGGGGTCGGACGGCAGCGAATAGCCGGCGCCCGTCACCGAGGAATCGAGCGCGACCGTGACCGTCACGTCGCCCGGCGGAAAGCCGGAGAGATCGACGTCGCCCGCTGCGTTGAGATTAACGCCGCCGAAGCAAGAGCCGCCCGGCGCGCAGGCGCCTTCGCTCACGGCGCCGAAGGCCGGCGCGTTATTGGTCATCGTGACGGTGACATTGGCCGAACCGATCGGCGCGGCGTCGTCGGCGACCGCTTCAACCATCGGCTCCGCCGCAGTTTCGGTTTCCGCGACGGCTTCCTCGGCAGGCGCCGCCGACGCGGGCGCCTCTTCGGCCTTCCTGGCGCAGGCGAAAACGAGCATCGCCGCGCTCGCGGCGAGCATTAAACGCGCATAGACACTCATGAAGTCCCCCTTGATTGTTGCTGATTCTTGCATCCTACCCCTTGACCAGCGCGAATGCACGCACCCTCGTTTCATCAAATTGGTGCGTTGCAGCGTCGGCTTGTTTGCCGAAGCGCCGAAGAAGGATGCCGGCCCCGCCTCTCCGGCCCGCAAAGGGCTATTGCGCATGGTTTGCAGACTCGGGAAGATTAAAGTCGCGTCTCGCCAAAGCTGGCGGCAGACGTCCTGTTCAAGCCCTGATGCCCCTCGCCAACTGCCGTGTCATCCAGCCGCTGCGCAATACGCCGGCAAAACCCGCAGGCTCATGCGCCGAAACTATCAATGCATCGGTTCACCGCATTATTAATCGAAGGATCGTCACCGATAGAGCCGTCTGCGATGGGCGCTTCGGGATCCGCTTCAGGAAGCTGCAGGGTCGCTTCCAGCTTTTTTTGAGCTTCGGTGCGCATCGTCGAGATGTCGCCGCCTGCCGAAAGGCGTTCAATTTCACCACGCGTTATCGTTTGAAGCGTTTCGAGTTGAATGGCTCGGATTATGTCGGGGCCGGACACATCGACCTCGCCCATTCGCTCAAGGCGATCAGTCGCCAGCGCCTCGCAGTAAAGAGCTTCAGCCAGCCGTTCGCGATCGCCGCCGCCCGACGATTTTTCAGCCGCATCGCCCACCGCGGACTGACTGCAAGCCGGCAAAGCAGCCAGGAGTACCGGGAATAGAACTCGGCGCATTGGAAAGGCCCTCGCTTTTACTGGCGCAACCGACGGCGGCGTAGATGCCCGCATCTACAGGCGCGGCACGACGAATTCGTGACAGGAAGCGGCATCATGAACATCGCGCGCTGTAGCGTGATTGGACATTGCAGCGGCTTCTGTTAGCGTTCGCGCATCATCAGGGTGACTGGCGGGGGCTGGGCGATGAACAAATTCATACTTTCGGCGGCGGCGGCCGCCATTTTTGCTTGCGGCGCGGCGCTCGCGCAGACCGATGCGGTCGAGGATGCGGCGCAGGCGCCTGACGATGAGTCGACCGACGCCGCGCCCGCCGATTACTTCGCGCGCGACAAGTTTGCGCTTGAGACGATCGTCTGCCCGTTCAAGGACAAAGTGAAATACAAGCCCGGCGAGATTTCCTGCAGCCTCCTCTCCGTTCCTGAAAACCGCGAAAAGTCGCGCTCGCGCACGATCAAGCTCCATGTCGTCAAACTGCACGCGAGAAAGCCCGAGAAATGGGATGAGGAGGAAAAGGGCGAGTGGAAGAAGCGTGAAGACCCGATCATTTACCTGACCGGCGGGCCGGGCGCGCAGGCGGTCGGATACGTCAAGCGCTTTGTCGATCATGGCGCGCGCGATGTTCGCGACATGTACATTCTCGAACAGCGCGGGATCGGCTTTTCAGACGATTTCTGCCCGAAATACGGCCTCTTCGATCCATCGGTTTCAAACAAGCCGGATTGGGAGTCCTATCAGCGCGCCTCACTCGCCGCGATGGAGAACTGTTTTGCAACAGCGAAAGCGGCGCGCATCGATCTTTCCGCCTACAACACGATCGAGAATGCGCGCGACGTCGAAGCGCTGCGCCGCGCGCTCGGCTTTGAAAAGTGGAACGTCTGGGGAATTTCCTACGGCTCGATCCTCGGTCAAGCCTATATCAAACAGGATCCCGCAGGCGTTCGCGCCGTCGTTCTCGACGCCATCGTGCCGATCGTGCCCGGCGCGCATTTCCAGCGAATCGGTTCGCATTTCCAGCGAGATCTCGACCTTCTCGAAAAGGCGTGCGGCGAGAACAAGACCTGCGCGAAATCGTTCCCCGGTCTTCAAGGGCGCCTCAAAGCGGCGATGACGAAGGTCAAAGAAACTCCGATCGAAGTCGAAGCGATCGACAAGGAGCTATTCCCTGCTGAAAAGGGCTGGTTCTTTCAGGATATTATCGGCGGCATTGCGTTCTCCGCTCTCTACGAACAGGACAATTACGCGACGCTTCCCGCCCTCATCGACGCGATCGCGCGCAAGGTCGAAAAATCCGATTATGATACGTTCCGCCTGCTGACCGCCGGCGCGCCGGGCGAGGGATTTTCGATCAGCCAGGGCATGTACAACGCCATCGCCTGCAATGACGGCTGGTGGGGTCAGCTTCACGATGCGATTGCTGAGGACATGGCGGAACATCCCGAACTCGCGAGCTTTCTGCCCTCGCCGGAACTGATCGATGAAACGGCGGCGCTTTGCAAACGCTACGGCATGCAACCGCGCCCGGAGGAACAGTTTGCGCCGGTTATCACCGACATCCGGACGATCATCGCCAACGGCGAGATGGATCCGATCACGCCGCCGCCGCTCGCCAAAGCCATTCTCCCGGGGTTTTCAAACGCAACCTATGTCGAGTTCCCCTATGCCGGGCACGGCCCGACGCGATCGGTCAAATGCGCCGGCGACTTCCTGACAAAATTCTTTGATGCGCCCGCGGAAAAGGTCGATACGGCCTGCGCCGATGACATGAAGGCGCCGGAATTCACCGGCCGACTTTACGCAACGGAGGGCGTGACGCGGCTCGCCGCCCTCGCCGCCGAGGATGAAAAGAAGATTGCGGCGCCGGCGATCTGGGCGGGCCTGTCCGCGCTTGCGCTCATCATCGCCTTTCTCGTCTACACGCTTGCGCCCATCGCGCGGCTGATCAACCGGGATGAGGCGATGCCGACCTTGGGGGCGCGCCCGCTCGCCTTCGCGACGGCGCTTCTCGGGACCATCTCGGTCGGCGGGCTCGGCTATGCCGGCTATGCGACCTTCGACGCCAATGAGCTCCTCTTCATTGCCGGCCTCCTCGGCTTTGCGCGCTGGTTCGTCGTTGCGGGGATTGTCGCCGGCCTTCTGGGGCTTGGCGTTCTCGCCTTGATGGTGAGGGCGCGCGCACAAAAAGCGCTGCCGATCGGCACGCTTTTGGGGCTCGCGGTCACCGGCGCGGCGGCGGCGGCGTTCGCCGCGTTCCTGCTGGTTAACGGTTTCAGCCCTATCTGAAGAACTCGCGCACGCGGTTGAACGAATATTGCAACGGCCCTCCCGGATCAGCTACGCCTGACGCCCGTGTGCGTCGTTAAGCCCGCTCCGGAGACCGAATTGGACGCCGCCGACACCATTGAGCCGTCGCCCGCGCGCGCCGCGCCTTCCCTTCGGCTGATCGCTCTTGCAGCGACGTTTGTCCTTCTCGCCGTGCTCTTTCGGGACGCGCTCGCCAATCTCTGGCTTCGCTGGGGACAGCAACAGGAACTCTCGCACAGCTATTTCATTCCGCTGATCTCGCTCTACCTCATCTGGATTAACCGCGATGCAGTGAGGAAAAGCGTCGGCAAACCCTCATGGCTCGGCGTCCTGTTGATCGCGGGCGCGCTTGTGTTGCTCCTGGTCGGTCAGCTCACCAGCATCTTTCTCTTCCAGCATCTCGGCATTGTTGTTGCGATCGGCGGCCTTGTCGCGGCGTTCGGCGGGCCTTCGCTCCTTCGCACGACCGCAGCGCCGGTCGCCTTTCTCTTTTTCGCGGTTCCGCCGCCCTACTGGCTGATCACCGTTCTCTCCTGGAAATTCCAGCAGATGTCGTCGGTCCTCGGCGTCGCCATGATCGAGCTGATGGGCATACCGGTGCACCTTTCCGGCAACATCATCGATCTTGGCGATTACAAGCTCCAGGTCGCAGAAGCTTGCAGCGGCCTGCGCTATCTCTTTCCGTTTCTCAGCCTCGGCGTCATCGCAGCCTATATGTATCGCGGCCGGCTGTGGCAGCGCGCATTCATCATCGTCGCAACAGTCCCGATCACTATTCTCATGAACAGTTTTCGCGTTGCTGCGACCGCAGCGATGGTTCAGGCCTATGGAGTCGAGCATGCGGAAGGCGCGCTCCACTTCTTCGAGGGCTGGGTCGTCTTTCTCTTCTGCCTCGTCGCCCTCTTCGGCGTCATCGCGATTCTCGCGCGCTTCTCAAAGCCGCATGTCAATCCGTTCGACGCGCTGACGACGCCTTATTTGCCGATGACGCCGCCGCGGCCGGCGAAGAATTCTGCGCCTGTCGTATTCGCCTCCGTGATCGCACTCGCCATCATCGCGTTCGGCGCATCGAAAGTCGTGACGACAGACTCGCTCACCATCCCAGACCGACGCGATTTCGACGGCGTGCCCGGCGAATTCGCCGGCTGGGCCTATGAAGTGCGCCCGATCGATCCGACAGTCGCTGAAGTTCTCGGCGCCGACGATTCAATCGTCGTCGATCTGAAATCGCCGGAGGGCGAGGATTTCAATCTCTACCTCGCCTATCTCGAAGCGCAGCGCGACGGACGCTCCTGGCACAGTCCGCGCCAATGCATTCCGGGCGGCGGCTGGAAGATCATGCGCCACGACGTCGTTTCGACGCGGAGCCGGAAAGACAAGCCGTTCACCTATAATCGGATGATCATCGAGAATGGCGATTACCGCCAGCTCGTCTATTATTGGTACGACCAGCGCGGTCGCAAAGTCGCCAACGAGTTCGTCATGAAATTCTGGCTGATCGTCGACGCCGTCTTCAAGAAGCGCTCGGACGGCGCGATGGTTCGCCTCATCACGCCTGTCGGCGACGACATGGCGATCGACGAAGCGGATGCGAAGCTTAAAGGCATGATCGCCCGCGTCGAATCGTTCCTGCCGTCCTATGTGCCGGAATAGCGTCCTGAAAATCAATCAATGAACCTCGCGATCGGCATCCTCGCTCACAATGAAGAGAGCTATATCGCCGCGACTATCGCGTCGCTGCTCGCGCAGACCGTCATTGCGGACCCCGCGATCGCGAAGCAAATCGTCGTCGTCGCCAACGGCTGCAACGACCATACGGCGCAAGCAGCGGAGGAGGCGCTGAAGCGCATTCCGCCGGGCGCAAACTGCGCCGGCGCCGTGCGCGACATTGCGATGGCGGGAAAGGCGAACGCCTGGAACGTCTTCGTCCACAGCGCGACTGCGCCGGATACGGACTTTTTCGTCCTCCTTGACGCGGATATCGAGTTCGCGTCGGCGGATGCGATCGAGCGGCTGATCGCGCATTTGCAGAACAATCCGGACGTTCTCATCGCGCCGGATCAGCCCGTGAAGAAATTCGGAAGCGGCGGCGGCCCCCTGCGCCCGCTCATCCGCGCCCTCCAAAAGACCGGGGGCGATGATGACCGCGCGCTTTCCGGTCAGCTCTACGCAGCGCGCGCGTCAGCGCTGAGATCGGTGCGGATGCCGCTCGGGATCGTCGTTGAGGACGGTTTCCTGCGCGCAATGACGCTGACTGCGAATTTCAGCGCCCCCGAGACGCTCTCGCGGATTCTGCGCGCGCCGGGCGTCCGCCATTTCTACAAGCCCTATGAGAGCCTCGCCGCGATCTACCGCTACGAGCGCCGGCAGGCGGTCGGCACAACGATCAATCGTTTCCTTTTTGACGCGTTCCGCGTCTGGCGCGCGAGCGGCCTCGACATCGTCAGCGAAATAGCGCGCAGGAACGCCGCCGAACCCGACTGGCTCGAAACTCTGATTGCGGAACGCATCACGAATTGCGGCCCGATCGCCGTCCCAAAGAATTACGCGCTGCGGCGCCTCCGGCGACGCGAAAACTGGACGCTGAAGAACGCGGTCAAGGCGCCGCTGACGGCGGCGTCGGTCCTCTTTGACCTTGTCGTCGCGTATGACGCTTCCCGCCAGTTGCGCCATCGCGCAAGGCGCGGTGCGCGATGGGATACGATACGCAAAGCATGAAAACGCCCCAGCGTGGCCGGGGCGCGCTTTCCTTATTCGACTGCGAAACGCGGGCGCTTCCTATCGCGGTTCCGGTTCCGTCGGATCCTCGTCGGAATCCTCATCGCTCTCCGTCTTGTCCTTCAGCCTGACGACGCCGACGCGATCGCTAAATTGCGTCTCCCGCGATCCTTCCGGCCGGGCGCCGAAAATGACGCCGCCCATATTCGCCTTTTTCTTCACACGGATCGAAGCGGTCGCATTTCCGTTTTCATCGGCGCGAACGGTCTTCGATTTCTTGAGATCGGCCGGGTCTTCCCCGCTATAGAAAGTGACGTCTGCGCCAGGAGCCGCTTTCGCAGTCACTTGAACGCTGTCGCCCGCTTTGACGAACCGCCTGTCGACGACGAGCCTTGCTTCAGGATATGCGCCGACCGGGCGAGCGTAGGATTTGACGGGTTCAAGCACATAGGGCGCATGCGCGGTCGGATCGATGGCGCTTCCCGCCTCCGACGCGCCGATGCCAAGGCCGCTATAGCCTTCCCAAGCGGGGGCGGCAGGCGTCGGCGCGTAAGACGTCGCAGCAGCGACGGTTGCGGCGGTCGCCGGGCGACGGATCACCTCGCCCGATTTGAGATCGGACCAATAGACCTCAGGGTTAAGATTGGCGATCGAGGCCTGCGAAACGTTCAGCCGATAGGCGATCTTGTCGAGCGTGTCGCCTTCCTGGACCGTATAGAGATCGGCGAGCGCATCCTTCATCGCAAATGCGCCGGACGGCGAAATGCCGCCGCCGGGAATTTCGATGACGGCGCCCGGCGCCGCGTAACTGACATTCTCAATGCCAGGATTATAGTCGACCAGCATTTCAAGCGGTACGTCGCAGAGGCTTGCGATATCGATCATCGATTCGTTTGCGGACGCCTCGACATAACGTTCGCAGCGCCCGTCGAGCGCCTCGGCCTCCTCCTCCGTGTACCGCTCATGCGCCCGACGCGCGCCCTGGATCCCTGCGTAGGAGACAACCTCGAACGGCGCGCCGTTCGCTGATGTCTGTTCGGGCGCATAGAGGAGCGCGAAATGATCGGCGTTGTCCGGCTGCGGCGCGCCTGTGTAAATCGCGGCGGCGTAGGGGTCAGCAAGACCCGCCTCGCGCGAGCCGCCCGTCGCGCAGCCGGCGATCGCCAAGGCCGCGACGGACGACAATCCGAAAACATTGTGCTTGAACGACATTTGTGCGCTCCCCTGAGCCTGATTTCGGGCGTTGCCCGCGGGGATATTAACCATTTTTTCGCCGCTGCGCACCCTGTCCGTTTCCGCCTCGGGCTGGGGCGACCTCCCGCTGTGGAACTTGCTGAAATGTAATGACTTTCGGCTTCGGCGATGGCGCGGCGCATGACAATTGCCTTACGCAACTCGGAGACATGGCCCTTGAAGCGCGCAAGAATTCTCGCCGCCGCCACATTTCTCTGCCTGTCGGACGCCGCTGCGGCAGGCCCAACCTCCTATGAACTTCGCCTCAATGAGATCGGCGGCCGAACGACGCTCGCCATATCGGTTCCGGCGACAGGCACCTATGCGATCGCCGCCGGAGCGGAAGATTTGCACGTCTTGGAAGACGCGGAGGCGAAAGCCGCCTTCGACCGGCTGACCCGAACCGACAATCCCCACGGGGAAAGCGCAGAGCTGGGCGGCGCTGAAGAAACACGCAAGATTGTCATCCACAAAATGGATTACGATGAAGATATCGCGGGAAGCGAGGAGAGCCACGAAGTCCGCGTCGTTCAGCGCATCAGTCGATCTTACGATGATGATGAAATCTTCGCCGAAACGCCTCGCATGGATGAAAGCGGCTCCATTTGGGTCGAGAAGGAAAAAGACACCGGCCGGGAGGGACGCCGGCGCTTCATTCGCGTTTTTGGCGCCGACGCGGACGAGGCAGCGGGATTCATCGACGGCGCGAGGGGCCTCAATGCAGCCGAAAAAGCCGCGATGAAGAATACGGTCGGCCTTTGATGGCCTCGGGCTTGCCCTCGATCCGCGACTTGGCGCAGGTAAGCTTCGACCGACGCGCCGAGCGAATTCCGCATGGACACGATATTGGCGACATTTCTGACGGCGTTTGTGACGCTGTTCATCGTCATCGACCCGATCCTCGTCACGCCGATCTTTGCGTCGCTGACGAAGGACGAAACGCCACGCGCGCGTCTTGGCATCGCGTTTTCTGCAGCGGTCTATTCGATCGTGATCCTGTCGATTTTCGGATTTGCGGGCAATGCGATCCTGCATCACATGGGCGTCAGCCTCGCCGCATTCCGCGCCGCCATGGGGATCATCCTGTTCATCATGGGCTTCCGGATGTTCTTCAATCCCGACAGCGAAACGCAGGCGAAAACGCCGGGCCCGAAAGCGTCCGCGCGCGAGAACATCGCCTTCTTCCCGCTGGCGATTCCCATGCTCGCAGGCCCCGGCGCCATTGCGACGATCATGCTGCTGATGGGACCGGGGGCGAGCGTCATCGAAAAAGGTTCGGCGCTGACCGCCTCGGTCATCGTCCTTGCTATCGGCGTTCTGATGATGGCCTTTGCGAGCCGCATCGGCGATGCGCTTGGCCGCACTGGCATGAATGCGATCACCCGCATTCTCGGCATGCTGCTGATGGCGCTCTCAACGCAATATGTCTTCGACGGCGTGCGCGTCGGCGTCCTTGGCGCGGCGGCGGCCTGAGGGGCGGCGATATTCAGTGACCTGTGATGAATTCGATCCGTGCGGCCGCGAGCCTTTCGTAGATCTCAAGCTGCCCGTGCATCGGGCGCCAGTCGTACAGGAATATCTCGACGGGCCGCCAGTTCGCGACCCAGCCGATGATCAGGAGGCCTTCCTTCAACGTCGCGCCGACAGGGCCGCCGATGAGCGCTGAAAGCGCCTGCCCGAGAGCGGAACAGACCAGAAGAAAGAGCACGCCGACGCCGAGCGCGCGCCGCCCTTCACGCAAGAGGTGGCGAATACGCCGGTCCTGCCGATTGCGCAGGTAGGTGAAGTAATTGGCGACCGACGCCCTTATTCCGTCCGCATCGAAAGGCTCGCCCGTCTGTTCGCGGATGACAAGTCGGATGCGCGCGCCATGCGCCGCGTCGCGCGCCCAGTCGACGACGAAATCCTCAATCTCGTCGTCGATATCGCGCTCGACGAGCGGAGAAGGATCGATCGATTTAAAGAGGTCGCCGATCGCGTGCAGCTTGACGTTGATCGCAAACTCGCCGCTCTCCGCCGTCATCGCCCGTCCGCCTCCGCCGACGTGAAGCGGACGAATTTAGGGCGCGCCGAAGACGTGGACAATGACTGCGGCCGATTTCAGGCGCGAGGGCTGCGGCGCGGATCGCCGCCGTCGACCGCCCGTCCGATCGAATGATACTGAAACCCAAGTTCGATCATGGTCGCAGGGCGATAGACGTTCCTCAAGTCGACGAAGATCGGCGCCTTGAGAAGCTCCCTCACCCGGCGGAAGTCGAGCGCGCGGAACTCGTCCCATTCCGTCAGCAGCACGGCGGCGTCCGCGTTTTCCATCGCGTGGTAGGGCCCCTCGCAATAGTCGACATCGCTCAAATGCTTCTTCGCCTCTTCCATGCCGGCGGGATCGAAGGCGCGAACCGTCGCGCCGGCGGCCTGCAGCATCGGAATAATGTCGAGCGCGGGGCTGTCGCGCATATCGTCCGTATTCGGCTTGAAGGTGAGGCCGAGAATGGCGATCGATTTGCCTTTGACCGAGCCGCCGCAGGCGGCGATGATCCGCTCCGCCATCTGTTTCTTGCGACGCGCGTTGATTTCAACAACGGCCTCGACGATTTTCGTCGGCGCGCCCGCAGCTTGCGCCGTGCGAACGAGCGCCAGCGTATCCTTTGGAAAACAGGACCCGCCGTAGCCCGGCCCCGCATGCAGGAATTTCGCTCCGATCCTGCCGTCGAGACCGATGCCGCGCGCGACTTCCTGGACGTTGGCACCAACTTGTTCGCAGATATCCGCCATCTCGTTGATGAAGGTGATCTTGGTGGCGAGGAATGCGTTCGCCGCGTATTTGATAAGTTCCGACGTTGCACGGTTGGTGAAGACGATCGGCGTTTCATTGATGAAGAGCGGGCGATAAAGCTCACGCATCACCTCGCGGGAGCGTTCATCCTCGGCGCCGACGACGATGCGGTCCGGGCGCTTGAAATCTTCAATGGCGGCGCCTTCGCGAAGGAACTCAGGGTTCGACACGACCGAGAAATCCGCATCCGGACGAACGCGGCGGATGATCGACTCGACTTCCCCGCCGGTGCCGACGGGAACGGTCGACTTGGTGACGACGACCGTATAGCCGTTCATCGCCGCCGCGATTTCTTCGGCCGCCGCATAGACATAGGTAAGGTCCGCAAATCCGTCGCCGCGGCGCGACGGCGTGCCGACTGCGATGAAAACCGCGTCGGCGTCGGGGATCGCCGATTTCAAATTCGTCGTGAACGCGAGCCGCCCCGCGGCGACATTTTCAGCAACAAGGGCGTCGAGGCCTGGTTCAAAGATCGGGATTTCGCCGCGCTCAAGGCGCTTGATCTTGCCGGCATCCTTGTCGATACAGACGACGTTGTGCCCAAAATGCGCAAAGCATGCGCCTGAAACGAGGCCGACATAGCCGGTTCCGACGATGGCGACGCGCATGGACTACCCCTGTTCGTTAGGACTTATGAACGCTCCCGGACAGCGACCGCCTTGCAACCGCCAGGCCGCAGCGCCGAAAGCGGGCTCCTTAAATCTCAATATGCGTTCTTTGGAAAGAGCACCGCGGCGAAGGTAAGCACGATGATCTTGAAATCAAACCACACCGACCAATTGTCGATATATTCAAGATCAAAGCGCACCCGTTCGGCCATCCGTTCCTTTTCGGACGTCTCGCCGCGGCATCCGTTCACCTGCGCCCACCCGGTCATGCCGGGCTTGACCTTGTGGCGGCCGGAATAGTTCTCGATCGTCTGCGCGTACTGGTGATTGTGGGCGAGCGCGTGCGGACGCGGCCCGACCAGAGACATTTCGCCTCTGAGGACGTTGAAAATCTGAGGCAGTTCATCGAGGCTGTAGCGGCGCAGGAACGTCCCGAGCGGCGTCACCCGCGGGTCCCTTTCACGAACCTGCGCGATTATGTCGCCGTCCTCAAGGACCGTCATGGTGCGGAATTTATAGATGCGAAACACTTTGTGATTGAAGCCGTGCCGCTGCTGCGTGAACAGGATCGGCCCCTTGCCTTCGAGTTTGATCGCGATCGCGATCGCCAGCATCAGCGGCGAGAGGATCAGGAAAGCGGGAACGCCGATCGCATAATCCTCGATGGTCTTCACAAGCCCGCCCCAGCCTTCGAGCGGGCGGCGGTAAAGCGTCAGCAGCGGCGCGCCGCCGATGCGAACGACTTCGCCGCCCGTGTGATCGAGCCAATGCGCGTTCGGGCAGATCGCCAGGGTGACCGGCAGGATCGAAAGCCGGTTGACGAGCGCCGTCATGCCGTCTTTTGAAAGTTTGGGCATGGCAATCACGACG
>JBMOOR010000147.1:0-1538 GCA_049324555.1 Pseudomonadota bacterium | reverse complement strand
CGCCCGCGCGCGCGGCGCGTTCGAGCGCGCGCAGATCGCCCGCCGAGGCGTAGCCGAGGCCGCTCGACGCGTCTTCCGGACCCGCCGAGAATATGCCGACGATCGAGATTGCGCGTTCGGGCTTGGCGGCGTGCTCGGCGAAGCGGGCGCCGATTTCATTCGCCCCGACGATCGCAACCCGGCGGGAAAAGACGCCGCCCTCCCTGACCGCCCGGCGCAACACCGCCGCGGCGACAACGCGCGCCGTGACCAGCAAGATCGTGATGACGCCCGTCCAGGCGAACAGCCAGAACCTCGAAAAATGCTCCGAAACTTTCAGCGCATAGCCGAAGGCGATCAGCCCGAGGACGATCAGCGCCCAGCGCGCGATAACCGCCCGCATCGCGCGGCTCGACGACAAGAGCGCGTCAAATTCATAAAAGCCATCGCGGCGAAGGAGCGCCGTCAGCCCGGTCGCGCCGACAATGCCGGCGGCGGCGAAGCGCTGAACGTCGGTCGGGATGCCGAGAACATAGTGATGGTAGACATAGGCGACGAGCACGGACGCGCCCGTCACCATCGCAAAGTCGGAAAATTGCACAAGGTCGCCATAGACGGCCCTCGAAAAGGGCGCCCGGCGGCTGACCTCGATCGCAGTCAGCTCATCGACGAGACCCGGAGCCTCACTCAACCCCATAATCGGCGCAGGAACGCCGCTCCTCTGACAACGCGGTCTTGCGATTGAGGCCACTACTAACACGCGGGCTGCGAACAATCAGTAACTCTAACGCCCTGTCGCATGATAATTTCGCAATGCAGCATGGTAGGCAAGATCGGCGCCGTCGGATATGGCCTGAGGTTTGCCCGGAAAGCGGGCGGTCAAGCCCTCCGCAGGAGGACGAACCCCGAATCTGCAGCGCAGGTGTGCCATGTCGAAGCAATACGCCGCCTTTCATGTGTCATGGCGCGACGCCAGGAAGCGGCCCTTCCTGTTCGGCTCGGAAGATGATTTCAACCAGGCCGCGGCCGGCGCGCTTGAACAAAAGCTCAACGCCCTCGCCGAAGAAGGCTGGATCATTGACCGCATCATACCCGCTTTCGGCTTGACGGCGCGCCAGAGCGCAGCCTTTACGATCGTCGCCTTCAAATAGGATCGGGATTCCCCGCATGCCGACCGAGCCGAAGGATGACGCCCTCCTTGGGGCGATGACTGCGCTGGCGCTTGAGGCGGGCGCGCTCGCCCTTTCAATCTATGGGCGCGACTTTGCCATTGAGGCGAAGAGCGACGCGTCGCCCGTGACCGAAGCCGACAGACTTGGGGAGGAGATCATACTCGCCGGGCTCGCCCGCCTCGCTCCGGAAATTCCAACGCTCGCGGAAGAAGCTGCGTCCGCGGGACAAATTCCCCGGTTGGGCGAAGAATTCTTTCTTGTCGATCCTCTCGACGGCACGAAGGAGTTCGTCACCAAGACCGGAGAATTCACCGTCAACATCGCCCTCATCCGCGCCGGCGCGCCGGTCCTTGGCGTCGCCTACGCGCCGGCGATCGGCAAGCTCTA
>JBMOOR010000146.1:0-1733 GCA_049324555.1 Pseudomonadota bacterium | reverse complement strand
GGTCGAGGGCGATCGCATCATTGGTGTTGGTGACGAAATAGACGGCGCCGCGATAGGCGGTCGGCGGCGTCCTCACCGGCGCTTCGGTCTCGAAGCGCCACAATTCGTCGCCCGTCGCCGCATCAAGCGCCGCGACGAAGCCGAACCCCGATGTCACGAAGAGCTTGCCGTTCTCATAAGTGACGCCGCCGCCGAACCCGACTTGCGACGCCTTGGTGCGAGTCAGCATGTCGCGGACGCGGAATTTTTCTCTGAGCTTCGGCGCCAGCTCCTTTTCCCATTTCACATCGCCGGTCGCGGCATCAATCGCCGAGACCGTCGCCTTCGCGTCGATCACGTAAAGAACGCCGTCGGCGACAATCGGCGGCGAGGTGAGGCGCGCACGCTCTTCCGCCTTGCCGACATCGGCCCGCCAGATCTTCTCCAGCGTGACCGCCGCGCTCAGATGGTGCAGCGTGTGGTCGGCCTCGCCGCCCGGCGTCGGCCACGACGCATTGGCGTAAGAAGGCGGCAATTCGATCGCTGCGCCGGCGAAGCGCGGATCGGCTTCAATCGTTTCGTTGACGGCGAGAATGGAAATCCGGTCTTCCTCTTCCGGCGCTTCCCCTTCCTTCTTTTCGTCGTCATCGTCGCCGCCGCCGAAAATGCCCGCAACAGCGCCAACGGGCCCCGAGGAACAGGCGGGAGCCGCGAGCGCGGCAAGAGCGAGAACGAACAGCGCCGCGGGGTTAAGGCCGCCCGAATGCTTCGACATGCTCTTACTCATTTCCTTCCGGTTCCGCCGGCTCGCCGGCGGGCGCAGTCTCCGCAGCAGGCGCGCTGTCCCCGGTTACGATCGAGGATAGATCGCTTCCCGCCTTTTCGAGGTTTTCAAGATAGCGATCGACATCGGATTTCTCGCTCTCTTTGACTTCGGGAAAAGCGACGCCCGCTTTGCCGGCGCCTGCGAGCGCGGCGAATTCCCCTGCGCGAAGGCGGATCGATTCCGGCGCATCCGCCGCAATCGCCGCCTTCCTGAACATTTCTTCCGCACTCTGATAGTCGCCCGCCTTCAGAGCGGCGAGCGCGATGATCTCGCGCGCGTAATAGCCGATGGCGGTCTTGTCCGTTTCGAGCGCGCCGACATCCTTGAGGAGGGCCTCTCGGCCGTCCTCGAGGGCGAGATAGCCCGCCCTCAACCGCGCGACGTCCTTGAGCCTTCTTGAGCCGGCGCTGGCGCCATAGACCTCGCGATAAAGGCCGAGCGCCTTTTCGCGCTCTCCCTTTTCGGCGTGGCCGGCGGCGAGGCGCATTTTCGCCATCGCCGCATAGCCGCCGCTTTCGCCGGCGAGCGCTTCGAGCGCGGCGACGCTTTTTTCATCGCCCGCGCCTTCGAGCGCCTTGTCATAGGCGGCGGACGCTTTCACCGCAGCGGCTTCGCGCTGCGCGCTCCATAATTGCCAGCCGCCGACCCCGACAACGACAATCAGCGCCGCGCCGATGATCGCCGGGAGGTTCTTCCTGATCGATTGCGAAGTCTTGTCCTCGGCGAGCGCCTGGTCGACCTCGCGCAGGATGGTTTCGTCGTTTGTCACGCTCGCCCTTCAATCCGTTCCGGCCTGGTCCACGCGCCCCTAGCGGCGGACAATGGCCTCATTGCGGCAGGGGCTGCTTCTACCGGCGTTTAGAGGGAGGCGCAACGACGCCCGACGCGCCGGGATAATCGCGCCCTGAATTAGAATCAGGGCGCGATA
>JBMOOR010000145.1:0-15667 GCA_049324555.1 Pseudomonadota bacterium | reverse complement strand
CCACGATCCGGCGCTTAGTTTTGCAACGATCGTGGTGACCGGAATCAAGAAGCCAAGCAGCACAAGCGATGCGCAGAATGACATCGCAGCGAGCGCTCTTGCGCCCTTTAGATTGAAACGCTTGGCGGCGGCCTTGATGCGCGGCGCATCGCTGCTGCGGCCGCGGCGGCCGGCGATTTCAAATGTGATCAGCAACGCCGAGAAGAAAAAGAGCCCGGACGCCAATTGCGACGCCGCGCCAAGATCGCCGAAGCTGTGCCATGTGCGAAAAATGCCGACACTCAGCGTCGGGACGCCAAAATAATCCGCGACCCCGAACTCCGCTGCCGTCTCCATCATGATCAGCGCAACGCCGGCTGCAATCGCCGGGCGGGACGCCGGCAACAGCAGGCTTAAAGCCGACTTCATCGGAGCCGCGCCAAGCGTGCGCGCAGTCTCGATAATTGCTGATGACCGCGATGCGAATGCGGCGCGCGCAGTCAGGTACGCGTAAGGGTAAAGCGTTGCTGCGAGCACGAAAATAGCGCCGGGAAGGCTGCGGATCCCGGGCGAACCGAGCGCCGACATCGTCCGCTCCAATGCGGCGAAGGCGCCAAACGGGCCAAGCAGATCCGCATAGGCGTAGGCGACGACATAGGCGGGCGCCGCGAGCGGCAGGACGAGGGCGAAAGACAGCATGCGGCGGAACGGAAAATCGCAAAGGCTGGTCAACAGCGCTGCGGCGACGCCGGCGGTTCCGGCGCCGAGACCGACGAAGAAGCAAAGCAGGATGGTGCCGCTGACATAATGCGTCCCGACAGTCGACATGACATGCCGGATCGTGTCGCCGAAGGGCGCGGCGAGGCTTGCAAGGACGGCGAGCGCCGGCGCTGCCGCCGTCAACGCGATGAGGCAAAGCGCCGCTCCGCGCGCCCGTGCGCCGATCGCATTCCGGCGACCCCATTGTTTGTTGTTTGCGTTCATCCCAATTGGCCTATCATTCGTCGCCGGATGATGCGAGATGGAGACCGCAATGGGGCTGGCGCTTCGGAACATACGGCACAGTTTTGGCGCCGCTGTCGTCATTGACGGCGCGAGCATTGAAGCTGCGCCTGGCGAAATCGTCTGCCTTCTCGGTCCGTCCGGATGCGGAAAGACCACATTGCTTCGAATCGCCGCGGGCCTGGAGAGGCTTCATGAGGGCTCGGTCGAACTCAACGGCGCGACGCTCGCAACGCCGCATCTTCATACGCCGCCTGAACATCGCCCGATCGGTTTTGTGTTTCAGGACTATGTCCTTTTCCCACATCTCAGCGTTGCTCGAAACGTTGCATTTGGGCTGGCCGGCCTTGCGGCGGCGGACCGGGCCAAACGGGTGGATGAGGAGCTTGCCGCCGTCGATCTCTCGCAATTTGCGGAGAGATATCCGCACCAATTGTCCGGCGGCCAGCAGCAGCGGGCGGCCCTCGCGCGCGCATTTGCGCGCCGGCCGAGCGCCATGCTCCTCGATGAGCCATTCGCGAGCATCGACGTCGCCTTGAGCCGGCGATTGCGCAGCGATCTGCGCCGCCTGCTGAAGGCGCGCTCGACGCCCGCTATATTGGTGACGCACGATCCGATCGAGGCGATCGAGATCGGCGACCGCATCGCCGTCATGCGGCAGGGAAGGATTATCGAAACCGCATCCCCCGAAACTCTTTTCAGGGCGCCGAAGACGGTCGCCGGCGCGTCTGTTTTTGCAGGCAGCCAGACGCTCAAATGCCGTCCGTCGGAGATCGGCGTCGATACCGCCTTCGGGCCGATCGCCCCATTACGCAGGCCCGATGACGCCGCCTTCGTCGTCATTCATGATGGCGCCGCCGCCGCTTCTGATGACAAGAAAGGCGCATGTCGCGTCGTCGATTGTCGCTTTGGCGGTCCGGACTGGCTTGCGACCCTCGTCGGGAACGATGGCGTGTCCGTCATCAAGGCGAGATGCCGAGTTCCGATCGATATCGGCATGAGCGCGTCGATTTCTTTCGACGTTGACAAAGCGAGGGCCCTTGCGTCCTAGCGCCGCAGCAGTAAGTGATTGCAGTTGATAATCAGTCGCAGTATCTCAGTCAAGTTGCTTCGTCAGGTTGGGCCCATGGTGCGATCACGCGCATTCACTGTATTATTTGCGGCGGTTTCGATCACCGTTGGTTGCGCGCGCCCTGTCTCCGAGGCGGCGTCCGCAACGCCGGCGAATTCGAAAGCGCCAAATGCAGAAGTGAATGTCTATTCCGGACGCCATTACGATTCCGACATTGCGATTTACGACGCCTTCTCGCGGAAAACCGGGATCCGGGTGAATTTGATCGAGGCTGGCGGAGACGCCCTGATCGAGCGTCTCGCGAGGGAAGCCGACGCAAGCCCCGCCGATCTTTTCATCACCGCCGACGCCGGCATGCTGTGGCGCGCCAAAGAGCGCGGCGTCTTGCGCCCTATTTCTGACGATGAGGTTCTTGCGCGCGCGCCAGCGCAGTTTCGCGATCCGGAGCGTGAATGGATCGGGCTTTCCAAGCGCGCGCGGATCATCATCTACAATAAAAAAAAGGGCGCGCCCGCCGGCGTTGAAACCTACGATGATCTCGCAAATCCGGCGTTGAAGGGACAGATTTGCGTCCGGTCTTCAACGAACATCTACAACCAGTCGCTGCTTGCCGGAATGATTGAGCATGTCGGCCCGCAAAAGGCTGCTGAATGGGCGAAAGCGGTCGTTGCGAATTTCGCCCGAAAACCGGAAGGCAACGACACGACGCAGATTGAAGCCGTCGCCGCCGGCGATTGCGGCCTGTCGATCGTCAATACTTATTACCTTGCGCGCTACGTCGGCGCCGACGACGCAAAGATGAAATCGATCGGCGAAAGGATCGGCGTTATTTTCCCAAACCAGAAGACGACCGGGACGCATATCAATGTTTCCGGCGCCGGCGTTGCACGTTATGCGCCGCATGCGGAGAACGCCGAAGCCTTGATCGGCTATCTCCTGAGCGAGGAAGCGCAGCAGGCTTTTGCTGCGGGAAACAGCGAATATCCGATAGTTGACGGCGTTCCTGCGGCGGGACCGGTCGCGGCTTTCGGCCCGTTTCGTGCGGACGACATCGATATGGCGGCGCTCGGCGAACACCAGATGGAAGCTGTGAAGATTTTTGACGAGGCCGGCTGGCAGTAGAAGCGTCGCCAGTGATAGCGTCGCCGAATGGAGAATTCGCTGGATATCAGCGTCCTTTCGCGGCGTGCGGCCGACGGCGAGGCCGAAGCCCAGTACGCACTCGCCGCTCACCTGAGCCGCGCCGGAAAACGTGAGGAAGCCGAGCGCCTGCTTCAAGCCGCCGCGCGATCGGGATATCCGGACGCGCTCTATACATTGGCGACCCGACAACTGAGCTCATCGGAAGGCGCCGCCGCCGCCGCGATCGATCTTGAACGCGCCGCAGCCGGCGGTTCGGCTGCAGCGGTGCGGCTCCTTGCCGTCCTTCGCACAATGGGTGTCGGGGTGACCCGCGACGCGGCGTCCGCCCTCAGCGAAATTCTCAGACTTGCAAAGTCTGGCGATGCAGCCGCACAGCGCGAGGTTGCAGCGTTGCTCGCACTCTCGAACCCCGATGATCCGTGCATAGCGCCGCTGATTCAGTCCTCCTCTGCGCGCGACGTCGTCGCCGCTGCGTTCTGCGCCGCGCGCGCCGGCCATAAAGCGCAGAAAACCTCGACTGTCGCCGAGAGTATTTCTCTGCTTGAGAGAGCGAGCTATCCGCGCGCAGCGGAACTGAAGGCGCGCCTCGGAAATGATGCAGATGAGCCTTTTTCCTCGGCAATCGATTGGCTGCACATCGAGTCCATTGTGACCTTGTCGCCGCCTTTTCGCGTCAAGGAGGAAAGGCTTTGCGACTCGCCTGATGCAATAGTTTACAGGTCGGCCATCGCGCCGGAGATCTGCGAATATCTCATCGCCCACGCCGCTTCGCGCCTCGGCCCTTCGCTCGTTTACGATCCCGTCAATGGCGGCATGATGCGCGATCCTTTACGCACCTCGGCGACAGCGAGCCTTGCTCCGATCGATCTCGATCTTGCTCTCATCACGCTGAACAGGCTGATCGCGACGGCGGCTCGCGAGCCAGAAGAAAACGGCGAATTTCTGAGCGTCCTTCATTATGCGCCGGGCCAGCAATATCGTCCTCATTTCGACTGCATTCCGGCTGGCCCGGACCTTGAGACGAGTGGGCAGCGGGTCAAGACCGCGATCTTATTCCTTAACGAAGATTACCAGGGCGGCGAAACGCATTTTCTTGGGCCCGATCTCAAATTTAGAGGCCGCTGCGGGGACTTGCTCGTGTTTTCTAATGTTGACGCGCAAGGAGCGCCGGACAGAGCTTCGCGCCATGCCGGGCTTCCGGTCGCTGCGGGCCGGAAATGGATCGTTACAAAATGGTTCCGCAGCAAAAAATTCGCCTTTTAGGCTTCCGTTCGATATAACAACGATATAACGTTGCTTCGCCTGCAAGGGCGGAGGACGAATAAAAATGGGCGCTAAAAAACATATCATCGGCCCAAACCACGACGATCACAAGCACGATCACAATGATAGCCGAGAGGCGGTCGGGCTCACGAAAAACGAGAGTCTCGTTTGGGAAGCCTTGATCGACGGGGGCGGCCCCCTCAAGGCATACGAAATACTTGATCGTCTCAAGGACAAGGGTGTGCGCGCGCCGATGACTGTCTATCGCGCGCTCGAGGGGCTTGAGGAAAAAGGCTTCATCCACAAGCTCGAAGGCATCAACGCTTTCGTGCCGTGCGAGCATGAAGGGCCGCACGACGTGCAGGTTTTTCTCGTTTGCGAGAAATGCGCGTCGGCGAAGGAGGTTGAGCTTGAAAGCATCGGCGCCGACCTACGGCCTGTGTTGAGGCGGGCGTCCTTCCAGATGAAGATGGCGAGGCTTGAGGCGCGCGGCCTTTGCGCCAACTGCCAGCCGGCGGCCGCATAAGAATCCCGCCTGCGAATCATTGACTGCGTCGGCGCGATATCTATTGTCGCGCCCGATGGCGAAACAAGGCTCGCCGTTACGCGCAAGCGGGAGAGATCGATGGACGCTAGGTCCGTCGACGCCGAAGGAGCAACCGCCCCGGAAACTCTCAGGCAAAAGGACCGCGCGCGAGTTGAAGGCTGGAAAGCGTTCGGGCGGGCGACCGTTCGATCCACCGAAGGAGTAAGCCGGTCGGCATCGCCGCCCGGCGAAATCTCTCAGGTTCCGTGACAGCCGGGGCAGCCGCCGCATCGGGCGGCGTATGATCATGGAACTGATATGACCGCCGCCCAGGGCCCGCTCAAACGCACATCGCTTTACGCCCTCCATCTTTCTCTCGGCGCAAAGATGGTGGAATTCGCCGGCTACGAAATGCCGGTTCAGTATCCGGATGGCGTTCTCAAGGAGCACCTTCATACCCGAACCAAAGCCGGGCTCTTCGATGTCTCGCATATGGGGCAGGCGTCCCTGACGACGACACGCGGGGGCCTTTTTGGCGAGGCCGCGCATGCCGATATATCGGAGGCGATTGAGACGCTGCTTCCCGGCGAGATCTGCAAGTTAAAAAAGGGCGGTATGCGCTATTCCGTCCTCCTGAATGCGCAGGGCGGCATCATGGACGATCTCATGGTGACGAGGCCTTCGCGCGATGACCAGCAGGGTGCGCTCTTTCTCGTCGTCAACGCAGCGATGAAGGATCAGGACTTCGCCCACATCAAGAAATCGCTCGCTGCGCGCGCAACCCTCGAAATCGCCAGCGACCGCAGCCTCCTTGCGCTGCAAGGACCTTCTGCGGCCTCTATTCTTGAGGCGATCGTTCCCGGGTGCGCGAAACGGACTTTCATGACGATGGCGCCTTACAAATGGTGCGGCGTCGATCTCCTTGTCTCTCGATGCGGCTACACCGGCGAAGACGGATTTGAGATTTCGGTTCCGAACGACAACGCTGAACGCTTCGCGAAAGCTCTGCTCGATCATTCCGACGTTGCGCCGATCGGGCTTGGCGCGCGCGATTCGCTGCGGCTCGAAGCGGGCCTCTGCCTTTACGGGCATGACATCGACGCAACGACGTCTCCGGTCGAAGGCAATATTGCGTTTGCGCTTGGCAAGCGCCGCAAAGAGGAAGCGAACTTCCCCGGCGCTGCGCGCATCCTGAAAGAACTCGCCGAAGGCCCGTCGCGTCTACGCGTTGGTTTGAAGCCCGAAGGCCGCGCGCCGGCGCGCGAAGGAACCGAAATCGTCGATAGGAGCGGCGCGAAAATCGGTGTCGTCACGTCCGGCGGCTTTGGACCGACACTCAATGGGCCGCTCGCCATGGGCTATGTCGACGCGGCGCACTCGAAAACCGGAACAGCCGTTCAACTGATGGTGCGCGGCAAGCCCCTGCCTGCGCGCGTCATCGACATGCCTTTCGTTCCTCACACCTATTATCGCGGCTAGGAGATCGCCATGACCGTCAAATACACGAAAGACCACGAGTGGGTTCGTATCGAAGGCGCGACGGCGACCGTCGGCATCAGCACGCACGCCGCTGAACAGCTTGGCGATGTCGTCTTTGTCGAGCTTCCGGCGGTCGGCAAGAAGTTCAAGAAGGGCGACGACATGGCGGTCGTTGAATCGGTGAAAGCCGCGTCCGATGTCTACGCGCCGATTTCGGGCGAAGTGATTGAGGTGAACCAGGCGATCGTCGACGATCCGGCGAAGGTGAACGGCGACCCGCAAGGCGCCGCGTGGTTCGTGAAACTGAAGCCTTCAAATCCGGCGGAAGCAAACGAACTGATGGACGAAGCCGCCTATAAGGCCTTCGCGGACCAGCACTGATCCATGCGCTATCTTCCCCTTTCAGAGGCGGACCGCCGCCAGATGCTCGCCGTGATTGGCGCAAAATCGGTCGACGAGCTTTACAGCGACGTTCCGAAGTCTGTCCTCAATGCGAAGATCGACCTTCCCGCGCACAAGGGCGAGCTTGAAGTCGAGCGCCTCATGGGCGCGATGGCGGCGAAGAACCGCGCGGCGGGCGCGGGGCCGTTCTTCGTCGGCTGCGGCGCCTACAAGCACCATGTTCCGGCGACGGTCGATCACATCATTCAGCGCTCGGAATTCCTGACCTCCTACACGCCCTACCAGCCGGAGATCGCGCAAGGGACGCTGCAATATCTCTTTGAGTTCCAGACACAGATTGCGGCGCTGACCGGCATGGAGGTCGCCAACGCCTCGATGTATGACGGCTCGACCGCGTGCGCTGAAGCCGCCTTGATGGCGCGGCGCGTGACGAAGCGCTCGAAAGTCGTCCTCTCCGGCGCGCTTCATCCGCATTACGCGGCGGTGACGCGCACCAACAGCGAGCTTCACGGCGACAAGGTCGTGCAATTGCCGATCGACGTTGACGGGCGCGAAGATCTTGAAGCGGCGATCGACAGCGATGCGTCCTGCGTCATCGTTCAGACGCCGGATGTCTTTGGAAATCTCCGCGATCTCTCCGCGCTGTCGAAAGCGTGTCAGGCGAAGGGCGTTCTCCTCATCGCCGTCGTCACCGAGATCATGTCCCTCGGCGCCGTCAAAAGCCCGGGCGAAATGGGGGCCGACATCGTCGTCGGCGAAGGCCAGTCGATCGGCAACGGGTTGAATTTCGGCGGCCCCTATGTCGGGTTCTTCGCAACGCGCGAGAAATTGATCCGCCAGACGCCAGGCCGTTATTGCGGCATGACGACGGACGCCGACGGCAAGCGCGGCTTCGTTCTGACGCTGTCGACGCGCGAACAGCACATCCGCCGCGACAAGGCGACGTCGAACATCTGCACGAATTCCGGTCTCTGCGCGCTCGCGTTCACCATTCACATGACCCTGCTCGGCGAGGCGGGGCTCCGCCGCGTCGCCGCGCTCAACCATGAAGCGGCCTGCAAGACGGCGGATGCGCTATCATCCGTCAAAGGCGTCAGCGTCCTGACGAAATCGTTCTTCAACGAGTTCACCATTCGCTTGCCGAAGAACGCGACGGATGTCGTCGAAAAACTCGCCGCGGACGGCGTTCTCGGCGGCGTTCCCGGCGAACGGCTCTGGCCGCATGACGCAAAGGCGCACGACCTCCTCATCGTCGCCGCGACGGAGTGCGTAACGGATGGAGATGTTGAGGCGTTTGCGTTAGCGCTTTCGGAGCTTCTCTAATGCTTTCATCTCTCGCCGTTGCGTTGATGTTTTTGTCCGCAGCAGAGCCCCTCACGATTACGGTCTCCCGGCTATTTGGGGCACCAACTTCAATTGAACGATCGTTGGAGGTTACCTGCGCCGAACGAAACTACTCGTTTAAGTTCAGCGTCTCACGAGGAGAGGCTTCAGTCGAATTCGACCGTGAGCCATTGGCCCCCACTGAAAAACTTTCCGCTGAAGTCATCGACGCCTTTAAGCAATTCTATGATGTGCCATTTATCGAAGCATGGTGCGCAGGGCCGAGCGCGGATAAACCGGCGGGGATTCTTAACCTTGAAATTACAGGCCTACTCAAGATCAATTACGACGACGCCTACAAAAAGTGCGTTAAGCGCGGAGGAATGTTCGATCCGAAAAGCTGGCGGCTGGTCACAATTGATGATGACACCGCTTATGTCGATGGAGATGACATTGGCAAATGTATAACAAAAGAAGACATCGATGAGATTAGCCGTCTGAATCGGGGGTCGAATAAATGACCATGAATGATCAGGGCCGCCGGACGCGCGGCGGTTCCGCGACGGCCGATGTCGTCACCTTCACCGGCAACCGTGCGCTGCAGATTGAAGAGTCGCTATCTTTTGAAAAAGACGCATTCGCCTCGACCGGCGTCGATTTCCCGGCGCCTTCGGCCAAGCATGACCGCCTCGGCGGGATGAAGCGCGAGAGCGCAATCGGTCTTCCTGGCCTCTCCGAACCCGAAGCGATGCGTCATTTCGTGCGCCTTAGCCAAAAGAACTTTGCGATCGACATGGGGCCGTTCCCGCTTGGCTCGTGCACGATGAAGCACAATCCGCGCCTCAACGAAAAAATGGCGCGGCTCGCCGGTTTCGGCGACATTCACCCCTTGCAGCCGCAATCGACGGTGCAGGGCGCGCTTGAACTGATCGATACGCTCGCGCACTGGCTGATGGAGCTGACCGGAATGCCCGCCGTCGCGATGTCGCCGAAAGCGGGCGCGCATGGCGAGCTTTGCGGCATGATGACGATCAAGGCGGCGGTCGAAGCCAAAGGCGAGGGCCATCGCACGCGCGTATTGGCGCCTGAATCCGCGCACGGAACAAATCCGGCGACGGCGGCGCAGTGCGGCTTTGTCGTCGATGCGATTCCCGCGGATGAAACGGGCCGTGTCGATCTCGAAGCCTTTCGCGCCAAGCTCGGCCCCGACGTCGCCGCGATCATGGTGACGAACCCAAACACCTGCGGCCTTTTCGAACGCGACATCAAAGCGCTCGCAGACGCCGTGCACGAAGTCGGCGGCTATTTCTACTGCGACGGCGCCAATTTCAACGCGATCGCGGGCAAGGTGCGCCCTGGCGATCTCGGCGTCGACGCGATGCACATCAACCTCCACAAGACCTTCTCGACGCCGCATGGCGGAGGCGGGCCGGGCTCCGGCCCCGTCGTTCTCTCCGAAGCGCTCGCGCCTTTCGCGCCGGTGCCTTTCGTCGTGAGGGAGAACGGCGGCTTTCATCTCGTCGAGACGCGCCGCGCCGCGAAATCGGAAGGCGAGGGACAAGCCGGCGGGCGCATCACCGCCTTCCACGGCCAGATGGGCATGTTCGTGCGCGCGCTCGCCTATATGCTCTCCCATGGCGGCGATGGCATCCGTCAGGCGTCGGAGGATGCGGTCCTCAACGCCAACTATGTTCTGGCGAGGTTGAAATCGGAAATGACGCCGGCGTTTCCGGGCTATTGCATGCACGAGTGCCTTTTCGACGATCGTTTCCTGAAGGACACTGGCGTTGACACGCTCGACTTCGCCAAGGCGATGATCGACGAGGGCTTCCATCCGATGACGATGTATTTCCCGCTCGTCGTTCATGGCGCGATGCTGATCGAGCCGACAGAATCGGAATCAAAGCAGGAACTCGACCTATTCTGCGACGCGCTCATCGATCTCGCGAGGCGCGCGAAGGCGGGCGAGGCGGCGCGGTTCAAGGCCTCCCCCATGCTCAGCCCCCGCCGGCGGCTTGACGAAACGGCGGCGGCGCGAAAGCCTGTTCTGCGCTGGTCGCCGGAGATTGCGCCGAAAGCGGCGGAGTAGTTCCATTCGCCTCAACGGCTGTCGATCGCGCGGCGAAAAGGCGATCTCCGAATTTCTTCGATGCTATGAGCAAAGGCCGCTCGACATAGGCGTGGAGCGCAAGTCCGGCGGCGAGAGCGCATGCCGGAAAAGCGAATACGAGCAGGTAATTGTCGAGCGCGCCGTCCGATACGGTGATACTAACGAGTTTTCCGACGACAAGAAACGCCGGCACGTGAATGAGATAGAGCGAATACGACGCGTCGCCCGTTCTCCTCAGCCATAATGGAGCAAGCCTTAGCTTGCGTTTTTCGCGCGCGGCGACGCCATAAAGGATGAGCGCGAAGGGCGGCGTGAAGATCGCCGCCCGCAACGCAAACTGGCCCATGACGTCCGGGTAGAGACGATCGGCGAAAAACGCTGTCTCGACCGCAAAAATCGCAGCCCCCGCGATCAGGGCGGATGTTGCGAACGATGTGACGCCGCGCCGGACGGCGAGGGCGATGAGGGCGCCCGCAATGAACTCGAACGTCAGCGGATTGAAGATTATTTTTGTCCAGGCGTTGACGGCGAAGACGCCGAAGACAAGGCCCGCGGTGAGAACACCCGCCCAGGCGCCGACAAAGACGGGAACCCGCGCGCCGCGCCAGAAAACAAAAAGAGCGAAGACGGCGTAGAAATACATCTCGTGGACGAGGGTCCAGCCGACCGGAACGAGCGGGTAATGGTCGTCGGGAAGCAGAAGAAACGTCTCGACCGGATTGGGGAAGGGCGTCGCCTCCGCGAACAGGAAATGCTTTCCCGCGTAGAGGATCATGAGCAGCAGCGTCGCCGCCCAATAGACCGGGTAGATTCGCGCTGTGCGATTGAAGAAAAACCGTCCGGCCGCATCCTTCCCGCGCGCGCCCGATAACGCGACATGCGTCATGACGAAGCCGCTGATGAGGAAGAAGAGGTCGACGCCGACAACCCCCAAATAGAGCCAGTGCGGGGTCAATGTTCCTGCGCCGCCATAATCGCTCTCGGCGCCCTTGACGTGGGCGACAAGCACCATCAGGGCTGCGAGCCCGCGCAACGCCTGAATATTTTCGAGCCGTTCCCGCATCAGTTCAGCCTGTCGGCGCCGGTAATGCGAAAGGCGATAAAAAAGCGCGGCCGCGGGTCGCCCCGCAGCGCGCGCCTCGTTCGGCTGTGTCGAGCCTAGTTCTGCGGCTCTTCCGCCGGGGCCTCTTCAGCCGCAGCTTCCTCAGCCGGCGTTTCTTCAACGACGGCTTCCTCGACGACGACTTCTTCGACGACGGCCTCTTCGGCCGCCGGCGCTGCTTCTTCTTTCGCCGCGCCCGGCACGTAGCTCATCGCCTTGTCCTTGGCGCCGGTCAGCATGTCCTTGCCGCCCGGCATGTAGAACCACACGCCGGCAAGCGCCGCGACGATGATGATGATAAACAGGAGAAAACGACCCATAACCCGCTCCGAAAATACCCGCCCCACGGCGGTCTCTTTGGCATTCGCGGGTATGCCCCAAGCCCCCGCGCCCCGCCGGGACCCTAGCAAACCTTAACCATGCGCGGAAAGGGGCGTGATCCTGCAATGCCGCCCGGCGCCGCGCTTGGGCGCTCTCCTGTGGCGCCCGCGTCATAGGGGCGCCGATTGCGCTTCGCATTTGCGGCGAAAAGCGGCGCCGGATTTCGCAGGTGCGGGGAGGCCATCGGGAAAACGCGCCGGCGATCGCGCCAGGACCCAGTGCATGAGAACGGCCGCCGCCAATGTCGCGCATCCCGACGCAAGCCAGGATCCAGCGCGCGCCGCAACGGCGTGCAAGGAAGATCTGTTCGTACTGCAAGAAAGATCTGGGCCCGGCCTCCGCCTGGATCGAGGCCGAAACGGCCGAGGGCGTTTGGGTTTTCGCGGTTCCTCACGCCATTCCAAATTCCCGACTAATGTTGTCCTCCTGCTTTCCGGTTGCCCGTTGCCGATCGCCGCGGGTCGAAGCCGTCAGAAACGACAGGCCTGGCACCTCTCCGGACTTCGATCGGAGAGCATTGTAAGCCCTGCAAGGGGGGATAAGTTGTAAGATAAGGAGGGGATGGTTCGGAATTTTCCTTCCGAATCAACGCGAAAAAATTTTCATCGGAAAGAGCGTTAACGCCGCCGCTCGCACAACCGCCGGCTATCGTTCCACAAGCGGGCGATCAACCGGCGCGACGGCGGGATGAGGCGGGCAGGGCGTCTCGAAGGACGCTGATTCCGATTTGCCGCACCCGCTCTAATGCAGCTTGGCGCGCAATTCGTCGATTGCGCGTTCAGCGAGAGCGGATTGGGCGCCCTGATCCATCCGTGAGCGGATGATTTCGCGCGCCGCCTCGATCGCGAGATCGGCGGTCTGGCCGCGGACTTCCGCAACCGCTTGCGCCTCGGCGCGGGCGATCTTGTCTTCGGCCGATTTCGCTCGGCGGGCGAGCTGTTCTTCGATACGCGTCTTCGCCTCGGCGGCGATGCGCCTTGCGTCTCGTTTCGCCTGTTCGATGATGTCGGCCGCTTCATCTTCCGCCTCGCGCTGGCGGCGCTGGTATTTCGCCAGCAATTCCTGCGCCTCATCGCGAAGCGCGCGCGCGCGGTCGAGTTCGTCCGCAATATCCTGGGCCCGCTTGTCGAGAGCGCCGGCGATCATCTTCGGAGCGCCCATGCGCGCGAGCAGCGCCACGACGACGAGGAACGCGGCGAGCACCCAGAAAGTCGGATCCTGCAAGAGGCCGCCGCTCGCTTCATGCGCGTCCGCGGCGGTGTCTTCGACGGCGGCGAGGAAGAGGGCGGTCAGATTGATCATGGAAAGACGCCTTATGCTTTGGCTGCTTTTGCGACTGCGGCGCTGACGACCGCGTCGGCGGGCGTTTCGAGGATCAGCGCCTCGACAATCGCGCGCGTCGTGGCGGCCGCCGCCTCGCGCACGTTCGCCGAAGCGCTCGCCTTCATGTCCGCAATGCGCGCTTCGGCCGCGTCGGCTCTGACCGACAGCGCAGCCTCGGCTTCCTTCTGCATCGCCGCCACTTCGACGCCGACCTCTTCGCGCGTCTCTGCGGCGATCGCCTGGGCCTTGGCGCGCGCCTCATTAAGAGACCGGTTGAAGGCCGCTTCCGCTTCCTCCGCAAGGCGCCGCGACTCCGACGCCCTGTCGAGATCATCGGCGATCCGGTCGCGCCGCTCTTCGAGCGCGGCGCCGATCCGGGGCAGGAAGTAGGTCGACATCAGCCAATAGAGCGCGCCGAAAGTGAGCGCGAGCCAGAAGAGCTGGCTCGACCATGTCGATGCGTCGAGCTGCGGCAGGCCGCCCGCTTCCGCGGCTTCAGCCGCTTCAGCGGCAGTCATGACGATGGAATAGAGCATGGGCGAGGCCGCCGCCTGTCGAGTTGGATGTTTCCGGAAATCAGAACGCGTAAAGAATGATCATCGCGATCACGAAGCCAAGAAGGCCCGTGAATTCCGTCAGCGCGAAGGCGAGCAGCATGGTCTGCTGGTTCGCCGCCGCGGCGGACGGATTGCGGAATGCGCCGGCGAGGAAATTGCCGAAGATAAGGCCGAGGCCGACGCCAGCGCCCGCGAGCGGAATGGCGGCGATGCCGGCGCCGATCAGTTTTGCTGCTTCAACTTCCATGGATGAACTCCTTAAGTCTCGTCGTAAGAGCCGTTTATCCCTTCGTCGCGGTTGGCCCGTTCGCCGCGAGGGAACTCGTTTTTCCGGCGCGCCCTTAAACAGAAACCCGCATACGCTTTTCCTATCGGCGCCTAGTGATCCGCCGCGTGCGCCGCGTCGGCGAGGTAGATGCAAGTCAGGATCGCGAAGACGTAAGCCTGCAGCGCCGCGACCAGAAGCTCGAGAAAGAAGATCGCGACTGATCCGAGGAAGGGCGCGATCGCGAGCGCCTTAAAGGCGAACGGCGCGCCGAGGAGCATGATCACGAACATCGCGAAGAGCTTGAGGATGATGTGCCCCGCGAGCATGTTGGCGAACAGCCGGACGCCGAGGCTGATCGGCCGCGACAGGAACGAGATGATTTCGATCGGCACGAGAATGGGCATCAGCCAGATTGGCAACCCGGAAGGCGCGAAGAGCCTCAGGAATTTGAGGCCGTTTTTCGCAAAGCCGTAAACGAGGACGATCGAAATCGTCAGCATGGCGAGCGCGAAAGTTACGATGATGTGGCTCGTCGTCGTAAAGACGTGGAATTGATGCGGCGACAAGGGCGCGGAAGGAACGAGCCCGACGTAATTCGCGACGAGAATGAATATGAACAAGGTGAAAACGTAAGGAAAAAACTTCCTTCCGTCATGACCGATCGTGTCGCGCACGAGATTGGCGACAAACTCATGGAGGACTTCCGCGACCGACTGCAGGCGCCCTGGAATGAGCGCGCGCCGGCTCGTTGCAACAAAGAAGAACGTGACGATGAGCGCGACGCCGATCACCATCCAGAGGGAGGAGTTCGTAAACGAGATGTCGACATCGCCCGCCGTCAGAGGGACAAGGCGGCGTATTTCGAACTGTTCCATCGGTCCGGCGGCTTGCAGAATCGGAGCCCTGAAGCCGGGGATCGCCGTGTCGATCATTTCGTCCATTCCCTTCGCCGAACCGGAGCGAGGGAGGATCATCCCTGTCCGGACGGTTTTCGCCCGCCAGATGCGGCGTCTGGTGAAGACGCCTTGAACGCGCGGCTGACATTCATGACGCCCGCCGCAAAACCGAACAGGATGCCGACCAGAAGCAGAAAGGGCTTCGTGCCGAACAACGTGTCCGCTCCCAATCCGAGCAGCGCGCCGACGAAGAGCCCCGCCAGGAGTTCCGACCCGACGCGAAACGCGCGTCCGAGCGCTATTCCCCTTGCCCGATTCGAGCCGCCCGCCGACTCGACGTCGCCGCGTGCGGCGTCGAGGCGTTTGGCGAACTCATCGAGCGAGGGAGGATCCTGCTTGGCGCCATCAGACATTGGCGTGCCCGAAGAGGGGCGCGAACGACCGCCGCACCCTTAAAAGTCGCGGCGGAAACTAGCGGCGCCGCAGCATAGCGTCAAGGCTCGGAAAAATCCTGAAAACGCATGATTTCCGGGCGTTTTCAGGGGCGCGGCGTCTCGCCGCGTTGGGTTTTGCGCCCGCCCGCCGGGTTGCTGGCGCCGGGCGCGTCGCTGCCGCATCAGGCGGTCTCGAGGCGGAATTTGCGGAACCGCGCACCCTCGTAATCGATATCGCCGACATAGACCGCGCCGATGCGACCGAGCGCGCCGAGATTTCGCCGCGACGGCGGCAACAGAAACGTGACAAAGGGAATGCGCTTATCGCGGCGCGCGAAATCGATCGCCTTGCGGGCGATGCGCGCGCCGGCGCCGAAATAATCAGGCTTCAGCGCCAGGCCGAAATC
>JBMOOR010000144.1:0-15770 GCA_049324555.1 Pseudomonadota bacterium | reverse complement strand
TCGAAGAGGCGCCGGCGGCGTCATCGATCCTGAAGCCGCCGGCGGCGGCGCGAGATGCGCCGGAGCCGCGCGCCGGGCGCGTATTGCCCGCGCTGCCCGTTCTCGTGACCTTGATCATCCTTACACCGATAAATCCGCGATCGCACAATGGCGCCGTGCGCATAAAGCTTTCGTTAATTGGGCAAGAATTTCCCGGCAGGAACTTCCGCAAGAAGCGCCTCGGTTGCGGGCGGGCCCTGGCGCACCGAATGCCAATCGCTTGGTTTTGAAAGCAAATTCAGCGCGTTTGATGCGCGCCTCGCCGTGGCATGTCTCTCGCTTTTGGCAAGCGGCCCGAATTGCGGGCGCAGACCGAAAGTCCGACGTGCGCAATCCTGTCAAGATCTTCCTCTTCGCCTTCATGCTCTCGCTGACGCTCTCGGCGTCGATCGGCCCCGCGCGTTCCGCAACGCGCATCAAGGATCTCGCCGATGTCGAGGGCGTGCGCGACAACATGCTGATCGGCTACGGTCTCGTCGTCGGCCTTGACGGCACGGGCGATCGCATCCGCAACACGCCGTTCACGCGCGAAAGCCTCGTCTCGATGCTGGAGCGGATGGGCGTCAACATCCGTTCCGAAGCGCTCGACACTGAAAACATCGCCGCGGTCATGGTGACGGCGAACCTGCCGCCCTTCGCAACGCAAGGCGCGCGCATCGATGTTTCGGTGAGCGCTCTCGGCGACGCGGAAAGCCTCCGAGGCGGCGTTCTCCTGGTGACGCCGCTCTACGGCGCGGACGGGGAAGTCTATGCTGTCGCGCAAGGATCGCTCGCCGTCGCCGGATACGCCGCGCGCGGACAGGCGGCGTCGCTAACGCGGGGCGTTCCGACGAACGGACGGATCGCCAACGGCGCGGTCGTCGAACGTGAAATCGCTTATGCAATTTCTGCTCAGACATCCGTGCGCCTCGCCTTGCGCAATCCCGATTTTACGACGGCGGCGCATATCAGCGCTGCGATCAACGCTGCGCTCGGGCAAGGCGCAGCTTCCGTGTCAGACCCCGGCACGGTGCGCCTCAGCCGCCCGCAGAATTTTGAGGGCGACATGGTCGCGATGATCGGTCGGGTCGAGGGGCTTTCGGTCGACGCCGACACTCGCGCCAAGGTCGTCATCGACGAAACCGCCGGCGTTGTCGTCATCGGCGACGATGTGCGCGTGTCGACGGTCGCGATCGCGCAAGGGAACCTCACTATCTCAGTCGGCGAGACGCCGCAGGTGAGCCAGCCCAGTCCCTTCTCGCGCAATGGCGAGACGGTCGTCGTGCCGCGCACCAGCGTCGGCGCCGACGACGAGCCGGCCGATCTCAAAATCGTCGAGGAAAGCGTGCGCTTGCGCGATCTCGTCGACAGCCTCAATGCGCTCGGCGTTTCCCCGCGCGATTTGATCGCGATCCTGCAGGCGATCAAGGCCGCAGGCGCGCTGCAGGCCGACATCGAGGTGCTGTAATGATTGACGCGATCGCTCCCTCGTTCGCCGCTCCGCTGACGTTTGACGCGCAGCGCATCAACGCTGCCGCAAAGGAATTCGAGGCCGTCTTCATCGCTCAGGTGCTCGCACCGCTCTTTTCATCGGTCAAAACGCCGGAGATCGCCGGCGGCGGCAAGAGCGAGGAATTCTTCAACAGCCTTCTCCAGGAAAGCTACGCCAAGGCTATGGCGGAGCGCGGCGGATTCGGCCTCGCCGATCACGTCAAATCCTCTCTCATCGATCTTCAGGGCGCGCACCCGACGACGCCCTCTCGCCAGGAGTAGACAATGACGACTGCCGCGATTGATCCGAGAACGCGCGTGCAAACGCTGATTGCGCTGACCGAAGAACTCACCGCCATCATTGTCCGGGAAAACGAACTCCTCGTTTCCCGCAGGCCGAAAGAGCTTTCGGCCCTGCAGCCGGACAAGGCGCGCCTCGCCGCCGCCTATGCGCAATCAATCCGTTGCATCGCGGCCGATCGTTCAAACGTCGCCGCCGCCGGCGATGGACTGATAGCAAAGCTCCGTGAATTGACGATGATCTTTGAAGAACGCGCACAGCATCAGCGCGCCCTCCTCGAAGGCGCTCGCGCCGCCAGCGAAAGCGTGCTCAAAGCCGTTGCGGAAGAAGCCGGCAAGACTGCAGAGCCGGGTTATGGCGCAAGGCGCGCAACTGCAGCGCCGCTCATCATCGATGATAGGGCGTAGCGCGATCGGCGGAAGAGGAGGCTACGAGGCGTTTCGACAAACCCCAGGGCGAAAGGAGCGCCGGCGTGCTTTTGGTCAGTCCTCTTCTCCGTTTGCGCGAGGCGCGTTCCGGGTAAGCCTTTCTCGCGCATCACGAAGTTCCGCATGAAGCGCCATAAAAGTCTCGAGAAGCGTCGGATAATAGTCATTCGCTTGCGGATCTTCGGCGAGCAGACGTTCGGCGAGCGAGCGAGCAATGTCGCTCTTTGCGACGACGAGTAGCCGCAGCGCGGAAAGCTGTTGCATCCGCCGTTCATTTTCGGCTTTGAGCTCGTTAATCGTTTCCGCCTGCCTCGACCAGAGAAACGCGGCGATCTTCACCGCTTCCTCGAAACTCGGCGGGGACGCGCGCTCGCCTCCGCAGCGCGACAGGTCGTTTGAAAATGGAAACTCGCCGCCGAAATATCTCGCGCCGACAGCTTCATTCGATTCGCGCACCAGCTCGAGCAATGCTTCGGATTCTCCGCGGCCGAGGCGAATCCCTTCACCCGGAAATCCCTCGACAAGGAACGGCAATAACCGCATTCGCACCGGATTACGCTCGCCATTCCTGTAATGCGGGACGTACTCGTTGAATGCGCGCAGAAATTCGATTGCTTCGTGGGAGAGGCCGAGATTCTCCATTTCCGGACGCACATAGGCTGGATCTGCGGGCGCGCCGATCGCTGCGAGAAAATCATCAATCAGATCGCCATCGACGAACCGAGCGCGTGAAAAGATGCGCGGCGCGATCGCATCCTCCCCGAACACTTTCGCCCATTTTTCGAGAAACGCGCGATAGTCGCGGCTTTCCGCAGGCTGATAGGTCAGAGGATCGAGCGGTTTCGTATAACCGTCGCGGACTTTCTGCGTGTAATCGCTGACAATCCGCTGGTCCTGCCGGCGCAGATATACAACGATTTTTATCTCGTCGAAATGTGGCGCGAGAAGATCCCGCAGACTCTCAATTTCCGGCTCTGTATTGAGCCCGGAAAGATGTTCGTTTGAAAAGACGACCGCTGAAATTTCGGACGGCAGGCCGGCGAGTTCCGCATTTAGGGCGGCGGCGATCTCCGCCCGCTTCGCCTCGCGCTTTTCGCGATCGTGCAGATTGAGATACCGGATGAGACCCGTGGTCTCGCGGTCACTAAGCGCAAACACGGCAAGTCCGTGATGGTTGGGCCGGCCGAGCGAATCCGGATAATAGAAGCCCTTCGCAAACAGCAATCCGGCGTTTGCATCAAGAAAAGCCTGGATCGAAGTTGAGCCTGTCTTGTAGGTGCCGATGTGAACGATTGCTCGCCGCCCTATCAACTACCCCTCCCTGCGGGCCAACTGCGTGACGCGCCGCACTCGCCGTCATCGTCTAAAAGCGAAGACGAGGTGAAAGACAAGTGGTCAGGCGAACAACTCCTAACCGATCGGCGCCGCGCTCAGCCCTCAAAATAGCGCACAGGTTGCGACATGGGCGCGTTCAAACGCACCTCAAACAGGCCGCCCGAGAGCGGAAACTTGTCGATCTGATCCGCCGACAGGCCGATCCGCGCCGAGGTGATGTAAGCGCGGCTTTCACTCAGAACGATGCTCGTTGGGCGAAGCGCCGGCGTCTCAATCGTCTCGATCAACGCGCCCTCAGCCGAAAAGCGGCGCACCGCCGCGCCGTCCCAGAAGGCTACCCAGAGATTTCCAAGGCGATCGACGTCCATCCCGTCGGGATAGCCCTCGCCTGCGCCGAAGGTAAGAAATGCCCGTTTATCGCAAAAGCCGCCATCTTCAACTTTCGCCGCAAAAATCGTTTGACGCGCGCTGTCGGTGAAATAGACGCGGCGGCGATCGGGGTCGAAAGCAGGTCCGTTTGTGACGTGAAATCCCGCGTCGAGGCGCTCGACGGCGCCATCGGGCGCGAGGCGCCACCACGAACCCGCAGCCGCATCTTTTTCGTTCTCATCCATCGTGCCCGCCCAGAAACCGCCCGCAAGATCAACCTTGCCGTCGTTGAAGCGATTTCCCGGTTTGTCCCTCTCTGGATTAGCGAGGGGCGTAATTTCCGCCGCGCGCTCTCCGAGCGTCAAACGCGCAAAGCCATCCTTACGGGCGCAGATATAGCCGCCTTTCCTGCGAAGGCCGATAGCGCTCACCCCGCCTGACGCTTCAACCGTGCGTGTTTCCTCCGTCTGAGGATCATAGACGAAGATCTTGGCGTCCTTGATGTCGAGAAAGAGCAAGCGGGCGATGCGCGGATCCCAGATCGGACCTTCCCCGAGTACCGCGTCAACAGGAGCGACGCAGCGCGGCTTTGATGCGGACAGCGCGCCCACCGTTCAGGCCGGATCATGAAGGCGCGAGAGGATGCCTCCATCGGCATGAACCGTCGCGCCGGTCATGAACGCAGAATGAGAAGACGCGAGAAAGAGCGCAATCCTCGCGATCTCCGAGGGCTCTGCGATCCTCTCCAGAGGATGCACGCCTTTGAGCGCGGCGAAGCCTTCGGGGTTTCCCTCAAAGCCGGCTTTCAGCATCGTCGTCGCGGTCGCAGCTGGCGCTAGCGTATTGACGCGGACTTTCGGTCCGAGATCGACAGCGAGCGCGCGCGTCAGCCCATGCAGAGCCGCTTTCGACGTCGCATAGGCGGCAAATTCAGGTTTCGTCGCCTCAGCATGCACCGAACCGATATTAACGACAGCGCCGTTCGCCGCTTCGAGGTCGGACAGAAAAGCCTTCACAAGAACGAACGGCGCGACGGCGTTCACCTGCATCGTCCTTACGAAATCCTTCGCTGCAAGATTTTTGACATCGCCAAGGATCTGGACGGCGGCGTTGTTTACGAGCGCGGCGAGCTTCCGCCCAGACAGGGCGGCGCGCACATCAGCGACAAAGGCGGCGAGCTTCTTCTCATTGTCGCAGAATTCGCCGATGTCGGCCTTAAGGATTCGCACAGCAGAACTTGAAACCGGCGGGTCGGAGCAATCGACGCCGATCACGGCCCAGCCCGCCTCCGCGAAAACCCTCACGAGGCTTGTCCCAATCCCGCCATTGCAGCCAGTGATGAGGACGCCGTCCGTCATTTCGCAGCGGTCCTCAAGAGCCGATCAATCTTCTCGATCGCGAGGCGACTGACCCGGCGCACGGCGTCGACCGAGTTCGATCCGTTGTGCGAGCCGAAAATGCAGCGGTCAAAGCGGCGCAGCGGCGACCCCGCCGGCAGCGGCTCGACCTCAAAGACATCGAGCGCGGCGGAATGAACGACGCCGCTTTCAAGCGCGCGGATCAATGCGCCTTCCTCAATGACAGGGCCCCGTGAAACATTGACGATACGCACGCCCTTCTTCAGACAGCCGATGAGCGCCTCATTGAACATGTGTCTTGTTCCCGCGTTCAAGGGACAGGTGAAAATGATGAAGTCCGCCTCGCCGATGCGCTCGGGCCATTCCGCGCGCTCCACCGGAAGGCCCTCCGCCGGCTTGAATATCGGATCATAGGCGATGACTGTGGAGCCGCAGGCGAGGATGCGTTTTGCGGTCTGACGCCCAATGTCGCCGAAGCCGACAATGGCGACTGTGCGCCCATCCATCGAGATGCCGGCGGGTTTCGGCCAGCCATTGTTCAGTCTGATCTCGCGGTCGATCCGATAGGTCTCGCGCGCTAGGCCGAGCGTATAGGTGAGCGCAACGTCCGCCACTTCGCCGCCGAATACGCCGGGCGTATTCTCAACCGGCACGCCGAAATCCTTGAACGCAGCAAAGTCGACATTGTCGACGCCGACGCCCCATTTGACCGCCGCCTTGAGCCTCCCCTTGACGCCCGCCGCGACGACTTCGCGCGTCGCCGGATCATCGCCGATAATCCATGCATCATAGAGCGGCGCCTCCTCTATGAGTTCGGCGACGGTTTTCACCTGCTTCACCTCGCCAGGAACGCATTGAAGCCCTTTTGCGGCGAAATCGCCTGCAAATTCCTCAATCAATCCCAACATCGGCGGGCAGGTCACGAATACGGTCGGCTTCGCCATCTCTAATCCTCGGGCAGAGTTTCGCCGGCGGCGACGCGCATCAGCAGCGATTCGGCCATGAACCAGTCCGACTTCTCATCGATATCGACCGATTCAAGACGCGGTGTTTCGTAAAGGATGGGGCGTTCGCCGATACGCGCATCGGTCTTGGCGAAGGATTGCGCCGTGAAAAGGTAGCACACGGAGTTTTCCTCCATATAGGGCGGAAGATCCTGCGTGCGGATAAGGTTCTTAGGATCGTGGTTGATGGGAGCGCCATCAGGCGTGTAAAATCTCGTCTGGCGTCGCGTCACGGTGAAGAGCGAATCCGCCGAGCCTGCCGCCTCCCCCGCTGCAAAAGCCCCAATCATTTTCCTGATCGTTGCGCCCGACAGCAGCGGATTGGTCGTGTGCGTCATAAGATAGTAATCCGACGTGACATTCCTGATGTCGTCCGCCAGGACAAGATTCATTGAAACGAAGTCGCCGCAGATTTCCGCCTTCCTGTCACGGATGATCACTTTGCCGTCGTAATCGCCGCCCTTGAGCCCATTATCGGCAAGGATGTCGCGCGCATCGGTGTTGATCACGACCGCGTCTATCTCTTCCGTGCCGCAAAGAGTATCGAGAATCCATCTGAACAGCGGTTTACCCGCTATCATCCTGAAATTCTTCGACGTCACCCGAGCGCTATGGGCCTTCATCGGCAATAACGCTGTCAGTCGTTTGGAGCCTTCAATCACACTGATACGCTTTCCTGCAGCGGGTTGGACGGATGTCGGAACGTTCGCTCATTCAGCCGGTTTTTGCGATGCAGGAGCCGGCGGCGAGGCGCGATCAGGCGCCTTGCGTGCGCGCTGCGAGCGGGGATAGTAGTAGCTTTCCTTTTGCGCGCGCGACAATATCCGGTGCTCGTTGTGCCCGCGCCATGTCCCCCAATATTGCATGAAACGAAAGCCGACAATGCCGGCCGCTTCGTCAAGAAACTTCTTCTTGGTGAGGGCCTCCGAAAAATCATGCAGGACGCCGGCCGCAAAACAGCGGACGAAATCGCCGAAATGGAAATGCACTTCGGGGAATATCTCTCGCATCGTCAGCGCCTCACGATAGTAGCGGCGCTTCGTCTGGTTCAGCGATTCTTCGTGGATGTGGACAACCGGCGCATTTGCGACATAGGCGATTCGTCCGCCCGCCCGCTGAAGCGCCTTACCGAACACCATATCTTCAAGACCCGTCGCAGCCTCGTCAAAGCGCTGCTTGGCCCAGACCGTTCGCAGCATCGCTGAATTGGCGTTGTTGACGAAAAGCTCTCCCTGCGGAATCTTGTCATGCTCGCCGTAATAATGATTGAAAACCTGATGTTCGGAAAAACGCGTCACATCGTTGCCGACCTGCCGGCCATAAACATAGTCGGCTTTGCCGTCGATGAGCGGACGGATCAGGTTTTCGAGCCAGCGATCGTGCGCTGGAATGCAGTGCGCCGAAATGAAAACGACGATGTCTCCGACCGCCGCCTCGCAGCCGTAATTCAACGAACGCCCGAAGGTGAAATCCGCTTTCTTGATATGCACGATGCGGCAGCCACGCCTCTCGGCTATGTCCAGCGTCCCATCCGTTGACCCCGAATCGACGAGGACGAGTTCGAGAGACCGGCCGTCCGCCAACGCCTGCGATCTGCAAGCGGCAATCGACTGGCCGAGCCACCGCTCTTCATTGAGCGATCGATAGACAATACTGACGGATTGCGGCGCCATTTCGAGATCGCGGACTGACCTGACCAATTGAAGCGGCATTTTTGCAGGAATCGCCAGCCGTCTCAACTGCGCTCGACCGCCTCTTGCCGCTCAGTTCTCCCCTCCGGGGGCGCAAGGAGCTCCTTGATCTCCTCCAGTTCCTCGCGGAGACGCGCCAATTCATCCTCCATTTCCAGCCGGCCGATGACGACATCGTCGACCGCATTCGAGGCGCCCATCGAAATGTCGAGGAGCTGACGGGACAGTTCCGCGACGAACCCCCGCGTCCTCAGAGCGACCGCTGCAAGAAGCCCGAGGAGAATGAAAAATCCCGCGCCGCCAAGAAAATAGGGAAGCGCCGGGGATGATCGCATCAGATACGCAACAATTGCGACTGCCGGAATCGCGACTGCGCCGGCCAGTGCGAGCCCGCGCGAGCGCTGGAGGAGGCCGCCGACGAGCGCCGCCCATTCGCCGACCGTTCCGGCGCCGCTGTTGCGCTGCGCGGTCGCCGCTGGCGCCTCGGCCAATGCGGACAAATTGCTGGAAGGGCTGCGAGTCACCGGCGCACTCCCGTCATCCTTAAAAAAATCTTCGAGCGGCCGGCGTGGAAATACTTCGAGCTTGCCGCCGACCGTCGCATTGTAGACGCGCACGCCGATTGCATCCAGCGCCTTCTTCGCGTGCTCATAATGCATGATCATCTTATCCGGCTGCGGATCGTGCCATTTCCTGCCCTTGCCGAAATAGCGCCGATCGAAATGATTCTGGTCGTCATCGTAGGCTGACGTCAACGCAACGCCAAGATCGGCGCCATCGCCCTCTCTCTTGGCGCTTTGCGGCACGACATAGGTCGTATCGCAACCGATGAGAATGATCTCGGAAAATCCCATATAGGCGGCAAGCTGCAAGAGCGTGATCGCAACAGTGAAAGGCTGCACGACATAGTCATTGATGTCATAGGAAAACATCGAATGCGGAAGGTTGTCGGCGGAGTTCGGCCGTTCATTGAAAAAGAATCGATTGTGCGCAGGCGGCAGGAGCGTGCGCGTGATCGTGCGCCGACGCTTGCTCGAATGTTCCAGCAGGACGGCGGGAAAAAATCCGATCATGCCAGGATCGTTGTTCAACATTGCATCGATTTCCCGCGCGCGGTCAGGAAGCACCCGCGAATCGACACAGGCGTAATATTTCGGTCGCCATGAAATGCGGTCAAAGAGCATGAATGCGGCGTTGCAGGCGAACACTGTTTCCGTCGCGAGCAGCGACAGATCCGTCGCGTTCAGCGACGGGCCATTGCCCATGATGAAGCAGCGTTCATCCTCATGAAGATTCTTGAAGCAGGAGAGATCGCTCGCCGCCGCCGTGATTGACACAACCTCGCCGCGAGGCATGTGGCCGCGCTCCTCGCCTCTGCTCCAACCAAAGACTTCACCTGATCGGACAATCGGCGTATCGCAAACGGCGTATCGCGGATCCGCGGCGATGACGGTCAAGGGCCTCGAACGCGCGGATGACGCCGGCAACAGAGCGCTGAAAGCATCGCTGAATTGAGAATCGAGGGAAGCAAGCTCCTCATCGATGATCGACGCCATCTCCTTCTCGTATTGCGACTTGAATGCGATCGAGCGCTGCCCCGTTCGGACGCGGAAACAGCCCAAATAGCGGTCGACGCTGTGCAATTCGGCGGAACGGAAAAAGCGCCGCCACAAGTCAAAGTCATTAGCGAGGGCGTAGCGAAGATCGAGCGCGCCGCCGGCGCGTCGCCAGAGGGACCGACGCCAGAATGTCGATTCCTGCTGGATCCATTTATTATCGCCCGACAGGAATCGAAGGCGCGACCAAGGCCGCAGAGGTCCAATCCATCTGATTTTTCCATCCTCGCCCATGCTCGAAGGTCGCCCCGTGATCCAATCTATGTCTGGGTGTCTGCGAAATAGGCGATCGACGAAGGAAAGCGCGTTGGGCAGCAATATGTCGTCGGAATTGATCCAGCCGAGAATGTCGCCCGTTGCGGCGGCGAAACCTTTGTTAAGCGCGTCTGCATGCCCCTCGTCGGGTTCGACGATCAGCGTCGAAATTCTGGACCTGTATTCTTCTATTATCGAAAGCGAGCCGTCCGTGCTGGCGCCGTCGACGACGATGTATTCCAGGTTCGAGTAATTCTGTGAGACGACCGACTTCAGCGTCTCCTCGATGAATGCGGCGCCGTTGAAATTCGGCGTCACGATCGAAATGCGCAGGCACCCGTCGGCGCTTTGCGCCGCCGCCAACCCGGATGAAGCCTGTTCGATGGCCAAAACAGAACCGTTGCATGTGCTGCCGACGCTCGGGTTTCTCGCCCAGACCCCGGCAGCCGTCAACACGGCGACAAGCTCGCCTAAATGCCGAGCCCGTCAAAGACGTTGAGCGATTCTCGCTGCCATATCGCCAGTCCCGGCGTAAACCAGGATACGAATGGCAAATTGACCACATTGCCTCCGAAGCGACTGACAATCTCTTTCAGCGCCTCGCTAACGCGAGCAGGCTCGTTTTCCTCCGCAATCGGGTAAGTGTTGTCCATCAGCACAAGGGCGCCATGAGTCAACTTCGGCTCAATTGCTGTAAATTCCGTCATCACCGTATCAAGGGTATGCCCGCCGTCGAGATATGCCATGCGGACAGACGGAAGGTCCTTAGCAAGCGCCGGCAATACCTGCTCCGAAGCGCCGAGGTGAAATTCGACCAGATCGCTGAGGCCCGCCCGCGCAACGCGCCGTATCGCTTTTTCATGATTCCTTGGATCAAGCTCGATTGTGTGCACTCTTCCGCCTCTCCCCGCATCCCGCACGGCCTGAGCAAGGACAATCGTCGAGGATCCCCAATTTGTGCCGGTCTCGACAATGATGTTTTCGCCGTTGGGATGAAGAACGGCCAGCGCGACATGATATATGATGCCCCATGCCGGATGCCCCGGCGACAAACCCGTGCGTTCTGTCCAATCTGCTTCGCATTTCACGCCCTCTTCGAGCCGCCGAAGAACGCGGTTAGGCAGTAATGAACGATCATAATCGGTAATGCGAAAATATTTCGGCGATTTCATCTATCTGATCCGTCGGTCGTTTGCGCGGAAACCCGCTTAGCCCATGTATGCGGAATGACAAAGCGCCCCCAGCTCATTGGCGTCGTTGACGGCTCGACTGAAAAATTGCCGACAGCTCGCCGGTAAAGATACTTCGGTCCGTCGACGATTGCGAGAACGGCTTCATAAGCGCCTGCTGCAAATACGCTTGTCTCGACCGCCACCTCAAGGCTGCATCGGCCGTCCGCATCGGGTTCAATGGAAAAAGCCCGCTGCTCGGTCGAGAGCGCGCTCAAAAGAACTTCTTCGCCGACACGCCAGATCGGCACGCCGATATTGAGCCGGGCGATCGGCCGAAGCAGTCTGAATTCGATCCTCAAGATAAGCTTCTCGCCCCAGCGGAAAGACGCCTTTTCGCGCCCATCGGCGTCAACCCAGATCGCCTCGACGCTGTCGATATCAGCACTGTCATGATACTGATCGCCCAGTTTGTTTGGCGCTGCATTCTTTGCAACCCCGATATCGCCGCGTTTCCTTTGCGCTCCTTGAAAATGCCGGATCGCGTCTTCCGGTTCGCCCTTGAAGTCGATTCGGCCCTTGTCGAGGACGATCGCTTCATTGCAGAAGCGGGCGACATCCGTCATCGAATGCGAGGCGAAGACGAAGGCTGATCGCTCGCGCAACGCGCGCACACGCTCTAGGCATTTCTGGCGGAACTGAAAATCGCCCACGGCGAGAACTTCATCGATCACGAGAAGAGTCGGATCGACAAAGATCGTAGTTGCGAACGCAAGGCGCATGCGCATGCCCGCACTATAAGTTGAAAGCGGCGCGGCGAGCGCCTCATCGAGTTCAGTAAAGTCGGCGATCTCGTCATAGAGCGCGTCGACCTCCTCGCGAGACCGCCCGAGCGTCGCAGATCTCAGATAGATGTTTTCCTTGCCGCTCATGCGAGCGTTGAACCCGGCCGTCAGGTCGATCATGCCGGCGGTCTTGCCTGCAATTCGGATTTCCCCGGCGTCCGGGGGGAACTGCCCGACGAGCATGCGCAACAAAGTCGTTTTGCCTGCGCCGTTCAGGCCGATGACGCCCATCGCCTCGCCGCATTTCAGCGAAAAGCTGACATCGTGGAGCGCCCAGAATTCCCGCTTTTGCAGTTCGGCGACCGAAAAAGCGCGACCCCAGAACGCCGCCGTTACGATTTCGCCGATGCGATTCTGACTTTCAAGCGGGCTCCGCGAATAGAGCTTTGAAACACGGTCGACCTCAAGAATCGTATCGGCGTGCATGAACATCATGCAAAGCCCTTGAGCCGTTTCTCGCTCGCACAGAAAAATCTGCACGCAAACGCGAAAATTAGGATGCCGACGAAGCTGAATCCCGCCAATGCGACCGGATGCTGCAATGTTCCAGAGACCGCGAGCGTCCTGACGCTCTCGACAAAAACATAAAATGGGTTAAGCGCCACATAGTCGGATAAAACAGGAATCTCATCAATCGGAAAGACGACGCCGCTGAGCAGCATCCCGTATTGGAGGAGCATGCCGACAATCTTGACGATATCGCGATAGGCGAGATTGAAAATCGCAAGGATCAGACCAACGCCGGTGAAGAACAGAGAGCCCGCCATGACGACGAGCGGCGCAGCAAGAATGGCGATCGAAGACGCGCCTTGGAAAAAGGCGAAGACGCTGGCGGTTGCAATCATGCGAACAAGCGTGTCAAAAAAGAGTTGGGCGAATCCTGCGATCACGAATCCGATGAGCGGCATCTCGGATTTCGTCCCTTCCCGGATCTTAGACTCGACAGTCGAAATCGGCGACATAACGAGACCGGAATAGAGAAACCAGAGCGTGACGCCCATCGTCACATGGACGACGCTGCTGACGCCTTCAAATGATGGAAACATCCGCAAGGCGCTAAGGAGCACCCATACCGTGATCGGGACGATCGGAAGAAGATAGTTCCAGACTACTCCAAAACGGGTCAATTGGTAGGAACTGGCGAAATCGCGGATAAAGAGCTGCCGAATATGCCAACGATGACGGACGATCTGCAAAGCGAGCGCCTTCAGCGCGGCGACGGTCGTAACCCGCTCGTCCTGAACCGCCGAATAGACTGTGATCGCCTCCGTCATTCCAGTCGGCGTTCCTATTTGAACAGAGAAGCGTAATCGGCGCGCTCGAACACTTCGAGGCGGCCGCCAGCGGTTGCGTTGATCACCCTCCGACCGGCGGCGTCAAAAGCGCGACGCGCATTGATATAAGCCCTTTCCATCCGATCGACGCGCGGGTCATGCCAGCGATATCCCTTGCCGAAATATCCAGGATGGAAGTGATTGGGATCATCGCTGGTCGAGGTGATGGCGCGGCCTTCGACCATCGCTTCCCTGGGTATCGAATAGCTGTGATCGAAGCCGACGAGAATGACTTCGTCAAAGCCCATATGATAGGCAAGCTGCAGCGCGATGTAGCTGACCGTGCCTCCGACCCACACGATCCGCGCCGCGTTCGTCGAGAAATGCGGAAAACCTGGATAATTCCGATAGTCGCAGGCGACATTCAGCCAACAGACTTCCGGCGTCTGCTCCAGACAATATCGCAAATAATGCCCGTACCATTTATGCGGCCCGCGAAGCGCGTTGATCTCCGCGGCGCGGTCTTCAGCGACAAAGACATCCTCAACAATATGATGGGTCGGCAAAAAACCCATCTTGTCCTTGTTGAGATAGATCGCGTTGACGCCAAAGGTCGTCTCGCCTTTCAGCCTTGTCAGATCAACGAGATTGAGCGAAGGGCCGTTGCCGATGATGAAGGCCCGTTCGCCCCGGTGACGGTTGCGAAAGGAGACGAGCTTGGCCTCGTTCGACGTCAGCGGAACACCCCGCGCCGCAGAGTAATAGCGCGCCCGGCGCGCAAGCCGCAGAGATTTTGGCGGATTGTATGTCTCTGGAAACGGCGCAACGCACGGATCCTCGGCGACGAATTTCTTGACGAATGACTTCAGCGTCATCGAAAGCTGCTCCATCCGATCCTCGCCCTGCAGAAGGGCTGGCGGCTCAGCGTTTGTAGGACGTTCCGCGACCTCCGTCCAAAGGGCTGCGACGGCGGGATTTGGTTCTGCTTGGCCGGTTTCGGCGCATGCGACCGAAAGACGAAGCGGGCCCGGCGCGCCTGCAATTACGCCTGAGACCTGCAGCTCGATCGCCGTCGCCCCCCCACGCAGCCAAGATCTGATCGACTGGGCGCCCGGCAGGGCTTCCAGATGTTTGAGGAAAGCGGCGGGCGACAGACGCTCAACGTCGGCGAGCAATTTCAGAACGCGGGCGAGGCTGCCTTTGTCACATATCGCACAGGTCAACGATTCGATCGCCAGCGGAGCAACGGCGCCCTCCGCTTTTACGCCGCGCCGGATATGCGCCGATCCGGAGAGGCTCACGGCGCCCGATGCCCGCAAGCCGAAGCTTTTCGCCGATACGAGCTTCCCGGCCTCGAACGCCAGCGTCATATCCGCGTCGAACGCCAAAGCGCCGGCGCCGGAGGCCGCTGCAAGCAGCGGCGGCAAGAATTCCTCGCTGATGCGGCCGTTTGTCATCGCGAGCCTGAGTTCGAAACCGCCAGCTTGTTCAACTGCACAGGCAGCGGTGATGCTCAGGTCGCCGCCCGCCTCGCCTAACTCGAATCCGTCGGCTGTCTTTCGGACCGGCAAAGTCTCGCCGCCAGGAACGATCGCGCAAAAAAACGAATAGGCGCTGTTCAGAATTTCAATTTTTGTTGTTGGCGCACCGATCTCGGAAGGCAGAAGATAAAGGATGGCGTTGCCGAGATACGCTGCAAGCGCCTCAAGCCGTGTCGGCGTTCTCAATATCGCGCCATGTTCGCGCCTCGCCTGTTCAGGAAGCGTCACCTGTTCGAAGGCTCGGCGCGACATCGCCGCGAACGCCGCCGCCGCATCATGCCCTCGCGCGTGTTTTCGGACGAAAGCGCCCGCCATCTTTCCTTGCGTCGAGCGGAGTACAGCGAGCGGCCGTTCGCTGAGGCGAGCGGCGATGTCATGGATGGCGATCGCGCGCGGCGCGCAAAATTGCTGGTAGCCCGCCTCGCGCGCGCGAAGCGCGAAATCTGCGTCTTCAAATCCGAACGGATTGAAGGATTCATCGTGATAACCGATCGCTTCCGCTAGCGACGCCGGATAAAAGCAGACGCCGCCGGGCGCAGTATCAATCGCAATGGGTCGCGCGCCTTCAATAATCCATGACCATGCGTTCTTCGCGTGTCGCAAATGGGAATCGGCGCCTGAGCGACGTTCGGCTTCGACCTTGTAGGCACGCTGGATGGATCGATCTTCCGGCGCGCCCGAATAGAAATATGCGCCGCGCCAGTCGGCAATCCCCATATGATAAATGTCACGCGCTCGGCGTTTGTCACGCGCTGCAAGAAGCCGTCTGACTTCAGGCGTCGACGGCGTTTCCACCCTTGCGCCAACCTCGATCGCCGCGATCTCGTCCCGTGTAAAAATCGCTCCGGCGATGCCGTGAAAATCCAGCGTTGCGGGCGTTAAAATCCCTGGATTTTCGCCTTCCGCCGCCAGCGCCCCGTATTCGGTTTCCAGAATTTCTACGTAGTCTGGCGGCAGGAGAATGTCGTCATCGACCGACAGGATGAAATGGGCGCCGCGCTTAATGGCTTCTCGGATCAGCCGATTGCGCCCTCCGGCGACGCCAAGATTGCCGCCGGCTTCAATGACTTCCGCC